>JAAYKL010000094.1 GCA_012522445.1 Myxococcales bacterium | reverse complement strand
GTTGTTGTCCGGGACGTTGTTGTTCGCGTTGTTATTGTTCGGGACGTTGTTGTTCGCGTAGTTGTTGTCGTCGTAGTTGTTGTAATTGTAGTTTTCGTCGTCGGTGCCGAACTCATCGCCATCGGTGCGCCGGTCTTCGGTGCAGCCCAAGCTCGCCAGGGCGAAGACAAGTCCACCAATCACTATCCATGCCATTTTGCGTTTCAAGGTAAGCCTCCGTCTCGGTTGGCCTTGGGCGTGCCGGTGCCCAAGGGAAGATTGTTACAAAATGTAGCGCGAGAGATCCTCGTCTTGCAGGACGCCGGCCAAGGTGTCTCGGACCAGGTCGCCGTTGATGAGGACGGTTTCGCCGTTCATTTCAGAGGCGCGGAATGAGATGTCGTCGAGGAGTTTTTCCATCACGGTGTGCAGGCGGCGCGCGCCGATGTTTTCGAGGGTGCGATTGGCCGATGCCGCGGTGTGGGCAATGGCCGCAATGGCACTGTCGTCGAATTGCAACTGGACGCCCTCGGTGTGCATGAGGGCGCTGTACTGTTTGGTGAGGGCATTTTTGGGCTCTTTGAGGATGCGGATGAAGTCGTTCTCGCCCAGGGAATCGAGCTCGACGCGGATGGGGAAGCGGCCCTGGAGCTCGGGCACCATGTCGGCGGGCTTGCTGATGTGAAAGGCCCCCGCGGCGATGAAGAGGACGTGATCGGTTTTGACCGGGCCGTACTTGGTGTTGACGGTGGAGCCCTCCACCAGGGGCAGCAGATCGCGCTGAACGCCCTCGCGCGAGACGTCGGGACCGCCGCTGCCGCCGCCCCGGGACTTGCCGACGATTTTGTCGATCTCGTCGATGAAGACGATGCCGGACTGCTCTGCGCGTTCGCGCCCCTCTTCGATGACGGTGTCCATGTCGATGAGCTTTTCGGCTTCGGCCTCGGTGAAAATCTCGAGGGCCTCGGGCACCTTGACCTTGCGGTTTTTGGTGCGGTTCTTGAACCCCGGCAGGCTTTGGAACATGTCCTTAATGTTGAATTCTTCCATGCCCGCCATGTTGAACACTTCGATCATGGGCGTGTGCGTATCGGAGACCTCGATTTCGACGTAGTGCTGATCGAACTCACCAGCCCTGAGCCTGGGGCGCAGCTCGTCTTTTTGCTGCGTGAGATCGTCATCCATGAGGTCGGGCAATTCGTAGGGCTCTCTTTGGGCGGCGTTGGCCTGCTGGGCTTCTTCGGCGAGCTGCGTGAGGACGCGGTCTTCGGCGATGTCCTTGGCGCGTACCGCGACGATGGACTCGGCTTCGCGCCGCACCAGGGCCACGGCGGCTTCCATTAAGTCGCGGACAATGGCGTCGACGTCGCGGCCGACATAGCCCACCTCGGTGAATTTGGAGGCCTCGACTTTGACAAAGGGCGCGCTGGCCAACCGCGCGAGGCGGCGGGCGATCTCGGTTTTGCCCACGCCGGTGGGGCCGATCATCAAAATGTTTTTGGGCGAGATCTCGTCGCGCAGCTCTTCGGCCACTTGTTGGCGGCGCCAGCGGTTGCGCAGGGCGATGGCCACGGCGCGCTTGGCGTTGTGTTGCCCGACGATGTAGCGGTCGAGCTCGGAGACGATTTCTCGCGGGGTGAAGTTGGGGTTGCCTTTGCTGTACAGCGATTTATCGGGCATGGGACTCTCCGGTGTGCGGCGTGACAGTGGGCATGACAGCTCGCATTACAACTCGCATTACAATTCCTCGATGGCGATGTCGCCGCCGGTAAAGACGCAGATCGACGCCGCGATGCGCAGGGCGGCTTGGGCGATTTCGGCGGCGTTCAGTTCGGTGTGCTCCATGAGCGCGCGGGCCGCGGCCTGGGCGTAGTTGCCGCCGGAGCCGATGGCCAGGATGCCGTCGTCGGGTTCGATGACGTCGCCGGTGCCCGAGATGAGGAAGGTGGCCTCTTTGTCGGCGGCCACCAGCAGGGCTTCGAGACGGCGCAAGATGCGGTCGGTGCGCCAGTCCCGGGCGAGCTCGACAGCGGCGCGCGGCAGGCTGTTGTTGAACTCTTCGAGTTTTTCTTCGAGGCGGCCAAAGAGGGTGAAGGCGTCGGCCGTGGCGCCGGCAAAGCCGACGATGACGCTGCCACCCGCCAGGCGGCGTACCTTTTTTGCGGTGCTCTTGACGACGGTGTTGCCCATGGAGACTTGTCCGTCTCCGGCCAGGGCCACCGCGCCATTGCGGCGAACAGTGATGATGGTGGTGCTGCGAAATTGGGGGGCGTCGGTCATGGGTTCCTCATTTGGTGGATGCCTCGTTGGGGTCGCCTTGCGGTGCTGTGGCGGCGGTGTTGGTGTGTTTGTCGGCTGCCGCGGACATGCGGGGCGGCTGCTGTGCAAATGGGTGCGCGTTGTCGTAGACCCGGCTTAGGGCGTCGATGCTCACGTGGGTGTAGCGCTGGGTGGTGGAGAGCGAGGCGTGGCCCAGCATCTCCTGGATGGCGCGCAGATCGGCGCCGCTGCTCAACAGGTGCGTGGCAAAGGAGTGGCGCAGGGCGTGGGGATGCAAGGACTCGCGGGTGCCGGTTTCGAGGCCCCGGGCGCGGACCATGCGCTGCACACTGCGAACGGAGAGGCGCGTGCCTTCGCGGCTGATGAACAGGGCGTGGGCATCCGGGGCGTGCCCCCGGCGCAGGATGTCGGTGCGGACGCGGCGCCAGTTGTCGACGGCGCGAGCGGCGTGAGACCCCACGGGCACGAGGCGCTCCTTGCTGCCCTTGCCCAAGACGCGGACGATGCGGCTCTCGTGGTCGATGCTGTCCAGGTTGAGCGCCACCAGCTCGCTGACCCGCAGGCCGCTGCCGTAGAGCATCTCCAGGATGGCGCGGTCGCGGATGTCTTGTGGTGTGTCGTCGCCGTGGGGCGCCACGAGGCGCAGGGCTTCGTCGACCGAGACGATGGCGGGCAGGGTGCGGCGGACCTTGGGGGTTTTGACCGCGCGGGCCGGGTTGTCGTCCACCCATTTTTGCCGCTTCAAGAAGGCGAAGAAGCTGCGCAGGGCCGCGAGTTTTTTGGCGATGCTGGCGGCTTTGTTGCGGTCGTACAAATCGGCCAAGTAATCGCGGATGTCGTCGGCGGTGACTTGCCGGGCGTCGTCGGTGGGTGCGTGGGCGAGGTAAAAGGCGGCGAACTCCGCCAGGGCGGCGGTATAAGTTTCAACGGTTTTGTCGGCCATGCGACGCTCGTCGGCCAGGTGGGCGGTAAAGAGGTCGGCGGCTTGATCCCAGGGCAATGACATGCTTATTTTGTAACGCATCTGTGCGCCCGCTTCTAGGGGCCGGAGGCGTTTTGTGGGGCTTCTGGGGGGCGTTCCGCGATTTGAACATGCAACGGATTTAAAATGAACATTTTGTGGTCTTTTCTCGACGGATAATTACATTTGGAACATTACCGTATGCACAAGCCATACGCGATTCATGCCATCTCGAACGATGGATAGAAAGGTTAGGGTTATATGCGGTTTTCGAATACTTGGTTTGCCCCCCTACTGATCGGCGCGCTGCTCTTGGCGGCTTGCGGCGAAATCGACGACGATAGCCGCGGACTGCCGCCGGGCGACAACAACGCGAGCAACAACAACAACAACACGGGGCTGAACAACAATAACAACACGGGATTGAACAACAACAACACGGGCAATGACGACGGCGTGAACAAGGGCACCCTGCTGTGCGACGACGGCGCGCCCATCGTCTTTAAGGCCATCGTCCGCGACTTTCGCAAGGGTACGGGCTCCGACTGCAACCCCGACTTCAACCGCACCGAATCCGGCGAGCGCTCGGAGACGGGCATCGTAAAAGACATGCTCGGTTCCGACGGCAAGCCGGTGTTCAACAAGCCCAATGGCCTCACCACCACCACCGCCGAAAACTTCAACCAGTGGTACAACACGGTGCCGGGCATCAACATGGAGTACACGCACCAAATCGAGCTGACGCCCGACCCCAACAATCCCTCGGTGTGGAGCTTCGACACCAACCGCTTCTTCCCGCTGGGCAACAACGACGGCTTTGGCAGCGACCCAGGCGATCGCGACGACGGCGGTCAGGTGCGCAACTTCCGCTTCACCACCGAGTTCCGCATGACCTTCAAGTACCGCGCGGGCCAGGTCTTCACCTTCCGCGGCGACGACGACGTGTTCGTCTTCATCGACAAGCGGCTCGTGATCGACATCGGCGGCATCCACAGCCCCCTCGAAGCCTCGGTTAACCTCGACACCCTGGGGCTGGTCGCCGGCCAAGATTACGACATGGATATCTTCCACGCCGAGCGCAACCCCACGGGCTCCAACTTCCGCATCACCACCAACATCGAGTGCATCAAGCCTGTGGTCATCAACTGATCTCCGGGCGCCGCCGTCTATCAATCCTTCAACGCGTTATCTCTAGCGGTTATTGACCGGTCACCGGCGACAGCAAGGTGTCCAGGTCGTCGGCGCGGATGAACTCCGGTAGGGTCCCGGCCAGCGCCGTGCGTTGTCCTGTCGTGGCCAGCACGCCGATGATTCCCGGTATGCGCATCGCCTCCCGCGTGGCGGGTTTCAAGTCGTGGACGCTGTGGATGCGGTTGGCGAGCATCGTGGCGGCGGCGTCTGCCAGCGCAGCGTCTTCGGCGAGGACGCAGGCCAGGTCGCAATTGCCGCGGCTGAAGGAGCGCCCCATGTGGCCCGAGGAGGCGCAGATGGCCAGCGGTGTTTGCGCGGGCTGGACGTCGAAGGCGAAGGCCGGGTGTTTCGGTCCGGCGTAGATGCCCACGGGCAACGGGCTCTCGAGGTGCAAAAACATGTCGCCGCCGTTGTCGACAAAGACGTCGCGCTCGCCCAAGGCTGTGGCGGTCTCGACGCCGAGCTGTGCCAGGGCACCGGCCACCGCCGCCATGGGACCCACCCCGGTGCGTCGGGATGCGTCGGCCATGCGCCGGACCACCTCTGGTGCGTCGTCGCGCAGGGGCAAGGGCGCCAGGGCATCGGCGAAGTCGCGGTGGCGCTTGATGTAGGCCTCCAGTTGTCGGCGGTGCTGGACAACGGCCTGGGTCACGGCGTCGTAGTGCTGGCTCATGACCCGCAGGTGGGTGGTCTTCCACGAGAAAGTGCGGACGTGTCGCGTCTTCGTCATGGCTAGAAGTTGGAGATGCAGGCGCCGAAGGGACAGTGGGTGACGCAGGCGAGGCACTCGATACAGCGCGTCTCGTCGAAGGCCATCGTGCGGGTGCGCGCGTCGCCAAAGTGCAAGGCGTCGGTGGGGCAGTGGGCGGTGCAATGGCCGCAGTGGGTGCAGCGGGCGGCGTCCCACATGAGGCCCACAGCGCCGGCGTGGATCTCGACGTTGAAGGCGCGCAGGTAGTCGAAGGCGCGTTCGATGTCTTGGGCGTCGCCGCTGATCTGCAGCGAGAGGTAGCCCTCTTCGTCCGGGGTGATCTTGCCGCGGAAGATGTTGATGTCGAGGTTGAAGTCGCGGATCAGGTGGCAGATGATCGGCTTCTCGGTCTCGCTTTTGGGAAAGTAGAGATAGGCCTTGAGGGGGGTGTTCATCGCGGCTCTCCTTTGATTGCGAGCCCGTTCAGGGTGCCCTCGCGCGGCAGGAGCTGGGCGGGTTGCGAGAGCAAGAAGCGGCCGTCGCGGATCTCGGCCTTGAGCAACTCGGCGACCTTCAGCGCCTTGTGATACGAGGACATCGACGAGACGGTGACGTCTTTGCCGTTGAGCGACACCTGTCCGCTGCGGAGCTGCGCGTAGTTGTAGCGGGCCAGCACGCGGCCGGTCTTTTGCGGGTAGTCGTGGGCGTAATCGATACAGCACGCCTCGATGTCGCGGTCGCGGATGGTGGTGCGGCGCAAAATGTCGGCGTTCAGTATGGGGATGGGGATGCCCACGCCCAGGGCCAGCGAGACGCCGTATCCCTTGAAGCGGGCCGCGCGGACAAACTCGGGGTTCATCTGCTTCATGTCTCCGGTGAGGGCCAGGGTGCCTGCGCCTTCCACCGGCACGTCGTTGTCGCCGCGCTCGGCGCTGGGGCAGTGCTGGGTTCCCGGGGCGTACACCATGCCGCGGGCGCCGGCGAGCCACACGCTGCTGCCCAGTCCGATGGTTTCGTAGCAGGGGTCGTTGAGCAGCGGAGAGAGCTGCCCGGCGGAGCAGTAGGTCATGTTGCGGGCGTTGGGTTCGAGGATGCCCATGTACGTGTAGATGCGCCGGTTGGAGGTGTTCACCGCCACGTTGTAGTTTTGGTAGCAGTTGCGCGGGTTGACCATGATGGCCTGGTTGAGATCGTTGATGTCGAACCAGGTGCGGAGCTCTTTGCGCGGGTAATCTTCGGTGCCGTAGGAGAGGGCGAAGAGCTGCAGTTTTTTGCCCGCCACCAGCGCCTCGATGACGTCGCCCCCGCCGTACTTGAAGTCGCCGGGGAAGTCGACGTTGGCTGGATCGTTGTGGCGCAGTTCCGTGGCGCCCAGGTAAACGTCGGCGGCGGCGATGCCGCAGTATGCGGGGACATCGGAGATCCAGGCCTCGGTGATGCGCATCTTGGGCGTGCTGTGGCCGAAGTTGAGAAAGCATCCCGAGGAGCACATGGGGCCAAAGGTGGCGGTGGTCACCACGTCGACCTCTTTGGCGGCGGCGTCCAGGCCCTTGCGGTCTACGTAGTCAATGATTTCGTCGGCGGTGAGCACCACGGCTTTTCCCGCGGCGATCTTCTCGTTGATTTCGGCCCATGTCCTGATCATCGTCGTTCCCCTCTCGCCGTTGTGGCGTTGTCGCTTCGCATCATTGTGTCGCTGTGTCGCTGTGACAATGGCGGGTGCAGCCTACCGAATTTTGCCGCGTTATTCGACGGGGAAATTGCTGTGACGCTTGCGGTAGTTGCCCGGCGTTAGCCCGGTGACGCGCTTGAAGGAGCGGATGAGGTGGTGCTGGGAGTGAAAGCCGCAGCTCTGTCCGATTTGCTCCAGGGTGAGCGTCGTGGTGGCCAGCAGTTTTTTGGCGTGCTCGATGCGGATGGTGCGCAGGTACGTGAGATAGGACATGCCCGTGGCCTGTTTGAAGACGCGGGTGAACACCGGCACCGAGAAACCCGCCTTGCGCGCCACCTCGGGCAGGGGCAGGGGCTCGAAGAAGTTTTCGCGTAGGTACTGCAGGGTGGCCTCCAGGAGCATGACGCTGGGGCCGCGCCAGGCGCGCGTGGTGACGAAGCTCAGGCGCTGCAGGGAGTCGTTGAAGCCGTCGATGACTTGGTCGATGGAGCGGGCGTCTTCGAGGCGGTCGGCCAGCTCGTTGATGAAGCTCTCGCGGGCGTCGTGGCGCATGGGGGTGCGGCGTTGCAGAGTGTTGAACACCTGGAAGAGCGTGGCCAGGAATTGGCTGCGCACCACCTCGATGCGCTGGTTGGCGTAGCGCAGCACGAGCTGCACGTATTGGTCGCAGGCCAGCTTGAGGGCCGAGCTGTTTTCGCGGTCGATGGCCTCGAGGAGGCGCTCGGTGGCCTTGTGCAGTTGGCCGTAGCGAAATTTTTCTTCGATGCCGTGCTCGTCGTAAAAGAGCACGTCTTTTTCGAGCTGGACGCACATGTGGAGCGCCATGACGGCCTCGCGATAGGATTCATTGAGAGGTGCGCCGGGCGCGAGGGAGTGCCCGATGCCCACCACGGTGCGTACGCCGAATTTTTCGTAGATGAAGTTGCGGAATTTTTGGGCGCGTTCGCGCAGCTCTAGCCGGGCGCGGGCGGAGTTTTTGCCCTTGCGGGTCGAGGTGATGATGGCGATGCCGTAGTCCTGCAGGGTGGTGGCGGCGCTCTCGGGCATCTCGCGGGCAAAGGTGATGCAGGCGCGTTGGATTTGGGCGTTGCGCACCAGGGCGTCGACAGGGTCGATGGGCTCGTCGCGGATGTCCACCGGCATGATGGCCATCACGGTGGTGGGCAAGGTGTTGATGCCCATGCCCACCTTCATCCAGTCGGTGAGGTGACCGAGATAGTGCCAGGGCGGCGGCAAAAATTTGTTGGGGCTGAGCACGGAGTCGATCCAGTCGCGAATGGGCCAAAACCGCGCAAATTCGTCGCTGTTTAGCGCGTGGATTTCGTCGCGAATGCTGCCGTCGTCGTCTCCGTAGTGGATGTAGTCGCCCCACAGTTTAATGAAGCGCTTTACGGCGCGCAGCAGGTCGGGGCAGAAGACGGGCAGCGAGAGGTGCATGCGCACGAACTGCACAAAGTCCTGGTTGGCCGATGCGGGCTCTTGTCCGGTCAATTGACGCCACGCGTTGCCGATGGAGGTCACGCTGGGGTTTTCGAGCAGGAACTGACCGGCATACAAGAAGGTGAAGGGGCGGCCGGGCTCTTGGGGCTGCGGGTGAAAAATATCCCAAGCGCCGTATAGCTCTTTGAGGACGGTGTCTTGGGTTTGGGCGGCTCGCTTCAGGGCTTCGATGTGGTGCGCGTCGCGCATGGTGTCTTGGCCGAAATAAGACTCGAAGTGTTGGGGACGCACCACGCGGTTGTCCGGTTCGCTCAGGTCGATCCACTCCAGTGGCTTTTCGCCCTTGGCCAGCGGCTTGTCCGGGTCCCAGCGGATGAGAAAGATGGGCAACTCGCGTCGCAGGGCGATGACGTTTCGAATGGCGGCCTGGTTGAGGATGCGTTCATGCCAATCGACTTGGGTGTGGGGTGATTTGTGCATACTGTACCTGCTATGTGATTTTGCGTTGTTGGGAGCCTCGTAATGTTAAGTGGGGCGCCGGTGCTTTTGGGGGACATCCACCGGATACCGGCCCATCTCAATTGCAAACTTGAAAAACGTTACTAGCTTGTCGTTGCCTCATGTCGCAAACCCACGCCACGGCGATAGATGGCGCTTTTTGATCAAATGATGGCGTTTTTTGTACACGCAGTTGAACAAGCTATCCTACCATAACCATAGGGACAAAAAACAAAAATGTACATTTCTGCCAGTTACGAAATGGACATCAATACGACAAAAATGCACAAAACTGTTTTTCGCCTGGCATCAAATTTTAACGAGTTGGCTTTTTTATGGTTGCGTTGTGTCTTTGTCCGCAAAATAGGGGGAGAATGCTTGAAATGAGCAAAATAATGCACATGGATTTGAGCAGATGTGTTAAGTTCATAGCAATAACTAAGGGCCCGGAACGCCCGTTAACCCAAGGAGCTAGTTAGAATGAAAAAATCTACTTTCTCTTCAACTTTCGTGGCGCTGTTGGCGTTGGGGCTCATGCTGGGCCTAGGCGCTTGCGGTGACGACAGCGCGAGAACCCCATCGGGTTCAAAAGACAACAACCTTAACTACGATCCCAACGATACCGACGATCCCAACCATCCGGACAACCCGAACAATCCCAACTACAACAACAACAATTCCAGTGATCCCAACAACCCCAACAACCCGAACAATCCCAACAATCCGAACAACCCGGATCTGCCGCCGATTACGGGCGACTGGACATACATCCCCGACAATTACACGCCCAACTATCCCGGCGCCGACAATTACGACTTCATCCCCGAGACCGCGCTGGCCTGCGACAGCAAGACCGACGCGGGTGCCTTATCGGTAGAGGGCATGGCGGTTTGGCGCGACGACGCCGACGCGGCCTACTCCATGATTTTCGACGACATGTGCGGCTACGCGGTTCGCCAGCTCCAAGTCGTGGGGCGCGGCGAATTGAACCGCCACAACATCAAGGGCTCCCCCGGCATCATCGTCAGCGAGTGCATCAAGGGCGAGGGCGGCACCTGGAACGACGTGCTGAGCATGATCCGCGATGGCCACGAGATGTCCAACCACTCCATGAACCACAACAAAGTTGAGGGTGCCGCAGTTGAAGAAGAAGCGGTTCAGTCCAAGCAGTACACCGATCAAATTTTTGCATCGGCGGGCCAGTGGCAACAAGAACTCTTCTTCTTTGTCTATCCCTACGACTACTTCCCGGCTGACGGCATTGCTGGCGTTCAGCGCGCGGGCCATATCGGCAGCCGCGCTGGCGACCGCGATCCCTTTAACGGCTCCACAAACCCGCCCATCAACGGCAATGAAGCCAGTGGCGATATGACCATCACCTTCGACGTGTGGCCGCGCACCTACTCCAAGTACGCGCGCTATTACGAAAAAGACGTTCTGTGGAATCACGTTTACAACGCCATCGAGCGCAATGGTTGGGCCGTGCGCGAGTTCCACAGCGTGGTGCACGACAACGACTACGAAGACGAAAACCAATTCCACGGCTTTGGCCCCATCAAGGCCTCCGATTTTAACGAACACCTCAATGATCAGGTCGACGCCTGGAAAAAGAACAAACTGTGGCCCACCACCCCGGGCCGCGTTCTTAAGTACCGCCACAGCCGCACCAAGTGCACGGCCTCTGCCAGCGGCAACACCCTCACCTACAACTGCTCGGGTCTCGACGACAAACAAGCCGGCGAAGCCTCCATCATCGTTACGACGGGAAGCGATGTCCCCGGTCTCGAAGCCATGCAGCAGGGCGCGCCGGTCTCCGTGCGCAAGCTCGGCCCCAGTCGCTTTGCGGTCACCGGCCACGTGCTCAATGGCCCCATCGAAATTTCCGGCTGCAACACCGCCTCGGTGGGCGTAGATGCGGGCGATGTCCGCGCCAAACCCCAACCGGCGAATTCGGTTTGCGACATTCTCTCCGTGAAGGGCACGGGCTCCGACGGCCAAATGGACGACCTGGAGCGCGAACCCGGTATCGAATTGCAAGTGCTGCCCAACCCGCAGCAGCGCGACGGCCGCACCGGCTCTTGGTCTTCGTACCCCGGCTCGGCGCTCCTGGAGCACATCAGCGATGGCGGCTCCATGGTGGTGCACTACAACAAGGGTAGCGAAGCGGTGTACGGCGGTATCTCCCTGGCCTTCATGGAAGGGAATGGCGGCGGCACTTGCTACGATGCCAGGGCCTACCAGGGCATTGAGTTTGACATCAAGGGCTCCGTGGTCGATCCCACCGACTGGACCCTGAACATGTACACCCTCTCGCTGGTATCGGCGCCGACCCAAACCAGCGCTTATGGCGGTGACGCACCCTGCCAAGTGGGCCACTACCACAAGATGATGCCCAGCCCCACGGGTTCATACACCACGGTAAGAGTGCCCTGGACCGACTTCCAGGCTTCGACCTACGTAGATCCCACGACTTGCACTCCCGAAGGCGTCAGCAGCCATCCGAGCCCCTCGCTGGATCAGGTGCTGAGCTCCCTGCAAGCCCTGGACTGGGGCTGCACCGACACGGCCACCTCCTGCGACATCTACCTCGACAACATCCGCCTCTACTAATCTTCGTTAACCCCATTTTTTCATAACCCTTTTCCAAGGAGTCAAAAATGCTTCACCAAAGACTGCTCAGCATTGTTGCGCTCGTGGCCCTGCTCGGCGCGGTGGCATGCGGCGATGATAGCGCCCGCCACCCCACAGGCGACGCGAACAACAACGATAACAATTGGAATTCAGGCCATTCGACGGATCCCAACGATCCGAACTATTATTCGACGGATCCCAACGACCCGAACAACCCGAACTACAACAACAACAACCCGATCAATCCGATTGATACGAACAATCCCAACAACCCGAACAATCCGATTGATACGAACAACCCCAACATCCCGATCGACACGAACAACCCCAACATCCCGATTGATACGAACAATCCGAATACGCCCGAGCTCCCGCCCATTCCCGATGACTGGACGTTCATTCCCGACAATTACACGCCCACCTATCCCGGCGCCGACAATTACGACTTTATCCCCGAGACCGCGCTGGCCTGCGACAGCAAGACAGACGCGGGTGCCTTGTCGGTAGAGGGCATGGCGGTTTGGCGCGACGACGCCGCAGGGGCCTACTCCATGATTTTCGACGACATGTGCGGCTACGCGGTTCGTCAGCTCCCCATCGTGGGGCGCGGCGAATTGAACCGCCACAACATCATGGGCTCCCCCGGCATCATCGTCAGCGAGTGCATCAAGGGCGAGGGCGGCAGCACCTGGGATGATGTGCTGAGCATGATCCAGGACGGCCACGAGATGTCCAACCACTCCATGAACCACGAGAAGGTTGAGGGCGCCGCCGTAGAAGTAGAAGCGGTTCAATCCAAGCAGTACACCGATCAAATTTTTGCCATGGCAGACGAGTGGCAAAAAGAGCTCTTCTTCTTCGTTTATCCCTATGACTATTTTCCGGCCGACGGCATTGCCGGCGTTCAGCGTGCGGGCCACATCGGCAGCCGCGCTGGCAACCGCGATCCCTTTAACGGCTCCGACAACCCGCCCATCAACGGCAACGAGGCCACCGGCGACATGACCATCACCTTCGACGTGTGGCCGCGCACCTACTCCAAGTACGCGCGCTACTACGAAGCAGACGTACTTTGGAATCACGTCTACAACGCCATCGAACGCAATGGCTGGGCTGTGCGCGAGTTCCACAGCGTCGTGCACGACAAAGACTACAACGACGAGACCCAATTCCACGGCTTTGGCCCCATCAAGGCCTCCGACTTTAACGTGCACCTCAACGAGCTGGTCGACGCCTGGAAGAAGAACAAAGTGTGGACCTCCACCCCGGGCCGCATCCTCAAGTACCGCCAAAGCCGCACCAAGTGCACGGCTTCGGCCAGCGGCAGCACCCTCACTTACAACTGCTCGGGCCTCGACAACAAGTTGGCCGGCGAAGCTTCCATCATCGTCAAGACGGGCAGCGATGTCCCCGGTCTCGAAGCCATGCAGCAGGGCAAACCCGTCTCCGTGCGCAAGCTCGGCGCCAGCCGCTTTGCGGTCACCGGTCACGTGCTCAATGGCCCCATCGAGATCTCCGGCTGTAACACCGCCTCGGTGGGCGTAGATGCGGGCGATGTCCGCATCAAACCCACGCCTGCGGCCTCGGTGTGCGACATTCAAACCGTGGTGGGCACGGGCTCCGATGGCCGAATGGACGACATGGAACGCGATCCCGGTATCGAATTTCAAGCCCTGCCCAATCCCCGACAAGGCGACGGTCGCGACGGCTCTTGGTCTTCGTATCCCGGCTCGGCACTTTTGGAGCACATCCAGGACGGCAGCAATGGCGGCGTGGTGCACTTCAAGCACGACACTAGCGCGCAAGTCTACGGCGGCGTCTCCCTGGCCTTCTTGGGCGGTAACGGCGCGGGCTCTTGCTACGATGCCTCGGCCTACCAGGGCATTCAGTTCGACATCAAGGGCACTGTGGTCGACAACACCGAGTGGCTCGCCACGAAGAATGTTTACTTTCTTTCGCTGGTATCGGCCAAGACCCAGACCAGCGCTTACGGCGGCGATGTGGATTGCGCCGTGGGGCATTACTCCTTCGAGTTAACCATCCCCTCGTCGACTTCCTACAGCACGGTGAAAGTGCCCTGGTCCAGCTTTGTCGCTTCTTCTTACGTAGATGAAAACTGCTCTATTCCTGGGTTTACGCATCCGAGTCCCTCTTTAGATACGGTGAAAAAGACCCTGCAGGCCATCGACTGGGGTTGCACCAACAAAGCCAGCACCTGCGACATCTACCTCGACAACATCCGCCTCTACTAATCTCCCCCAATAGAACCGCTTAGCGCTGTCCGGGTGCCCCATCTTTACGGGGCACTTCGGGTGCGCATTTGGTCTGTGCGCCTTGGCGCGCGTTGTGCCGTTGTTGCCTTGCGTTAGAGCAGGATGCGCTCGGCGGTCTCGGCGGCGGTTTGCAGCAGTTGGTCGAGGTGCGGCAGGCGGGCTTCGTAGCGCTGCGCCAGATCGGCGCGGCCCCGGGTCTGGGGGTGGCGGGGCGTGAACAGCGTGCAGCAGTCGTCGTGGGGCAGGATGGAGGTTTCGTAGGTGTCGATGTCCCGCGCGATGCGGATGATCTCGGCCTTGTCCATGGCGATGACGGGGCGCAGCACCAGCAGGGCGGCGGCGTCTTCGACCGTGGCGATGTTGGCCAGGGTTTGGCTCGCCACTTGCCCCACGCTCTCGCCGGTGGCCAGGCACGAGATGCCCTCGCCGCGGGCGATCATTTCGGCGATGCGCACCATGGCGCGGCGGTAGAGCAGCACGAGCCAGGTGGGGTCGACGATGTCGCGCAGGGCCTCTTGTACCGGTGCAAAGGGCACCACCAACAATTGAAAACGGCGCTGCCGGGCCGCCAGGATGCGGGCTAAGGCGATGACCTTTTCTTTGGCGCCATCCGAGGTGTAGGGCGCCGCGTGAAAGTAGATGCCGGTGAGCTCGACGCCGCGCTTTTGCAGCATGTGTCCCGCCACCGGCGAGTCGAGGCCCCCCGAGAGCAGGAGGGCCACTTTCCCGGCGGTGCCCACGGGGAGTCCGCCGCCGCCCGGAAGCTGCCGCGCCCAGATGAAGGTGCGCTTGAGGCCCACTTCGACGCCCACCGAGAGATCGGGTTGTTCGAGGTCGACGCGGAAGCCCGTGGCCAGGTGGATTTGCCCGCCCACGTGGGCGCCGATTTGCCCAGAGTTGAGCGGGAAGGTTTTGTCTGCGCGCCGGGCCGCCACACGAAAGCGCGTTTCGGGGCCGCCGGGGTGGGTGCGGGCCAGATCTACGGCGATGGGCGTGATGACGTCGATGTCGGGGTCGCAGAAGATGCCCGGCGAGATCGAGGTGAGGCCAAAGACCCAGCGCAGACGGCGCAGCAAGTCTTCGTCGCTGGCCCCTTCGATGTAGATGCGCCCCATGGCGTGGGAGATGCGGATGTCGTCGCGCCCCTTGAGGGCCCGCTGCACGTTGGCGAGCAAGGCCTGAAAAAATAGGTGGCGGTTGCCGCGCTTCAAAAAGAGTTCGCCGATGCGCAGCAGTACGCCCGGTCCGCTGTAGGGGGTGTCAGTCATGCAGTCCTCCTGTGTGGCCGCTGCGAACGGCCTGGCACACGTCGCCAAAGGCGCGAATGGCCTGGTGGATTTCGGTTTCGGTGGTGTCGAAGGAGAGGCTGAAGCGCAGGGCGCCGTCCGTGGGTTTGAGGCCCGCCTCCACGAGGCAGCGCGCGGGTTCTTTGCGGCTGGCGTGGCAGGCGGATCCCGCGGACGCGATGACGCCGCGCAGGGAGAGCCCGTGGAGCAGCACCTCGGAGGGGATGTCTGCCGCTGCCACAAAGAAGAGGCCCGGCGCGCGTTGTTGGGGGTTGCCCAAAAAGTAGGTGCCGGGCACGCGCAGCAGGCCGTCGATGAGGGCCGCGCTCAAAGCTTGCATGTGGCGCACACCGGCCTCGCGCCGTTCGCGGGTGAGGCGTGCCGCTTCGCCAAAGCCGACGATGCCCGGCAGGTTGGGGGTGCCCGGGCGCAGGCCCGATTGCTGGTCGCCGCCGAACAACTGGGGCCGCAGCGACACCCCGGGCCGCACCAGCAGGGCGCCGACGCCCTGGGGTCCGTGGATTTTGTGGGCGGAGAGGGCCACGGTGTCGATGTCTTTCGAGAAGTCGAGGCGCGTCGTTTGGGCGACGGCTTGCACGGCGTCTACGTGAATGCGCAGGCGTGGGTTGCGCGCCTTGGCCCAGGCGGTGATGTCGTTGACGGGCTGCAAGGTGCCCATCTCGTTGCTCGCGGCGGTTATCGCCAGCAGGGCGGTTTGGGGGGTGATGGCGTCGGCCACAGCGCGGGCTTCGAGCACCCCGGAAGCCCCAGCGGAGATCAGGGTGAGGTCGTCGGCAGGACAGGTGGCGGCGCTGCACTCGCGCACGGCGGCGTGGTCGACGGTGCTGGTGACGATGGCGGTGCGCGGTCCCTTGGGCGCGGCGCTGCGGATGGCCAGGTTGTCGCTCTCGGTGCCGCCGGAGGTGAAGACGACTTTCCAGTCGCCCGAGCCGACCAGGTCGAGGATGTGGGCGGTGGCGCGCTCGATGTCGCGGGCGGCCTGAAACCCCCGGGCATTGCGCGCGGCGGCGTTGCCGAAGTCTGCGGTGAGCACGCGCTGCATCTCGGCGCAGACCTCGGGCCAGGGGCGCGTGGTGGCGGCGTTGTCGAGGTAGGCTTCGGGCTTCATCGGTGGTGCGGCGGGAGGAGTGCGGCGTTATGCGTTGGCGAGCTTGCGGCCCAGGGCCCGGCAGTTTTCGAGGGCGTCGATGTCGGGGTTCCACAGGACACCCAGACCCTCGTCGGCGATGGCGAAACCGGCGCGCTCGAGCCAGGCGCGGATGCGGGGCACCCCTTCGCCGCTCCAGCCGTAGCAGCCAAATGCCGCGGCTTTTTTGTTTTTAAAGCGCAGGCACTCGAGCATCTCCAGGATGCCGGCGGTGGCGTTGGTGACGCCCTTGCCGATGGTGGGCGAGCCCACGAGGATGAGGCGCGACTTGAACACCTCGGTGATGACGTCGTTTTTGTCGGTGCGCGCGATGTTGATGACCTTGACCATGGTGTTGGGGCGGCTGTCGCGGATGCCCTCGGCGATGGCGTCGGCCATGCGGCGCGTCCCCTCCCACATGGTGTCGTAGAGGAGCGTGATTTGATCTTCTTGGTAGTCGCGTGCCCAGGCCGCGTACTTTTCGACGATCTGCGTGGGGTTGTCGCGCCAGATGACGCCGTGACTCGTGGCGATGATGTCGATGGGCAAGTTGAGGGCGAGCACCTCGTCGATCTTGCGCGCCACCAGGGCGCTGAAGGGCGTCAGGATGTTGGCGTAGTACTTGATGCACTCGGCGTAGAGTTCTTCTTGGTTGGCCAGGTCGTTGAAGGGGTGGTTGACGGCGTAGTGCTGGCCGAAGGCGTCGTTGCTGAACAGGATGTTGTCGCCGGTGAGGTAGGTGGCCATGCTGTCGGGCCAGTGCAGCATTTTCATCTCGACGAAGACGAGGCTCTTGCCGTTACCGATGTCGATGCTGTCGCCGGTCTTGACCGTGCGGAACTCCCAGTCGCCGTGGTACTGCCCCTTGAGGGATTTGACGGCGGCGGCGGTGCAGTAGATGGGCAGGTCGGGGCGGCGGCGCATCAGCTCGGGCAGGGCGCCGGAGTGATCGATCTCGCCGTGGTTCATCACGATGAAGTCGAGGTCGTTGAGATCGATTTCGGTTTCGAGGTTGTCGACGAACTCTTGGGCGTAGGGAATCCACACGGTGTCGATGAGGACATTTTTTTCTTCTTTAATGAGGTAGGCGTTGTAGGTGGAACCGCGGTGGGTGGAGTACTCCTCGCCGTGAAAGCGCTTGAGTTCCCAGTCGATTTTGCCAACCCACGTAACGTTGTTTTTTACCGGAATGTGCATGTGTTCCTCACTTGTCTGCCGCCGTGAATGGCGGTGGTTGCTATATGCCACGCCTTGGCGCGAAGGCAAAGAGCGCAATTTTGTCTTCGGGGTCTAGGACAGCCCATAGCGCTTGAGTTTGTACAGCAGCGCGCGTCGGCTCATGCCCAGGCGTTTGGCGGCTTCGGTGCGGTTGCCGTCGGTTTCGCGCAGGGCGTTGGCGATGAGCTGCTGCTCCATTTGCAGCAGGGGTACCACCGGGGCCTGGGGGACGTGTGGGGGCAGGGCGACCGCTGCTGGCGCGGGGGCGAAGGGCAGGTGCGTCGGGCGAATCGTGCCGCCGCGGGCCAAGAACCGCGCGCGCTCCATGGCGTTGGCGAGCTCGCGGATGTTGCCGGGCCACGGGTGTTGGCGCAGCATGTCGGCGGCCTCGGGGGAGAGGCTCACCGGGCGCGCTCCCCCGGTTTGGGACAGGAGCTGCAGCGCCAAGGGCAAGATGTCGGCGGGGCGCTCGCGCAGGGGCGGCAGGTGCACGTGAAAGACGCTGATGCGGTAGTAGAGGTCTTCGCGGAGCTGGGCGCCTTCCAGGGCTTCGGCCAGGGGGCGATTGGTGGCCGCCACGATGCGCACATCCACTTGGCGGGACTTGTTCGAACCCACGGGCTCGAAGGTTTTTTCCTGCAACACCCGCAGCAGTTTTGCCTGCAGGGGCAGGGCCATTTCGCCGATCTCATCTAAGAAGAGCGTGCCGCCATGGGCTGCGGCAAAGCGGCCTTCGCGGGCTTTGAGGGCTCCGGTGAAGGCGCCGGCCACGTTGCCGAACATCTCGGATTCGACCAGGGCTTCGGGGATGGCCGAGCAGTTGACGCAGACAAAGGGGCCGTCCTTGCGCGGGCTGTTCTCGTGGATGAAGGCGGCGGCCAACTCCTTGCCGGTGCCGCTCTCGCCGGTGATGAGCACGGGGCTCTCGGTGGCGGCGGCGGCGTGGAGCAGCGCGGTGGCCTCGCGCATGGGGGGATCGCCCGGAAAGATGCCGCCGAAGAGCAGGGGTGGCGTTTCGTTGGGGTCGTCGTCGGGGGCGAAGAAGCTTTGGGCCAGCGCGCGGATGCGCTCGAGGTTTACGGGTTTCTCGATGAAGTCGAGGGCGCCGGCTTTCATGGCGGCCACAGCGGTGGTGACCTCGCCGTAGGCCGTGAGCATCACCACGGGCAGTTGGGCGAAGCGCTCGCGCAGGGCGAGCAGTATTTCCAGTCCGGCCTCGTCGTCGCCGTCGATGCGCAGGTCGACAAAGGCCAGGGTGGGCGGGTCGTCTAGGTCGCGGAAGGCCGCTTCTGCCGAGGGGGCGTCGCGCACCGTGAGTCCCAGGGCGCGCAAGGTTTCGGCCAGCATGGCGCGGAAGGCGTCGTCGTCGTCGATGAGGAGGACGTAGCTCATGGCGGCACTATACCTGTCGCGGCGGGAATGCCAACGACGCTTTCAAACCGCCTCCGGGACGGTTTTCGAGGGTGAGGGTGGCCCCGTGGTCCAAGGCGATGCGGCGGGCGATGGCGAGGCCCAGTCCGGTGCCGCCCTTGCGCGTGGTGAAGTAGGGTTCGAAGACCCGGGCGAGTTGCGCCGCGGGAATGCCCGGCCCGTCGTCGCAGATGGTGAGCGTCGGCGCGTGCCCTGCGTCGTCGATGCGCACGCGGATGTGCCCGGGGGTGTCGCTGGCGGCGATGGCGTTGAGCAGTAGGTTGAGGACGAGCTCTTTGAGTTGGTAGGCGTCGGCCATCGCAGTGGTGTCGGCGTTGGCGCTGTCGAGGACGAGGGTGGTGCCGCGGCGATCGGCGTCGGCGCGCAGCAGGTCGATGGCGTCTTGGGCCAGGGCGTGCAGGTGCACCGCGGTTTTGTCGAGGGTGCGCCGGGCGCTGAAGGACAAGAACTCTTCGAGGCGGTCCTGCACCCGCGACAGCTCTTGCAGTACCAAGGCGGCGCGCTGTCGGGCCTCTGGCGACGGGGCGGTCTCGGCCAGCAACTGGGTGTGCCCCGAAATGGCGCTTAAGGGATTGCGGACTTCGTGGGCCATCCCGGCGGCGGCCAGGGCTTGGGAGGCCAGGGCGCTGTGGCGCTGTTCGGTGCGCGCGATCTCGGCGGTGAGCTGCGTGTTGATGCCGATGGAGCGGCGCAAGAGCAGCAGGGCCACCGCAAAGCCCACAATGATGAGCAGGGCCGAACCCGCGGCCATCCATACGGCGCGCCGGGCGCTTTGGGCGGCGGAAGGGGTCAGCAACATGGCGAGCCCGTATTGCCCCGGGCCGATGACCCACTGGTCGTGCGCGTGCGCGTCGCATTGGCAGTCGGTGGGCGAGCCGCAGGCGCAGTGGTGTTCGGCACCCGACGAGCAGCCGCGCTGGATGGCGAAGGGGTGCACGGCCACGAAGAGACCGTCGTGGCGGTAGAACTGCTCGCCGTCGGCCAATGGGGGCAGGTGGGGCAATGGGGTGTGCCCGCGAGCCAACAACGGGACGCCGTTGCGGTCGATGATGCCGATGCCGCGCACCGCTTCGTCGCCGGCCACTTCGTCCAGGATGGCGCTGAGCCGCCCTTCTTCGTCGGGGGTTTCCCGGACGAGCCCGGAGATGGCGTAGCTCAGGGTGCGCGCCAGGGTGAGGGTGCGCTCGCGCTCGTTGTGTTCGTTTTGGGCTAGGTATTTAAAGGCCACCAGCAGCAGCAGCAGGGTGAGGGCGGCGGCCAAGAGGCCCAAGGTGTGCAGCCATCGGTTGGAGCGGGCGGGGGCGGGAGCGGGGCGGGTCATGGCGCGTCGGCGGTGCGCTTAGGGATGTGCGTGGGCATGTCGGCCAGCGCAGCCACCGGGTTTGGCCTGTCCGCATTTTCCGGCCTTGGCGCAGCCGGTGCACTTGGCCCCGTCGGCGCACTTGCAGTTACCATCGGCGCACTTGCAGTTACCGTCGGCACAGTCGCACTTGGCCCCGTCGGCGCACTTGCAGTTACCATCGGCGCACTTGCAGTTACCGTCGGCACAGTCGCACTTGGCCCCGTCGGCGCAGCCGCATTTGGCGTTGTCCGCGCACTTACACGGGGTGCCGTCCGCACAGCCGCACGCACAGCCCGTATCGCAGGCGCAGTCAGCCTTAGCGCTGGCCGTAGCAAGCGCTGGATCGACTGCAGCGCTGGAGTGGGCAATGGCAGCGGCGCTTTGTACCGTCGTCTCGCCGAGGCTCTTGGTGTTGGCGGCGTCATCGCAGGCGATGAAAAATACGGCGGCCAGGGCCAGCAACAAGACATAGTGCATATGTTTGGAGATGATTTGTTTGGCGTACATGTTGGTTTCCTTTCTGTGCTGGGCAGCGCTTTACAAGGGGGCGCCGCGCAAGGGGATGTCCCTGCTTTGTGCACAGACCATGCCAGCCCAAAAGCTAAGCGCGATTTGGGGCTTTGCACGTTTCGCATGTGTTTTTTGCGCAGGTTTTTGTGCAGACTTTGCGCACCGCATCTCGCGACCACGGTGCCATGCGCAATTTTTGCGCACGCGCATCGCGTCGTAGTTCAACTCAGTTCAACTCACTCAGAGTCGTTTTTTTAGTTATTCACTGAGAGTAATTTTTATTCGCTGAGAGTGATTTTTTAGGAAACTTTTCGCCGCAGCGGCCGATGTATCTCCTGAAAACCAAAAACACAGGAGGACACCATGGCCATCAGATGGATTCGGC
>JAAYKL010000013.1 GCA_012522445.1 Myxococcales bacterium | reverse complement strand
TCGGTGGGAAGACCGGTATCGGAGCCGTTGTTGTTGTTATGGGTAGGGTCGCTATTGATAGGGGAGTTGGGATCGGTGCCGTTGTTGTTGTTCCAGTTGTTGTCGCTGTTCCCGTTGTTGTTGTTCCAGTTGTTGTTGTCGGTATCCCAGTTGTTCGGGGTGTTATTGGGGTCGCCGTTGTTTTCGAATTCCTCGTATGGGTTGTCGCCATCGTTGGTGCAGGCGATGAGGGCGCTGGCACAAATAAGCATGACAAGCAGTGGGGCGCATTTGGGGGCGAATAAGCGGTTTATGGGCATGGTTGGGTCCTCCGTCGGGCAATGTATGTTGGGGGATATGTATGCAAATTTAACCATGTAATTGAGCGATTGCGTAAACTCTTTGCCGTTGGCAGTGAAAAAAACAGCGCCGGTTTTCGACTGACTGTAAAAAGTTGCGCGTGGGGTGTGCGTTGCGGGGAGTAGGGGACGTAGCCAAACGAAAAAAAGCCCGATGAAGAAACGCGGGCTTTCGTATGGAGCCAACACGGGGACTCGAACCCCGGACCTACGCATTACGAATGCGTTGCTCTACCAGCTGAGCTATGTTGGCGCTGGCAAATCGCAGCGGGAAAATACCCCGGCGTCGCTTTTTGTCAATACCCTTCCCCGCGCTTTTACTGGGGCTGCCCAACAGAACAGAATGGTGTGGCGCGTCGCCCGGCGCTGCATGATGGATATTGGACATCGGCCGGTGAAGGGCGCTATGGAACGGGGGAGGGAGGCGTTTCATGGCGAAGCAATTGCGGGCGCTGCTCGGGGGGCTTTGGGTGTTCTTGGCGTGTGGCAGCGGGTTGGTGGCGTGGTCTGTGAACGGGGCGTCCCCGGCAGAGGAAGGTGATGCGCTGGCGCAGGACACGGCGCAGGACAGTGAGACACCGCCACATGTGTTGCCGCAACGCTTTGCACAGCCGTGGCTTCTTCCCATGAGTGTCCCCGGACAGCAACCGCCAAAGCGCGACAAGCACTATCCCGCCGTATGTCCACCGCACCCGCCCACTGGCTACATCGCGCCGCTCACCACCTTTTTAAATCTGCACACCCGGCAGGCATTGCCCGTGTTCGACAAATCGCCTCCGAGCCCCGCGCACCTGCATGAACTGTTTCAATGCCGGGGGTTTGGCGTCTCCGTCGATTTGGCTCCGGTGCTCATTGAAATCGCCATTGCCGCGGCGGTGCACTTTGCCTCTCCAGAGATTCACATCGTTTCGGGGTACCGCTCGCCCAAATTTAACGACGCCTTGGGCAAAAAAGGCCGCAACGTGGCCAAGAGGAGCCGCCACATGAAGGGAGAGGCCCTGGACTTTCGCCTCACCAGCGTTCACGCGCGTCAGCTTGGCGCGTGGTTGGATAGCCACTTTGAGGGCGGGCTGGGGGTGTATGACGGCGATAACTTCGTGCACATCGACGTGGGACCCAAGCGCCGTTGGCGCGGTCGATGAGGGAGCGGAAGGGGGAGCCAGGGTTTGGAGCGGTGAGGGGATGGGGGGGGGTTATTCGTCGGATTCGTTGGCTGCTGCCTTGCTCGCCTTGGCCTTGTACTCCTCGAATTCTTTTTCGGTGTTGATGTCCACGAGGATGTGTACGGGCTCTTGGCTGACGATGAGGTTGAGCTTCGAGTGCAGGTTGTCCTGATCTTCGCGCATGGTCTTGAGGACCTCGGCCATGGCGGTGAGGCGCTTCACGTATTTTTCCCAGTGGGACTGGGTGACGTTTTTCAACAGCGTGGCCTTGGACATTTGGCCCATGATCACGACGTACTCTTCGGGCTCTTTGGAGAGCTTGCTGTCTTCGCCTTGTGGGTTCCAGATGATGCGTGAGTCGCCGACGCTGCCCGTGTCGGCTTGGACCTGGATTTTGTTGCCGTTGGCAGCGCCCAGTATGACGAGTTCGGCTTCGAGGGCGTCGCCCGCTTGGGCGTTTCGTTTGAAGATAACGCCGTAATTCGTGTTCATGAGTTTGATGAATTCGTCGCCGGACGTTTTGAGGGCGTCTTCATCATTCATGGAGGCGCGTCGGTGCTCGTCGATGAGGTTCGACATCTCGCCCCATTTTTGAAAGAGGTTCACCATCATTTGGAGGGCGAGGGGATCGAAGGTTTTGTAGTTGCGCTCGGTGAACAGGCTGGCCTTGAAGGGGTTTCCCTGCACTTTTTCGGCGAGGAACTCCAGGTGCTTTTCGTTGAACTTGCGGTTTTGGGCATCGTTGATTGCCGTGCTGACCACGCCCTGGACTTCGTCGAACAGGGTGGCGAGCTGCTTCATTTCGTATTGAACGATGAGGGCGTCGCGGATGGCTTTGTTCAGCTCATTGCGGCCAGAAATGGCGATACCCATCATGTAGCCGACCACCACAGCCGCCAGCGCAATGGCACCAGCAGCGAGGAAGAGCATCCTGCGGTTTTTGTGGGTCTGCTCGGCGGTGGTCAGGGGGGTGTCGTCGTGGGCCGCCGCAAAGGAGAAGCGCCCATCGGGCACGTAGGACGGGCGTGCCGATGGCAGCGTGTCGGCGCCAAAGGGATCGCGAGAGATTTGCTCCGGAGACGGCCCCTGGGGTTGCTGTTGCTGCATAAAGGGCGGTGCGGCCCCACCGAGTCCACCGGGGGCGCCAACGCCGGGGAGTCCGCCCGCGGGTTTGGCACCGAGTCCGGGGAGTCCGCCTGCGGGTTTGCCGCCGAGGCCGGGGAGTCCGCCTGCGGGTTTGGCGCCGAGTCCGGGGAGTCCGCCCGCGGGTTTGCCGCCGAGACCGGGGAGTCCGCCCGCGGGTTTGCCGCCGAGACCGGGGAGTCCGCCTGCGGGTTTGGCGCCGAGTCCGGGGAGTCCGCCTGCGGGTTTGGCGCCGAGTCCGGGGAGTCCGCCCGCTGCAGGAGCTGGCGGTGCCGAGGGTTTTTGGGGTGCGGTTTCGCTGGGGGCAGCGCTTGCGGGCGCTTCAGAGTTGGCTTCGGGAATGTTGGTTTCGTCGCTCAAAGTAGTCCTCCCAAGACCGGGCTTCGCCGGCGGCAATTTCAATCGGGCTAGATTTAAAGAGAAAGCAGTGTGACTGTCAAGCCCACAGACAAGGCAATGGCTGTTCGTCGTTGCCTTTTGTGGTAGGGTGCTGGCACACAAACACCGCATGACCCAATGTTTTCACAAAAGATTTTGTCGTTCCCTTCTCTCGCCCTCCCCAGCGACGGCGTTGTGCGCCGGGTTTCTCGCTCTTGCCTTCCTCGTTTCTACGCCATCGTGGGCCTATGATGCGGACTGCAAGGGCCTGCTCGGCACGGGCTTGGACATCGGCTATGCGGTGCGTCCCACCGAGTCCATTGTCACGCCCAGCGCGGTACACGGCGGGGTGGGGCGACTGCGCCTGTTTTACGCGCTGACGAATTGGGTGGGGCTGGAGGCCTCGGGTGCGGCGACACTGTACGGCGGTTATGTCCCGGGCGCCGAGGTCGCGGTGATCGATGCCATGGGCATCACCAGCAAGGAACTGCACGCGCTGCCCAAGGTAACCCGCTTGCGCAGCCGCGATCTGCACTTGGGCATGGTGTACTTCGTCGACCTGCTGCGCTTGATGCCGTCCCTGGGAATTGGCGTTGTGGCCACGCGCCTCTCCTGGTTGACCCCGGAGTTCCTATATCGCGTTTACGATGTGGGACTGCGCGTTGCGCTGCACGTGGATTGGCGTGCCACGTCGTTTTTTTGGGCGGGCGTGGGTGCCGAGAGCACCATTCCGCTGAGTCGCAAAGCCCCCTACGGTGCGACCACTGGCTTTGTGGTTCGCCTGACCTATCTCTTTCGACTGTTGTAACGCGCGCCGCTTTGCGTAAGATGCCCCAACCACTCGCTGGGAGTGCATCTGGGAGTGCCATGCAAGTATTTAAAATGAAGCCAAAAAAAGAATGGGCGCTGTGGGGGCTCGTGTGCGGGCTGGTCGCGGTGTCGGGGTTGGCCGTTGCCGGTGCGGCTCCCAAGACGTCCATAGCGGTGTCCGAAGACGGCGCCAAAGTATCCAAAGTCGACGCCAAAGAAGAAGTCGCTCGCCTGGCATTGCCGGTGATGCGCGTCAATCAACACGCGACCACCCTGGGAGAACTCGAGAGCGCGTTGTCCTTACAGCGCCCCAGTGCACGCACCGACATGAAAGACCCAGCCCAGCGCCGCGAGCTTCTCGAGAAGTGGATTCACACCGATTTGTTGGCCAGCGAGGCCGTGGCGCGCGGCTACGATGCGCATCCCGAAATCCAGGTGGTTCGGCGCAACCAGCTCGCCAACTTGATGCAGCGCCACATCGCAGAGCGCTTTCGCGACTTGGTGCCCACCGCCGAAGAGCTGCAAGCCTATTACGACGCCCACATCGAAAACTACGTGAAGCCCACCAAGGTGCGCGCGCGGCACATTCAGTTGTCCAATCGGGCCGAGGCGCAAAAACTGCTCGACGATTTGCGGGCGCGGTCCGCGAGCCAATACGAGTTTCGCAGCGTGGCCCAAGAGCGCAGCCAAGATGTGTACACCCGCAACAGCGGCGGCGATCTCGCCTTCTTCCCGCTACCGGCGCACCGCCAAAAAGGCGATCCCGAGGTGCACGAAAAAATTGCCAAAGCCGCGTTTGAGATCCCCGAAAACGGCGGCATTTATCCCGCGCTGGTCGAAACCGACAAAGGCTATCACATCGTGATGCGCACGGGATTTCGCCAGGCCATGACCCTCACTTTCGCGCAGGCCAAGGAGCGCTTGGTGCCAGTGGTGACGCGCAACCTGCAACAGTCGCGCATCGACGCGGCCATCGACGCCATCGGAGAACGCATCAAGGTCGAGCGCCACGAAGAGAATTTGAAATACGTACTCATCGATTTGACCGAGACGGGTGAGTCCGCCGAACCGGGACTGCGCCACCCGACGGGTCCTCTCCCTGGCAACAAGTAGCGGCGTCTGCCGCACAACGCATATCGCCCCAAGTGAAATGAAAGGACTGACATGAGCGAAAACATCATTGCCGTCATTGGCGGTTCGGGTTTGTACGAGCTGCCCGGCTTGCAAGACGTGACCACCACCGACGTGGACACGCCGTTTGGCAAACCCTCGGGCCCCGTGGTGTCGGGCACCCTGCAGGGCACCCGCATGCTATTTCTGGCGCGTCACGGTCAAGGACACGCGCTGATGCCCGGTGAAGTCAATTTCCGGGCCAACGTGTTTGCGCTCAAACAACTGGGGGCCACGCACCTCATCAGTGTGTCGGCGGTGGGCAGCCTGCGCGAAGAATTTGTTCCCGGCGAGCTGGTGGTGGTGCGGCAGTACATCGACCGCACCCGTGGGCGCCGCTCGACGTTCTTTGGCGGCGGCATTGTGGGGCACGTGATGTTCGCCGAACCGGTGTGTCCGGAGCTGTCGTCGATGCTGCTGCAGGGCGCAGTGGCCAACGACTTTCGCGTGCACGACAACGCCGTGATGTCTGTGATGGAGGGGCCGGCCTTTTCGACGCGAGCGGAGTCGCACCTGCACCGCCAAATGGGCGCCGACCTCATCGGTATGACCGCCATGCCCGAGGCCAAACTCGCCCGTGAGGCCGAGCTCTGCTACGCCAATCTCGCCCTGGTCACCGATTACGATGCCTGGCGCGAAGAAGCGGAGGCGGTCTCCTTTCGCGTCGTGTTGGACACCATGCGCAGCAACGTGGAAAAGGCCCGCACGGTATTGGCCCAAGTGGCGCGCAGCGCGGGGTCCCACGAGCGTACGTGCACTTGTGGAACGACCTTGGATGCCGCCATTGTCACGCAGCGCAGCGACATTCCCGCGGCGTTGTTGCAACAGATGAAACCGATTTTTGGGAGGGTGTTATGAGCGATGCATTGTTGGTGGTGGGTTCGGTGGCCTTTGACAGCGTGCAATCCCGCGCCGGTTCGCGCGATGAGCTGCTCGGCGGTGCCGCTACGTATATCGGTCTGGCGGCCAGCCATTTTTGTCCGGTGCAGTTGGTGGCGGTGGTGGGCGAAAACGATTTTCCGCAACAATACGAAACACTGCTCTCGTCGCGCGGCGTGGATCTGGCGGGCCTCGAAAAGGCGCCGGGACGCACCTTCCGTTGGGCGGGGCGCTACGCCGACGACTTCTCGACGCGGGAGACCCTCGATACACAGTTGGGCGTCTTCGCCGACTTTGCACCCAAAATCCCGGCTGCGTTTCGCGACGCCAAAATGTTGCTCTTGGGCAACATTAACCCCAGCGTGCAACGCGATGTGCTCGACGCGGTTTCCCCCGACTGCTTCGTCATCACCGACACGATGAACCTGTGGATCGAGATCGCCCTAGCGGAACTCAAAGCCGTGATCGCCCGCACCTCGCTGCTCGTCATCAACGACGAGGAGTCGCTGCTCCTGACCGGTGAGCCCCAGGTGGCGGTGGCCGCGCAAAAGATCCGCGCCATGGGACCGTCCTGGGTCATTATCAAGCGCGGTGAGCACGGGGCTTGGCTTTTTGGCGACGAGGGGATCTTCTTGGCGCCGCCCTTGCCCCTCGAAGAAGTGGTGGACCCCACCGGTGCTGGCGATAGCTTTGCCGGCGGTCTCGCGGGCTTCTTGTGCCAATCCGGGGCGCCGAGCTGGCCCGCGGTGAAGCAGGGGATGCTGTACGGCACGGCCATCGCTTCGGGCACCTGCGAGGCCTTTGGCACCGAAAAAACCGCATCGCTGACGCGGGATGACATCGACGCGCGGTACCGGCGGTTGCGCCAGTTGGTGTCCCTCGACGACTGACGTTGGTGTGCGGCAGTTGACGAACGCGAGGTGCGCCGTCGCTCTTTAGACGATGGCGCAGGCCAGCAGCGCTCCGGCCGCGAAAAATAAGCACAAAAAGGTGGCGGTCATCCGCAGGGTGTGCGCCGCGTGGCGCCGTGGGGCGTCGATGCGGACGCGGCTGGGATCGAGGTGGGTCCACAGGCGGTGTGCGGTGGCCTGGATGCGCGGTGCCCCGTGGCGGTAGGCGCGTTGGAGCTGCGGCCAGGTGTGACGCGCGGCGATGCGGACAAGCCGGACCGTGTGGCGGAGCAGGCGCATCGCGTTGACGCCGAGCCAATGCAGCAGCGCAAGGGTGCGTTGCCAGACGACGCGGGCGATGTGTTGCAACCGCGGTCCGTGGCGATGCCCCGCGGTTTGGAGTTGCTGAAGCGCGGCGTGTACCCAGGCGCGACTCGTGGCGTTGGCCGCTTGGATGCGGTGCCTCAGGGGGTGGTGCCAGGGATGCGTGCGGCGCTTTCGGTTGGGTCTGTGTTTTGGTGCCATGAACATCCTCGCTTTCATGCCTGTGGTTTAAATACTACATTTAAGCACACTTGTCTACCTTTTGCCCGAAGTGCATTTGTGTATCTGCTGCACCGCGTGGACGAAAAGCCGTTTGGGATTCACCGGTGACTCGCATAAGATGGGGCACTTGCAATTTAGGAGAGAAAAATGAACGCCCATTGTACTTATGGCCACAAAGTGCTCGCATCGATTTTGACCTGCCTCGGCGCGATATGCCTTCTTTCGTGTGGTGGCGCCGACGCCGAACCGGTGCCTGCACCGCCTCCGCGCATCCAGGTGCCCGCACCGGCCTCCCAAACCCCAACCGAGACCGAGTCCCGGCCTGAGACCGCCGCTCCCACCCTGCCCAGCGCCGAACCCCAGGCCTTTTTGACGGCCCAACAGACCGCTGCTGCCGACGTGCCTTTTGTCGTAAAAATGACGCGCATCGGCTTAGAGGGCGGTTGTGCGCGCGGGGACGTGCCGCAAAAACGCGCAGACGCCGCGGGTATCCGCGCGGTGGTACACGGCACCTTGACGTGGCAGGGCACCGACTTGCTCTATGGCGCCCGGTTGGATGGGGCCCTCTTCGTGGCGCCGGATGCCCAACGCATGACCGTCGTCCCGCCCTTTGCCAGCCCCGCCTTTCTCGCGTTTGACGCGCCCCGCACCCCGCAGTTTGAACCGGCCGTGCGCGGTGTGGCCCCCTGGGCGCCGGGCGAATCGCGCCCCTTTCGCTTTGTCTCGGCGGCGTTAAATGAAGTGTGGTGCGAGGCCAATCCCCACGAGGTGCACTTGTTGCTCGCCGTCGAAGCCGACGGGTTGGTCACTGGCAAGGCCTCCTGGCCCTTGGGCGTCTGGCCCCTGGCCTTCGAAGAGGTGGTGGGCATGGCGTTGCGCCAGCAGGTGCGCGTCGAAGACCGCGACGCCCTGGAAGCCGCCGATGCGCATTTTACACGCCTCGACAAAATGTTGGTGACCCGTCTGACCGGGCGCATGGAGTGGTTGCCGCGGAGCCGCATCGTGCACGACACACCGCTGCAACGCGCGCGAGGCACCGTGTTTCCCGCAGAGGCCGCCGCCGCTGATTGGTTGGCGCGCCTCCACACCATGGCGACCCAAAAGGAGTTCGGCGGTTATGCCCCCCGCGGCGAAGATCAATTTTTAACCGTGCTGTCCTTAGAACTCGTCAACGGCACCATGGACGCTGCGGCCCTCAAGGATGTGAAGTTTCGCCTGGAAACCGCGCCGGGGGTGTGGGTGACGCCGGTCAAGGGCGCCCTGGGGCAAATCGATTTGGGCACGCCGCTTTCGCCATCGGAGACCCGGAAGGGCAGCGTGGTGTTTCCGCGGCAACGCTTCGAGCGCCCCTTTCGCCTCGAGGTCACCACCCCCAAAAAAGACGTACTGCTGCTCGACGCTTTCGATTACAGCATCGGACCGGAACGCTCTCC
Organism: Myxococcales bacterium; assembly: GCA_012522445.1. Taxonomy (GTDB): domain Bacteria; phylum Myxococcota_A; class Polyangia; order JAAYKL01; family JAAYKL01; genus JAAYKL01. Next base: position 23,450 of record JAAYKL010000013.1, on the reverse strand, counting down.
CCTTGCGCCCCGCCCCGCCGATGCCACCACCTCTGACACCCCGTAAAGGCTCCCATGACCGCATCATCCAATCCTTTCTTTCAGCCCTGGTCCGATCCATTTGAGACGCCGCCGTTCTCGCGCATCACCCCCGAGCACTTTCGCGACGGCTTTGCGCGGGGCATGCAGCAGCATCAACAGGAGATAGGCGCCATTGCCCAGTCCACAGCGGCCCCGACTTTTGCCAACACCGCCGTGGCCCTCGAACAGTCCGGCGCCGCGTTGCAAAAGGTCAGCGCGGTGTTTTTCGCGCTGCACGCGGTCAACGCCGACAAAGCGATGCAGGCACTCGCCGTGGAGGTGTCGCCGCAGCTCGCGCAACACGCCGATGCCATCTCTATGAACGAGGCCCTGTTCGCGCGCATCGATGCGGTGTTTGCCCAGCGCAAAACGCTGTCGCTGTCACCCGAGGCATATCGCCTACTCGAAAAGACACACCGCGATTTTGTGCGCAGCGGTGCCCGGCTCGCGCCGCCGCAAAAAGAGCGCCTCATGGCCATCAACGCGCGCCTCTCGCTGTTGTCGCTGCAATTCCAAGAAAACCTGCTGGGCGAAGACGACGCCTTTCAACTGCGCATCACCGACGAGGCCGAGCTCGCCGGGTTGCCGCCGTCGCTGCGGACCAGCGGAAAGGAACGGGCTGTGGCGCTGGGGGTTCCCGAGGCGTGGGTCTTCACGTTGCACCGGTCGGTGTGGACGCCCTTCATGCAGCACTGCGCCCACCGCGATCACCGCCGCACCATGTTTGTCGCCTACACTGCGCGCGGCAGCCAGGGCAACGATCGCGACAACCGCGCCGTCCTGCGCGAACAGGTGGCGTTGCGCCACGAGAAGGCCGCCTTGCTTGGGTATCCCCATTGGGCGGCGTATGTCCTCGACGAAAACATGGCCCGCACCGACACACAGGTAAACGATTTCCTGGCCGATCTCTGGGCGCCGGCCGTGGCCAATGCCCGGCGCGAACAAGAGGCGCTGGAGGCCCGCATGCACCAAGATGGCATCGACGGTGCGCTGCAACCCTGGGACTGGTGGTTCTACGCCGAGCGCCTGCGCGAAGAACACTACGCGTTGAACGACGCGGTCCTGCGCGATTACTTTTCGCTCGACGCGGTGCAGGCCGGTGCCTTCGACGTGGCCCACCGCCTGTTTGGGCTGCGCTTTGTGCCGCGCGGTGACATCGCGGTTTACCACGCGGATGTGCGGGTCTTCGAGGTGCTGGATGCGACCGGAAGCCACGTGGGCCTCTTGTACTACGACTACTTCCAGCGCCCGTTCAAAAACCAAGGCGCCTGGATGACCGAGTTCCGCACCCAGCGCATGCAGGACGGCGCGCGCATTGCACCGCTGGTCGTCAACGCGTGCAACTTCACGTCTCCTTCGGACAGCGCCGAGGCGCTGCTCTCCCTCGAAGAGGTCGAGACCCTCTTTCACGAATTTGGCCACGCGCTGCACGGTCTGCTCTCGCAGGCCCAATACGCCACCATGGCCGGCACCAACGTCGTCCGCGACTTCGTGGAGCTGCCCAGCCAGTTCATGGAGAACTGGGCGTTTGACCGCCGCTTCATCCGTACCTATGCGCGGCACTGGCAAAGCGGAGCGCCCATCCCCGATGCGCTGGTTACCGCCATCGAAAACGCGCGGCACTTCAACCAGGGCTTTGAAACCGTCGAGTACCTGGCCGCCTCCCTGCTCGACATGGCCTGGCACGCCTCGGTGCTGCCGACCTACGACGACATCGACGTCGACGCCTTCGAGAGCGCGCTCTTCGCGAAACTGGGCATGCCCCAGGCCATCGCGCCGCGCTACCGCAGCACCTATTTTGCGCACATCTTCAGCGGCGGGTATTCGGCGGGCTATTACAGCTACATTTGGGCGGCAGTGCTGGATGCCGATGCCTTTGCCGCCTTTTCCGAAAAAGAAAATCTCTTCGATGCGGCGACGGCGCGCGCCTTTGTGCAGCACATCTTGTCCAGCGGCGACACCGAGGATCCCATGGTGTTGTTTCAGCGCTTTCGCGGCCGCAGCCCCGATGTCGGTCCGTTGTTAGCGCGGCGCGGTCTGCGCACGGCGGAGGCGCAGGGGTAGCAGGGGTAGCCGAGGGCGCTTCAGCCCTGCCATTTTTTCGCGAGGTTTTCACCCAGGCGGGTCAGGAAGGCGAAGGAGTCGAGCACCTCGGTGGCCTTGGGGTTGGCCATGAGGGCCAGGTCGCCGGTCATGACGCCGCCCTCGATGGTTTCGATGACCACGGACTCTAGCGCGTCGGCAAAGCGGACGAGGGCTTCGGTGCCGTCGAGCTCGCCGCGCTTTCGCAGCGCCCCGGACCACGCGAAGATGAGGGCCACGGAGTTGGTGGAGGTTTTCTCGCCCTTGAGGTGCTTGTAGTAGTGGCGTTGCACGGTGCCGTGGGCCGCCTCGTATTCGAAGTGCCCGTCGGGGGAGACCAACACCGAGCTCATCATGGCCAGGGAGCCAAAGGCCGAGGCCACCATGTCGCTCATCACGTCGCCGTCGTAGTTTTTGCAGGCCCACAAGAAGCCGCCTTCGGTCTTCATGACGCGGGCCACCACGTCGTCGATGAGGGTGTAGAAGTAGGTGATGCCCGCATCGGCGAAGCGCTGGGCATAGCCCGCATTGTTGAAGATGTCTTCGAAGATGAGCTTGAAGGTTTGGTCGTAGGTCTTGGAGATGGTGTCCTTGGTGGCGAACCAGCAGTCGACCTTTTGATCGAGGGCGTACTCGAAGCAGGCCTTGGCAAAGCCGCGGATGGAGTCGTCGGTGTTGTGGACGCCCTGCAGGATGCCGGGCCCGGTCATTTCGTGGATGGTCTCGCGGATGACCTTTCCGTCGGCGCCGGTGAAGACGAGCTCGGCGCGCCCCGGTCCGGGAACGCGGATCTCGCGGTTGTTGTAGATGTCGCCGTAGGCGTGGCGGCCCAGGATAATGGGGCGTTTCCAGGTGCGCACAGCGGGCTGGATGTTGTTGACGAGGATGGGCTGGCGGAAGACCGTGCCCCCTAAGATGGCGCGGATGGTGCCGTTGGGGCTCACCCATTGCTTTTTGAGTTTGTACTCCTCGACGCGCTCTTCGTTGGGGGTGATGGTGGCGCACTTGACCGCCACGCCCAGGCGCTTCGTGGCCTCGGCGCTGTCGAAGGTCACCTGGTCGTCGGTGTCGTCGCGGTGCTGGAGGCCCAGGTCGTAGTATTCGGTTTTCAGGTCGACAAAGGGCTCGATGAGTTTTTCTTTGACCACGGGCCACAGCACGCGGGTCATTTCATCGCCGTCCATCTCCACCAAGGGCGTTTTCATTTGTATGCGGCTCATAGCAGTCCTCCTGGGTATTTCGGTTCGGGTGTCGTTTAGAGTTGGGTGCGGATCCACGGCAGCAGGCCGCCGGACTTGAGGATTTTGGCGTCCTCTTGGGATAGCGCGTGGTTGAGTTTTAGGGTTTGGCTGCGGGTGTGGTTGGTGGCGGTGATGTCGCCGGAGAGATCGCCGATGTGCAGCGTGAGCTCGTCGTCGAGGTCGAGGTTGTCGTAGTCGGTCGGGTCGTCGAAGGTGAGGGGCACGATGCCGAAGTTCACCAGGTTGGCCAAGTGAATGCGGGCAAAGGATTTGACGATGACCGCCAGCACGCCCAGGTACTTGGGCGCCAGGGCCGCATGTTCGCGGCTCGAGCCCTGTCCGTAGTTGTCGCCGCCGATGATGAAGCCGCCGCTGGAGGCGCGGGCGCGCTCGGCGAATGTGGGATCGACTGAGGCGAAGACGTGCTTGGAGATTTCGGGGATGTTGCTGCGCAGGGGCAAAATTTTGGCCCCGGCGGGCATGATGTGATCGGTGGTGATTTTGTCGCCCAGCTTGAGCAGCACGGTGCCGCGGAGTTGTTCGGGGAGCGCCGGAAACTCGGGCAGCGGGGCGATGTTGGGGCCGCGGACAATGGGGGCGTCGGCGGCTTGATCGGCGGGCAGGGGCATGACGAAGCCGTTGTCGTTGATGCGGTATTTTTTTGGCGTGTCGATGCGCACCCAGGGTTCGTCGAGGGAGCGCGGATCGGTGATGTGGCCGGTGACAGCGGTGGCGGCGGCGGTTTCGGGGCTGACGAGGTAGACCTGGGCGTCGGGTGTGCCGCTGCGCCCGGGGAAGTTGCGGTTGTAGGTGCGCACGGAGACCGATCCGCTGGCCGGGGCACCGCCCATGCCGATGCAGGCGCCGCAGGCGTTTTCGAGCAGGCGGGCACCGGCGGTCAACAAGGCGTCGAGGTCGCCGTCGGCGATGAGGTGCGAGACCACCTGGCGGGAACCGGGGTTCAGCATGAGGTGCAGGCGGTTGTTGATGCTTTTGCCGCGGAGCAGGGCCGAGGCCACCTTCATGTCGCGCAGCGAGGAGTTGGTGCACGAGCCGATGGCCACTTGCGATACCTGGATGTCGCTGAGTTCACTTACGGGGCGCACGATGCCCGGGCTGTGCGGACAAGCGGCCAGGGGCACCACTTCGTCGAGGTCGATGACCATGGTTTTGTCCCACTGGACGTCGGGGTCTGCCGCTAAGGCGACCCACTCTTCGCCGCGACCCTGGGCTTCCAGGTAGGCGCGGGTGATGTCGTCGCTCGGAAAAATAGAGGTGGTGGCGCCGGTCTCGGTGCCCATGTTGGTGATGGTGGCGCGGTCGGTGACCGAGAGGGTTTTGACGCCCTCGCCGAAGTACTCCAGCACGTAGCCGATGCCGCCGCCTACATCTAGTCGCCGCAGCACTTCGAGGATGACGTCTTTGGCGCTGACCCAGGGCTGCAGGGCGCCGCGCAATTCAATGCCCATGACGCGGGGCATTTTGATGCGAAAGGGAAGCCCGGCCATGGCCGCGGCCACGTCGAGTCCCCCAGCCCCCATGGCCATGGCGCCGATGCCGCCAGCGGTGGGGGTGTGGCTGTCGGAGCCGATGAGGGTTTTGCCGGGCCGCGCAAAGCGCTCGAGGTGGAGCTGGTGGCAAATGCCATTGCCCGGGCGCGAGTAGATGACGCCGAATTTTTGCGCGACGGACTGCAAGTAGCGGTGGTCGTCGGCATTGCGGAAGTCGCCTTGCAAGGTGTTGTGATCCACGTAGCTCACCGAGAGCTCGGTGCGCACGCGGGGCACGCCGATGGCCTCGAATTGCAGGTATGCCATGGTGCCGGTGGCGTCCTGGGTGAGGGTTTGGTCGATGCGCAGGGCGATCTCTTCGCCGGGGGACATTTGCCCAGATACGTGGTGGGCTTGGATGATTTTTTCGGTGACGGTTCCGGTCATGGGGGCTCCGTTTATGAGGGGTTGGGGTTGGCGATTTCGGCGCTGCAAACGCAGGGGCGTGCAGGGCGCATCGCGTTGCATGGCGGATAATAAGAAGTGCGCGGTTTAATGCAACTGCTGATTTGGTGCCGGGGCTCCACCGCTTTTGCAAGCGGTGGCAACACCCGTGTGGCGTGGGGAAACAATGGGAGTGCACCGTTTAGCGCGGGCCGCCTTTTTTGTAGAAGTCCTTGGGCAGGTTGGCTTTTTCGATGAAGTGGCGGAGCTGGAAGCGCGGGGCCAAGGGCTGGCCAGCCTCGGTGTATTCGAGGGGCAGTTCGCGGTTCCATTTTTTGAGGATGCGCATGCCGTCTTTTTCTTCGAAGCCGATGCAGTTGGTGGGACAGGCCCAGGCGCAGGCACCGCAGGCGATGCAGTTTTGCGGGGTGTCCATGTAGGGGCCGCCGACGTTGCGCTTGTCGCCGCGCGCGTTAAACGAAAGGGCGCTGACCTCAACCACCTCTTCGCAGACGCGGACGCACAGGCCGCACAGGATGCAGCCGTCGCGTTCTTCGGTGGGCTCGCTGCCTTCGGGAAGCGCGTAACGCGAGTGGGTGACCCCGTACTCAGCGGCGAGCTTCACGATGGCGTCGGCCTTGGGGGCTTCGGCCAGCAGCAGTTCGAGAACCGTGGCGCGGTTGCGGTGGATGTCCTCGTTGTCGGTGATCACTTCGATGCCCTCTTGGACTTCGTAGTTGCAGCAAGTGGTCATCTTTTTGCGGCCGCCCTTGGTGATCTCCACCAGGCAGACGCGGCAGGCGCCATAAGGGGTAACAGCGTGATGGTGGCACAGCGAAGGGATTTCAAAGCCGTAGCGACGCGCCACTTCGATGACGCTTTCGCCTTGTTCCGCTTCAACCGGGACACCGTTGATGGTGAATTTCACAGTCATTTGTGCCTCCATCAGTAGATTTCAACTGCATCAAACTTGCAGACGTCTTTGCAGATGCCGCACTTGGTGCACTTGGATGTGTCGATAACGTGGATTTTTTTGTTTTCGCCGGCGATGCATTGTTCGGGACAGCGGCGCTTGCAAATCAGGCAGCCCGTGCAGTTCTCGTTGATGTGGTAGGTGATGAGCTCCTTGCACACGCCAGCGGGACATTTTTTGTCGCGCACGTGGGCCAGGTACTCCTCGCGGAAGTACTTGAGCGTGGAGAGCACCGGGTTGACCGCTGAGGTGCCCAGGGCACACAGAGAGCCTTTTTCAACGGTCTCGGCCAGGGTCTCGATGAGGTCGAGGGTTTCTTCGGTGGCGCGGCCTTCGGCCACATCGGAGACCAGTTGGTGCAGCCGGCGAATGCCTTCGCGACAGGTGGTGCACTTGCCGCACGACTCGAATTTGAGGAAGTCGAGGAAGTAGCGGGCGACGTCGACCATACAGGTTTGGTCGTCCATGGCCACCATGCCGCCGGAGCCCATCATGGAGCCTTCGTTCCACAGGGTGTCGAAGTCGACGGGGACATCGAGCTTGTCGGCGGGCAGACAGCCGCCGGAGGGGCCGCCGGTTTGCACCGCTTTGAAGGGACGTCCGCCGCGAATGCCGCCGCCCATATCGAAGATGATTTGGCGCAGGGTGGCACCCATTTCAGCTTCGACGAGGCCGGTGTTGTTGACCTTGCCCACCAGGGAGAAAATTTTGGTGCCCGGGGAGCCCTTGGTGCCCATCTGGGTGAACCAGTCGGCGCCGCGCTCGACGATGAGGGGCACCGTGGCCCAGGTTTCGACGTTGTTGAGGTTGGTGGGTTTGTCGTTGAGGCCCGCCACCACCGTGTGGATGTGCTTGGCGCGCGGTTCGCCCACGCGGCCTTCGATGGAGGCCATGAGCGCCGTGGACTCGCCACAGACAAATGCGCCGCCGCCCTTGTTGATTTTGATGTCGAAGTTGAAGCCGGTGCCCAGGATGTTTTCGCCCAGCAGTCCGGAGGCGCGCACTTGTTCGAGGGCCTTGGTGAGGCGCTCAACGGCCAGGGGATACTCGTGGCGTACGTAGACATAGCCCTCGTCGGAGCCGATGGTGTACGCGCCGATGATCATGCCCTCAATAACGGAGTGGGGCTGGCCTTCGAGCAGGGATGCGTCCATGAACGCGCCGGGGTCGCCTTCGTCGGCGTTGCAGATGACGTAGCGTTTGTCTGAGGGCGCATTGCGGCAGGTTTCCCACTTGCGACCAGCGGGAAATCCACCGCCGCCGCGACCGCGCAGCGTGGCTTTCTTCATTTCGTCGATCACCTTGTCGGGGCCGATTTCGATGGCCTTGGCGAGGCCCTTGTAGCCGCCGACAGAGATGTAGTCGTCGAGACAAATGGGATCGATGAGGGTGTTTTTGTCGAGCAACAGGCGTTTTTGCGACGCATAAAACGGAATGTCGTTCATGGTCGGTTGCTTGGCGCCGGTCTCGGGATCAGTGAACAGAAAGTCGTCGGCGCGGCCGTCTTGGACCAGCGCTTGTTCCACGATGGTGGGCACTTTCTTTGGGGTGATGCTGTGGTACACCGTTTGATCGGCGGGCATCATGACGAGGGTGCCTTTTTCGCACAGCCCCAGGCAGCCGGTGGCCTTGAGGTGCACGGCATTTTCGAGGCCGTTTTTGGCAAATTCGGCTTTGAAGGCTTCGACGACGAGATCGGCACCCACGGCCTTGCAACCCGTACCGGCACAGACGGAGACGGTTTTTTTGTTCTCGTCTTTCTTTGTGGCGAGGAGGGCTTCCCGGTGGGAATGCAGCGCCTCAACAGAAGTGAACTTGGTCATCACGCGCCTCCTTCTTCTTTTTTCAGCTTTTTGATTTTTCGGCTCACGGCATCCGATGTCATGTTGCTGTTGTACTCGCCGTTAACAATTAGCAGAGGGGCGAGCGCGCAGGCACCGACGCAGTTGACTTCTTCAATGGAGAACATGAGGTCGGGGGTGGTTTTGCCGGAATCAATTTTTAGGTCGCGTTCCAGTTGCTCGACCAAGCGGGGGGCTCCCGCCACGTGGCAGGCGGTCCCCATGCACACGGTGCAGGTGTACTTTCCGCGCGGCTCGAGGTGAAAGGAATTGTAAAACGTGGCCATCGCGTAGATGCGCGACAAGGGAATGCTCAGCTCTTTGGAGAGGTGCTGTACGGCCTCTTTGGGGAGGTAGCGCACTTCTTCTTGGATGTCCTGCATGATGGCGAGCAGGGAGCGGGTATCCCGGTTGTGTTTGGTGAGAATTGCGTCCACGAAGGTCAAATCCATGACTATGCCTCCTCCTGCTCTCGGGCCTGCCGGGCCTCCAGGGCACGGTATTCCTGGTGAAGGCGCGTTTCGATGTCGTCAATGATGGTGTCTTTGAGGTGGCGAAAGCGGCCTTGTATTTTGAGGTAATCGCGAACGGGTCGAATTTTTTCGATGGGCTGCGTGATGCGCAGTTTTCCGTTTTCGATTTCGTAAAGGGGAGCAACAGCGGTTTCTACGGCGAGGCGACCGATTTGCACCGCGAGATCGGTGCGCATGCGCCAACCCGTGGGACAGCAGGAGTACGCGTGGATGTACGCCGGTCCGTCGACCGCTGCGGCCTTGCGGATCTTTTGAAACAGGTCGAAGGGGTAGCTCGGGTTTACCGTGGCCACGTAGGGGATGTCGTGCGCTGCCATGATGGCGGTGACGTTTTTCTTCCAGGTGGCTTGTCCGTCGCTCTCGCGGCCCGCCGGGCTGGTGGTGGTCGACGCGCCAAAGGGCGTGGAGCTGGAGCGCTGGATACCGGTGTTCATGTAAGCTTCGTTGTCGTAGCAGACATAAATCATGTTGTGGCCGCGCTCCATGGCGCCGGAGACCCACTGCAAGCCGATGTCCGCGGTGGCGCCGTCGCCGCCGTAGGCGATGAAGTTGATTTTGCGCTGGGGGATGCGGCCTTTGCGCATCAGGGCTTTGTAGCCCGATTCAATTCCCGAAGCGACGGTGGCGGCGTTTTCGAAGGCCACGTGCATCCAGGGCAGGTTCCAGGCGGTTTCGGGGAACGGCGAGGAGATGATTTCCATGCAGCCGGTGGCGGAGGCAACGATGGTGTTGCGGCCCAGGGCTTTGTGAATAAGGCGCATCGCGAGTACTTCGGCGCAGCCTTGGCACGCGCGGTGGCCCGAGCAGAGATAGTCCTCCTTGGGCAGGAGGCGCGAAGCGAAAACATTAAATTTTTCCATAATGTCCTCCTCTGACCTGAGTGAGTTCGAATGGGGGTACGGGGGCGCCGTTCAGCACGGCTTCAGCGCGCTTGTAGATGTCGTCGAAATCTTCGGGGAAGACGTCGCGGCCACCTAGGCCAACGACCACCTCGACAATTTTGGGGGCGTTGTCGGTGCCGTACAGGGTGTACTTGACCTCTTGGGCAACGGGGCCGCCCGGTCCGCCCGGCGAGAAGTGCCGGTCGAGAATGGCGAGCACTTTGGCGCCGGCCACGGCTTTTTTGAAGTCGTCGGCGGGCAGTGGACGCCACAGGCGAAAGCGGACGATGCCGACCTTGGTGCCGGCGTCGCGCTGGGCGTCAACCCAGGTCATGGCGGTTTCGGTGATGGCGCCCATCATGACAAAAATGATATCGGCGCCGTCGGTGCGATAGGATTCGACGGGGTTGTAATAGCGGCCAAACTTGTCGCCGAAGTCTTTGAAAATCTCGACGATGGGTTCGTAGGAGGCGCGGATGGCGTGCTCCCCGGCCATCTTGGCTTCGGTGTAGACGTTGGGCATGCCCACGGGACCCATGGTGAATGGGTTATCGATATCGAGGCGCTGCACCGGCGCAAAGTCGGGCAAAAAGGTTTTGATCTCCTCTTTGGACAACTGCTCGATGGGCTCGATCATGTGGCTCACGATGAAGCCGTCGAAGTTGAGCATAACCGGTAGCTGCACGCGCGGGTCTTCGGAGATGCGGTGGCAGATGGGCACCAGGTCGGTGGCCTCCTGGCCGTTCTCGGCGAAGAGGGCGATCCAGCCGACATCGCGCTCGGTCATGATGTCGGAGTGGTCGTTCCAGATGTTGATGGGCCCGGAGAGGGCGCGGTTGGCGACGACCATCACCATGGGCAAGCGCAGCGCCGCGGCGATGAAGAGCACTTCGTGCATGAGGGCCAGGCCCTGGCTGGAGGTGGCCGTAAACGTGCGGGCACCCGCAGCCGCGCTGCCGCAGCAGGCGCTCATGGCGGCGTGTTCGGATTCAACGGGGACAAACTCGGCGTCTAGGTGTCCGTCGGCGACGAGCGAGGCCAAGTGTTCGACAATATGGGTCTGTGGGGTGATCGGATAGGCGGCGACGACATCGACATCGCAAAAACCTGCCGCTTCTGCCACAGCGATGGATACTTCCACTCCTCTGCGTACAGACATTATTCCTTCTCCTCTTCCATGGTGATGCAGCCAGTCCAGCATTCGGCGACGCAGATCGCGCAGCCCTTGCAGTATGTCAGGTCAACCTGCGGGTAGTTGTCGGCGTTCATGTGGATGCAGCCCTCGGGGCAAAACACCGTGCAGACCGCGCACTTGATGCAGTTTTCCCATTTCCAGGTCGGGCGCTCGGAGCGCCAGTCACCGGTTTGTTGGTAACGAGAAGAGCCGGGCTCGGTGGTGGCGCAGCCCAGGGACAATTCTTGCCATTTGGGGGTTGGGGATTGTCTGGACATGTTTACCCCTCCTTCTTTTCGATGCAGCACTCTTCGAATGCGCGGTTCAAGGAGCGGATGTTGCCATCGGCGATGCGCCCAAAACGCTCTTTGAGTTTTTCGATGAGAATGTCTTTGTCGACGATGTTGGTGGCGCGCAACAGGGCACCGAGCATCGTGGTGTTGGTGATTTTGCGGCCGATCTCCTCTTGCGCGATGTGGTTGGCATCCAGCGTTACGGCGTTGGGGCCGATTTTGTCGCCAAACTCCTCGCGCAGCTCTGCGATGGTCTTGGTGGTATTAATGATGTGGATACCATCGGGCGGCAAACCGTCGGCGGTGTTGACAATCCGCAAAATGGAGGGATCGAGCACCAGCACGATGTTGGGGTGGCGAACAGCGGTGCGGTTTCGGATGGGCTGTTCTGAGATGCGGGCAAATGCGACGACCGGTGCGCCCCGCCGCTCGGGGCCAAAACTCGGAAACGCCTGTGCGTAGATGCCCTTGGCGATGGCACTTTGCGCCAGCAATTCTGCCGACGTCACCGCGCCTTGACCGCCGCGTCCGTGGAAACGAAGTTCAAGCATGAGTCCTCCTCGCAACAACTCCGTGCGTGAAGTGCGTTGCATTGTTTGCGTGTGAGCGTGATATGCAGCGCAACGTTGAAATGGTTCGTGGCTCGAAATGGGTGTGTTGCCACAGGTTTTGCCATAGCGAAATCAAACCGTAGTGGTGTTATCACACTGGCCACTGCGGGCAAGATAAATCTATGCTGTTTCACTGAGATTGAAATTGATTCCTCTACCGTTCGCAGTGTATAAAAAATGCATCATTTGCAGTCGGAGTGTATCGACGAAGGAGCCCAACATGCGAACTTTTACCACGATGATGAGCCTTTCCGCCTTGCTCTTTTTGGCCTCGAACACCAGCGCGTTTGTCTTCGATCAAGACGATCCGCCCGAGCCTACGCCGGTAGATGAGTTGGAGAGTGCGCCCGCCAGCGGCGCTGATGCCACCGCAGTCCGGGACGAGGAAGACTCCACCAAGACAACCGCGAAAAAGAAGGAAGAGGCCGACCATATTGAAGGCGGCGAGTTTGTCGGCGTGAATGCCCCGCGTACGTGGCATCTGCGCAATGGCTTCGGCGTCTCCGTGGGGCTGGGGAGCTTGTTTTGCTACCGCGATTACTGCAACTCGGTCATTGACGTAAACATGTTCGGCTCCATCACCGGCACGTTGGGGGGCTTTTACCGCCTCAATCCCAACCTCGTTTTTACGCTCGATTTCATGACGGGTTACATGAACACCAATGTGGGCACCATCCCTGTGAGCAACGAAGGCTCGAAAAAAGATCACGCGATGCTGATGCAGCCTTCGGCGGGCGCCGAATTTCACCTGCCCGTCCTCGGCTGGTTTGACCCGTACATCGGCCTGTCGCTGGGATACAGCTTTATGCGCCTGAAGGCCACGGCCCCCGACGTGGTGTACAAAGAGAAGTGGCACGGGGTGAACATCGAGCCGCGGCTCGGCGCCAATATGTTCTTTTGGAGCACGGGGTTCGCCCGCAATCTGGCCCTGGGCGCCTACATGAAGATGGGCTTTCCCGTGTGGCCGAAGCTGTGCCGCATCGACGAGAGCGCGGGCACCAAGGACTGCGATCGCCCCAGCAACACGCGCAGCTCCGCTGGCAATGAAGACTGGGCGAGCACGCCCTTCACCCTGCAAATGAGCCTTGAGGCGCGGTATTATTTCTAAATAAAACCGCATTCCATTTCTAAGGAGGGGGCATGAAACCACAGATTCGTTTGTTGTGCGCGTGCTTGGGCGCGTTGCTCGTTGGGGTGATGGCCTGCGACGAACAGGAGGACCGCGACGAATTTTACGATCGCTCTGACGCATCAACTACGCCTTCCGATGCCACCCAGGACACCGGTCAAGACAGCGCGCATATGCCGAATGTGCCGGGCGATACGAATCATCCAGTTGATACGCAGTGGCCGGGCGATACGAATCATCCAGTTGATACGCAGTGGCCGGGCGACACGGACAACCCCGTTGATACGCAGTGGCCGCGCGACACGAATGGCCCGGTCGATACGCAGTGGCCGCGCGACACGAATGGTCCGGTCGATTGCCTGGGCGTCCCCAACGGCACGGCTGTGTTGGATGTTTGCGGGGTGTGCAACGGCAATGGCGCATCTTGCCTCGACTGTGCGGGCGTCCCCAACGGCACGGCTTTGTTGGATGTCTGCGGGGTGTGCAACGGCAATGGCGCGTCTTGCCTCGACTGTGCGGGCGTCCCCAACGGCACGGCTTTGTTGGATGTCTGCGGGGTGTGCAACGGCGATGGCGCCACGTGCGACTGTAGCCCCGGCACGTTTTGCGATCGCATCGTGCGGTCCCACAACGAAGTGCGGCAGCGGCTCAACGCGGGCGATTACCACAACCAACCGGTGCCCTCGCCAGCCTTGCCCGATCTCATCTGGGACGACACGCTGGCGCGCGTGGCCCTGCAGTGGGCCCAGCAGTGCAACTGGGCGCACAACGCCAGGCGAACCGAGGATTATGCCGCGCTGGGCGGCTCGGGGTACGTGGGCGAAAACCTCGCGGTTCGATCGGGCAATTCCTCTCCTTCTTCGCAACCCTCCACCGACCAAACGGTGATCGCGCAGTGGGGCGACGAAGCCGCGTACTACACCTACGCCACGAATGCATGCCGGTCGGGTGAAATGTGCGGTCACTACACCCAGGTGGCTTGGCGCGGCACAACGCGCGTGGGCTGCGCGATTCATTTTTGCGGTTCCTGGACGGGCGGCGGCATCGACTGGGCAGGGTGGTTCACAGTGTGCAACTACGCGCCCGGCGGCAACTATTCGGGGCAAAAACCGTATTAGCGCGATGGCGCGGCAGATGCGTTATTGGCGCTAGGGGGCAGGGCGTTTGTCGCCCGCTTCGGTGCCGGACAGGGCCGCGGTGAGCCAGTGCAGAAAGTCGTCGCCGACCCCGCCTGCCACAAAGGGATTTTCATCTTCGGGAAAGCGGTTCAGCTTGTAGTCCTTGAGCATCTTTTGGGCGGTCTGCAGCATGACGTGGTTGCGGCACTCGGCGAAAAACAGATCGCCGTGTTTGCGGCGGTGTTCGAGGCGCGCCATGGTTTCGCTGGCGATGTCGCCGCTGTAGCGCCCCAGGCCCCGGTCTTTGGCCACTTGGAGAACCGTGGCGTACAGCTCGTGAAAGTTGCGCAGCAGTCGGGCAAAGAGCTGCAGGGCGTCGGCGTTTTGTACCGAGAAGCGATCGCCGTCTTGGGCAACGTGTCCCAAGGCGCCGAGGTGCTGTAGGGCGCTGTCGGTGAGCGCGTGGCGGGCTTTTTCGAAGGCGGCGGTGGTTTTGGTGCGGCACCCTGGCAGGATGAACTCCCATTGAAAAATTTTGGCGGCCCGGGTGGTGGCCTCTACCAGGTGGTCGCGGGGAGCGCCTTCGCCATTGGCCTGGAGGAGTGTCGGGGCCAAAAAGGCGGCCGGGGCAAAGAAGTGCAGGATGCTGTTTTTGTAAAAGTCGAGGGCGCGCCGTTGGCCCGAGCGAATTTCGAATACAGCGGTTTCGGGATCGGTCTTGGGGCGTCCGCTGATGAGGGCAAAGCGTTTTTCGCGCTGCAGGGTTTGCACCGTCTGGACGAAGGATGGCGGCGGCACAGCGCTGTCGAGGCCGTTGGCAAAATCGTGGAGCTCGGGGCTCAAGTCTGCCTCGAGGTGCTGGAGATAGCGCAGCAGGACGCGGGCGGTGTCCCAGAGTTGCGCCATGGTGAAGCGCTTTTGCGGGAGGGAGAGGGCGGCGGTGGCGATGACCGAGGTGGCGGTGGCGATGGTCAGCGTTTGGATTTCGGCCAGGGTGCGAAAGCCTATCTCCTGGGCCACTTCGCGTCGGGTGGCGGCGTTGGTGAGTTCGGCGATTTCGTGGCCGAGATCGTTTAGTACGTCTTGTACCGAGAAATAATGCCCGGTGCGCACGTAGAGGCGTCCGTAGTTTTTGAACAACACTTTGGCGGTTTTTAGCACGCTGAAAATGCTCTCGGATTTTTTCTTTTTGCCGAGCACCTCGCGCAGGTATGAGGCCTCTTCGATGACGCGCTCGTAACCGATGTAAGTGGGGAGGATGCCCGGGATGCGATCGGGGATGGTGGCCATGGCGTGCAGGACCATCTCCAGCATGCCGGTGTGGGGGCGCAGGAGTTTGCCGGTACGCGAACGCCCGCCTTCGATGAAGATTTCGATGGCGTAGCCCTCGTGGATCAGGCGGCGAATGTAGGTGTTGACCACGGCGGTGTAAAACTTGTCGTTGATGAAACGGCGGCGGATGAAGAAGGCCCCGCTGGCGCGAAAGACGGGGCCCATGGGCCAGAAGTCGAGGTTATCGCCGGCGGCGATGTGCGGGAGCATGAGGTTGGCGGTGTTCATGGCCTGGGTGATGGCCAGGTAATCGATGTGGCTGCGGTGGCAGGGCAAGAGCAAGAGGGGGCCGGCGGCTTCGGCGGCGCGCATGCGCTCGGTGTCTTCTTTGCGGATGTCGAAGGTGGTGTAGAGGCGCTTCCACACAAAAGCCATGAGCAGCGCAAACGCAGAGACGACGTGGGGTTTGAAATCGGTGGCCAGCTTCTCGACGATTTGCACGACGCGGTGGGAGATCTCTTCGGGCCGCATCTGTTGGGTTTCGGCGAGGGAGGCGAGCTCTTTTTTGAGCCGTCCCGAAGCGATGACCTCGGCCTTGATGCGCGAGGAGGGCTTGGTGAAGGTGCCCAGGCGTTCGCGGCGGATCTCTTCGATGCGCCTGCCGACAGCGGCGCGGAGGATGCCGGACTGTGCCGCTAGGGTGGGCTTGTCTTGGGCGATGGCACCGATGTCGATGACGTCGCTGCTCCATTGTCCGTGGTTGCTTCGGCGGCGCATGAGGAGCCACAGGGCGCGCAAGATGCGGGGATATTCGGAGGTGCCGAAGAGGAAGTACAGATTGCTGCGGGGGCGCTTCATGGGGTTTTCGCCCCACAGGAAGACCGTGGGCAGGGCCTGCAAGGGGAGCTGGGTCTCGCGCTGGACTTCTACGGCCAAGCGGATGCCGTCCAGGGCCACGGGGCGGCTGCCAAAGGCGTCGCGGATGGCGGGGCGGCGCAAAAACACCAGGGCGGTGCCGCCGTGTTCGAGGGTGCGCTGCAGGCGCTGTTTTTGGCGTGTCTCGCTGCGGCGCGAAAAGAGGGCGGGCAAAAACTTCCAGAGGGGCAAAAACCAAAACGGCGACAGGCCCGAGACAAAGCCTAGGGGTGGTAGGCCGCTCTTTTGGCAGATGCCGCGCAGGCAGAGAAAGTCGATGAGGTTGCGGTTGCGCAGCACGATGATGACGGGGCCTTTGGCGCTGGCGCAGCGAAGGGTGTCAATCCAGTCTTCGGAGAAGCGCACATATCGCAGCAGCAGGCTTTGAAAGAGGTGCATCAGGAGACTCAAGGGGATGCGCAGGGGATTCTTTTTTTCAGCGGGCATGGGCAATGGTATCCAAAATTTTCATGCGGGCTGCGGTTTCTTAGGGGATGAATTCGGTCGCAATTGCAGATAAGTAAAAGAGATCGTTGTCGATATTTATAAAGTTTCTTAAGTGTGACCGCTGGTTTTGATACGCAAATCACTGCTGCTTGGCAAAGGAAAAAAACGATATGCCCGTCGCCTTACCCTTTCGCACCCGCGACTTCCCCGCGATGTCCGCGCGCTTTAAACAGCGCAACGCCGATTTTGTGGTTGTGGAAATCCCCGCTTACGACTTTTCGGGCAGCGGCGATCACCTGTATTTCGAAATAGAAAAAGACGGGCTGACGACCCACCAGGCGGTGCAGCAAATCGCGCGGGCCTTGCAAGTGCCGCCCAGGGCCATCGGTTATGCCGGCCTGAAGGACGCCCATGCGGTGACGCGGCAGTTCTTCAGCATCGAGCACATGCCCGCTGAGCGCGTACAAGCGCTGTCGCTGCCCGGGATGACAGTGCGCACAGTGACCCGCCACCGCAACAAGCTGAAGGTCGGTCACTTGCAGGGAAATCGCTTTGTCATTCGCCTGCGCGATGTCGATGTGTCGGCGTTGCCCGCGGTGCAGGCGGTGCTCAATGCGTTGGCGGCCTCGGGCTGTCCCAATTACTTTGGCGCACAGCGCTTTGGCCACCGCCACGACACCTGGCAGGTGGGGGAGGCCATTCTCCGCAACGACTTCCACACCGCTGTGGCCGTGATGGCCGGGCGTCCGGATGAACGAGATCGCGAAGCGGCGCATGCGGCGAGAGGGTTGTTTTCGCAGGGTAAGTATCGCGAGGCGGCGTCGGCGTGGCCGCGTGGCATGGGCGATGCGGCGGCATTGTGCCGGGCCATGGCGCGAACCCCCGACGATCCCCGGCGGGCCCTGTTGACGCTGAACAAGCGCCTGCTGGGGCTGTTCGTGTCGGCGTTTCAGTCGCACTTGTTCAACCGCGTCGTGGCGCACCGCATCGACGGGCTAGACAAAGTCGAAGTGGGGGACGTGGCCTGGAAGCACGACAAAGGCGTGGTGTTCTCGGTGGAGGACGCCGCAGCGGAGGCGGCGCGGGCGCAGTCGGGGGAGATTTCGCCTTCGGGCCCCATGTATGGCGCGCGCATGAAGCTGGCGTCGGGGCGCCCCGGAGAGCTGGAGGCCTCCCTGCTCGCCGAAGCGGGGTTGACCATCGACGATTTCCCAACCTCGGGCCCCTTTCAGTGTGCGGGAGGGCGGCGTCCGTTGCGCTTTTTTCCGCAGCGTTGCGCAGCGCAAGAGGGCGGCGATGCGCACGGGCCCTTTATTGAGGTGGCCTTCGATCTGCCTTCGGGATGCTATGCAACGGTGGTGTTGCAGGAGATTTTTAAAGAGGGATTGCAAGAGGGATGAGCGGATGTGCGGGTAGCGCGACGAGGTCTCGCGCGCACTGTCCCAAGCCATAGGACGGAAGGACGAAATGCTGCAATTGACAGAACACACCGAAGAACGCCAAGTGGTCGCCCAAGTGGTGCAGTTGCGCGCTGCAATCGAAAAAGAAATAGACGGGCGCATCGTCGGCCAAAAAGAAGTGGTGGAGCATATGTTGGTGGCGCTCTTGGCCGGGGGCCACGCGCTGCTGGTGGGGGTGCCGGGATTGGCCAAGACCCTCTTGGTGCGCACCTTGTCCGAAGTGCTGCACCTGAGTTTCGGGCGCATTCAATTTACCCCCGACCTCATGCCCGCCGACATCACCGGCACCGATGTCTTAGATGACACGCCCGAGGGACGGCGCTTTCGTTTTTTAAAAGGGCCGGTGTTTTGCCACTTGCTGCTGGCAGATGAAATCAACCGCACGCCGCCCAAGACCCAAGCCGCCCTCCTGCAGGCCATGGCCGAGGGCGTGGTCACCGCGGGAGGGAAAACATGGGAGCTGCCCAACCCCTTCATCGTGTTCGCCACGCAAAACCCCATTGAGCAAACCGGCACCTACCCGCTGCCCGAAGCCCAGCGCGATCGCTTTATGATGCAAATCGATGTGGGGTATCCGAGCCTTGATGAGGAGGTCGAAATTGTGAAGCGCACGACCAGCGGTTCGCCCACCTCCGTCACCCGCCTGCTCACCGAAAAAGACATGCAACTGCTGCAGCGCTTTATTCCGCGGGTGCCCGTTGCAGCGCATGTCGTGCAGATGGCGGTGGAGCTGGTGCGGGGTTCGCGACCCGATGCCCCCGATGCACCGGAGATGGTGCGGCAAAGCGTGGCCTGGGGTGCCGGTCCGCGCACCGCGCAAATGTTGGTGCTGGCGGCCAAGGCGCGGGCGGTGTTGCACGGTCGCATGGCGGCCGAACGCGAAGATGTGCTGGCGCTGTTGCCGGCCATTATGCGCCATCGCCTGGTGCTGAGCTTCGAGGCCGAGGCCCGCGGGATCAAACCAGATGCGATCATTGCGCACTTGATCGCCCGACACACACCATGAGCTTTCGCGACACCGCTGGGGGAGACGCGTTCTTGCCAGAGGACGAGGCGGCAGTGGCCTTGTTGACATTGGAGGTGCGCCGGGTGGTCGAAGGTTTCTTGGGGGGGCGTCACGCCGCGCTGCACCGCGGCGCCTCGGTGGAGTTCGCCGAGTACACGCGCTATTTTCCCGGCGATGATCTGCGCCACCTCGACTGGAAGGCCCTGGCGCGGAGCGACAAGATGTACGTCAAAGCGCGGGAGCGCGAAGTGGTGCTCAACAGCTTGCTCTTGCTCGATGCGTCGCCTTCCATGAACTACGCGGGGAGTCGCGCCGAGAAGTCGAAGTTCGCCTATGCGCGTTTGTTGCTCGGTGCAGTGGGGCAAATTTTGTTGCGCCAAGGAGATGCGGTGGGGCTGCTCGCGTTTGCCGATGGCCCAGATGTCTATCTCGCGCCCCGCCAACACCCCCGCCACATGGCCGCCTTGTTTGGGCAGATGGCTGCGGTGCACCCGCAAGAGACCGGACACACGAACTATGCCCAGGCGTTTGTATTTGCCGCCGAGCAACTGCGTCAACGCAGCATGGTGGTGGTGGCGAGCGATCTGTGGTCCATGACAGAGGCCGATGAGGTGGCCCTGGCCAGTTTGAGTGCCCGGGGTCACGATGTCGTTGTCTTTCACGTGCTGTCACCGGATGAAATCGATTTGCCCCATCGCAGCGCCGCGCTCTTTCGGGACATGGAGACGGGGCGCGCGGTCTTTTCGGATCCGGCCTTGGTGCGCGAAGACTATCGCCGCGCTGTGCAACGCGAGATAGCGCGCATCGACGGAGTGTTCGGCCGCGCACAAATCGACGTGGTGCATGCGGTGTCCAACGTGCCGCCCCAGCGCGTGCTGAGCGAGCTCAAGTCCCGGCGCGCCAGTGCCCGTGTTGTCTCATGACCTTTGAAGCCCCGTGGATGTTTGCGGCGCTCGGTGCCTTGTTCATCGTGGCGTGGTTTCACCTGCGCAAACAAAAACAGCGGGTCGTCGCCTTTCCGACGGTGGTGTTGCTGCAGCAAATTGTCCGGCGTCGCCACGCGCACCTGCGATTGCGCCAAGTGCTCCTGCTCGCGTTGCGGCTGTTGGCGGTGCTGGCCTTGGTGTTGGCCATGACGCGGCCTTCGCTCACGGTGTACCGCAAGGGCGGTGTACGCAGCGGAGCGTCGTTGGCCCAAGTGATCATCATCGATGACTCGGCGTCGACGGCCCAAGCGATGCCCGATGGGCAAACGGCGTTTCGCGAAATCTTGCGCATGGCCGAGGCTGAGTTGCGACGCTTGCGTTCGGGGGACAAGGTCGCGGTGGTGCGCATGGGACGCCCGCCGCGGGCGCTGCAAGAAAAATTGACCCATGATGTGGAGTCGGTGATCCGCTCGCTGACCCCCTTGGCACCCACCTATCGCGCCAACGATTTGGATGCCGCCATGCGCAAGGCCGTGCAACTGTTGCAGACATCGCGGGCACCCCAAAAGGAGATTTTGCTGCTCACCGACATGTGCGGCATCGAAGAGCCCCAGCTCGTTGGAGACGCGTCGAACATCCAACTGCGCATCCGCCAGGCCGCGCCGCCTGCGCCGCCGCAAAACGTCTCGGTGGCGAATCTGCAGGTGTCTCCGGCAGGCACCGATGACCCGCTGGAGGTGTGGATCACCGCGACTTTGATCAACCACGGGAGCGCGCCGATTGAAAACCTCGAGGTCACGCTGTTTTTAGACGGCCGCGAGTCGGCCAAGGGGACGGTGGACATACCGGCGGACGCCCAGGTGCAGAAGGTGTTTCACCATCGCTTTGCCCAGGAAGGGGTGTATCGCGGCGCTGTGGTGATTCCGCGGGACGGGCTCTCCACCGACAATGCGCGCTATGTGTCGTTCCGCGTGCAACGCGCGCTGCAGCTCTATGTCATCAATGGCGACGCGCGCCCGGATAGCTGGGAGGACGAGGCTTTTTATTTGATGAAGGCCTTGGGCACGTCCCTGCCAGCGGCGCAGCCCATCCAAGTGGCCATGTCGGATGTGGCCGGTGCCGGCGAGGTGTCGTTCTCGGGCTTTGATGCCGTGATGATGGTGGGGGCCAATCGCCCGCCCGCGTCCCTTGTCACGCGGCTGACCGATTATGCGCAGGCAGGCGGCGGGGTGTTCATTTCGCCCAGCGCTGCGCAGCGCTCTTTCGACGATTTGGGTGCGCTGTTGCCGGGGCGGATCCACGCCATCCGCAGGGGCGAGCAGCGGCGACGCCCCTACCGCATTGGCCACATCGATCGCGAACACGCGGTGTTTCGCCACCTGCAGGACGCGACCACTGGTCTGGAGGATGTGCGCATCGTCTCGCACTTATTGGTAGAGCCCAATCCCAATCTGGCGCGGCAGGTAATCATCTCGCTCTCCGATGGCGTCCCCTTGTTGCTGGAGCACAGCTTGGGGCAGGGGCGCGTCATGTTGTTGGGCACGACCCTCAACCGGGCCTGGAGCGACTTGCCCATTCGCCCGGGGTTTTTGCTGCTGATGCAGGGCATCGCCCGCAGTTTGGCCCAGGTGTCGGCGGAGGACCCGCACGCTCGGATGAGCGAAGCCGGGCAGTCGGTGCGCCTCGAGGTCAACGAGCAGATGCAACGCTTGGTGGTGCTGCACCCCGACGATTCAAAAACCGTGTTCACCGCCAAGGACCTGGGGCATCGCTCGCATGTCGCCTTTGACAAAACCGAGACCCCGGGCGTGTACCGCGTTTGGGGACAGATGGCCGGACAAGGGGCGCTGGCAGAATTGCCCGGCATGGAGTTTGTCATCAATGTGGCGCGCGCAGAATCAGACCTGCGGCCCAGCGAGTTGGCGGCGCGGGTAGATGGAGACGCGAGCGAGTTGTACACGCTGACCGCTGGGAAATTGCCCGTATGGCCTTGGTTGCTCATCGTGGCGTTGCTCGCCCTGGTGGGTGAGTCCCTGGTGGCGGGGATTGGCTTGCGGCGCAGTCACCGAAGATAGAAAACGAAACATGGATGGTGGAAGCGGGGCAGCCGCGCGAGCTGGCGGCCGCCCGGGGGTGGTGTGCGGGGATGGGTTTAGAAGTAGGAGACCTTGGCCTTGAGGTTCACGGTTTCTACTGGCTCGGAGCCGATGTCATCCACGGCAGTTACGCCGATGAAGATGATTTTGTCGGCCATGGCGCTGCAGGCGTGCCACTTGGCCAGGCGCTCTTCGGTGAGGGGGTCGTAGTCTTCGCCACTCTGGCAGATGTCGGCCGGGGGCACTTGGCCGCCCTGGGCGCACACTTCGGGCATGACGAAGCCGACGTTGGCATCGCCCCACCAGTAGGGGAACTGGAAGTCGGACCACTTGATGTCTTTGCAGGTCTCCGCACCGGGCTTGGTCTCCAGTTGGTAGAAGGGGTGCGCGCAGTTGTCGTCGGTGCAGTGGCCGGCGTTGTGGTCGCTGGTCTTGGCGGTGTAGTCGGTGATCAGGTAGACCCAGGCCACGTTTTGCACCTCGGTGGGGTTGCGGGTGGTGTCGGTGATGTCGTAGGTGCCGGTGGCCACGTAGCGCGTCTTGGGGAAGGCGTTCTTGATTTCGCCTTGGACGCATACGCGGACGCCCTGCTTGCTGGAGGCGTTGGTGCAGGTCTTGGGGTTGCTCGTCAGGCCAGTGTTGAAGAAAGAGATTTGGGCGCCCCACTGAGTGCCTCCTACAGCGTTCCATTTTTGGCTCGGGAACGTGCAGTAGCCGTCGGAGCCCATGGTGAGGGCCTGCCAGCCTTCGGGGGCCGAGAGGTCGCACCCATCGATGGAGGCGGCACCATAAGAGCCACAGGCACCGCCCGGACCCGTCACGTTGGCGTTGGGGTTGTAGGCGTTTTTGGTGAGCAGGGGCTCGTCGCAGTTGCATTCGCCCAAGGGCTGGCACTCCGGCGGCGCTTTGCAGACGCTGGGGTCGAGGCCTTGGGTGTAGGTGTCGGGGTCGTGGGTGGCCACCGGGGTGTTGCCCGTGCCAAAGGTGATGTTCACCGAAGTGGTGGGATCCATGGTGACCAGCACGCGGCCCTGGGGCAGGTTGGTGTACTCGCCGCTGGAGACGCTGGAGATGGTGGTGTCCGCCGGGCCTTGGAGGGCCACGGTGACCGGTGTCGCGTACTTTTGGCAGTCGGCGCTAGAGCCGTTGGCAAAGGAGAGCGTGGTGCCGGAAAGTTGGGGCGCTCCGCAATGGGCGCGGCTGCGGCGATACTTGATGAGGTCGACGTTGCTGGCCATCCACACTTGGCGGGCCGCGATGCGGTCGACGACGTTGTCGAGGTGGCGGATGTACAGCTCTTCGGTGACCGCGCCCCAGCCGTGGCCGGTGATGCCGCACGAGGGGCGAATCGAGTGGAGCTCGCGCAGGGCCCATTTGCCGTCGCGCACGGCGGCGTTGAGGTACTCGGAGAGCATCTGGTCGGCGCCCTTGTCCATGTGGCGGGAGGCCCACTTGGTG
>JAAYKL010000093.1 GCA_012522445.1 Myxococcales bacterium | reverse complement strand
CACCGAAACCCACACCTACGGCGGCGACCTGCATAACGAACCCCTCACAGCCTGCAACGAACAGCCCGCCCTCGAAGACATCGCCTGGTACTGCCACAACTCCGGCGGCGAGGTGCACCCGGTGGCCAAAAAACAACCCAACCCCTGGGGCCTCTACGACACACTGGGCAACGTGTATGAATGGGTGGACACTTTTCATAACGGCGGCGCACCGCTAAGCTATGAGACCCCGGGAACGCCGCTGACGGATCCCGTGGGAAGTGCGTATGCAGATAGGATAGAGATGCGCGGGTGCCATTATGAAAAAACCGGCTGCCAGTTAAGACCCACCGAGCGGTCCAGCCTAACAACAACTGCCCGATGGTCCATTGTCGGCTTTCGGCCGGTGCGAACGATCCTCGAATAGCACTGCGCGAAGCGTGCTAAAGTCGGCTTTATGACCTTTCATTTCATGACCTTTCATCAAAGGGCGGGGACGCGAGCACGACGCGGCGTCAGCCTGCAGAACGGAGCACTCTTTTGTGCAATGAGACTGCAAAACAGTTGACGCAAATCCAGCGAAGTGGCTATGAAGAGTACAAACAACAACCCCTATTGCGAGGAAGGTCCAAAAAATGAAAAGTATTGTCAAAATCCTCATACTACTGGTGGCACTGCTCCTCATTTCCTGCGGTGGAACGCGAAGGACGGCGTCTCCCACCGAAGGCATCATGAAGGGCGTCGACGAAGACTACGACCCGGTCACCGCCATTTTGGGCAAGGACGTCGAACTCGACCTCGACGACGACGACACCGACGAAGAGGTCGCCTCCTACGAAGCGCCCCTGGCCCCAGACGAAGACTTAATCGGCGGCGACATGGGGGTTTTCCTGCCCACCGTAACGCTCAACGGCAAAGAGGAAAAAGCAACCTACACCGTTCGCACCGCCGATCACACGGCCACCACCGTTCATGCCGACGTGACCACCGGCCAAGAGCTCACGCTGCACCCCGGCCTCTACGACATGGAGTTCACCTCCAAAAAAGTGGCGGGCTCAGTGGAGCTGCGCGGCGTTGAAATCATCCGCGGCCGGCGCCTGAAGCGCATCGTGAAGTTCCCGGTGGGCGAAATCACCCTGCTCACCTCCGAACGCGGCTGCGCCACGGCCAAAATTAAAATCCGCCGCAAGGACAGCGGCGACTGGCTGCCCGGCAACTACAGCACCTGCAAGCCCATCCTCCTCCCGGCGGGCGAATACGTCGCCGACAAGGGCGGCACCGAAGTCACGGGCATCGTCGTGTACGACGGCGGCAAACGCAACATCGTCATCCGCGCCCAGTGACCCTCCCCGGCTTTCTCTCCCCCGCATTTACCGGACGCGCCTTTCACGCCGCGCCGGGTTTCTTACACCACCTCAAAACCGAATTGAACAGCGGCGACCTCTTCGAAGCCGGCGACCTGCTCGTCGCGCCCCACAGCCAGCAAACGCCCTTTTGGACCCGCAACACCTGGCTCGATCCCTTTGTCGCCACCTTCGACTCCATCTCCCAGGCCGCCAACATGCTGCGGGCCATCCAGCGCAATTGGGCCCCCTGCCCCGTCCAAGCACACCGGCGCACCGCCCTCATCAGCGACGCCCTGCCCCCACTGCCCAAAAAGCCGCGCCCCTTTCCCTTCGCCCTCCCCGACGTACCCATGGGCGCCTTTGCCCTGCTCGATCCCCACACGCTGCTGGCCAGCCCCACTTGCAGCAGCCCTTTTCCCGGCGGCGAAATCCAGTTCGACGAAAACCACACCGATCCCCCGAGCCGCGCCTACCTCAAGCTCTGGGAAATCTTCACCCGCCTCGGCGTCCACCCCCGCCCTGGCGAACGCTGCCTCGACGCCGGCGCCAGTCCCGGCGGTTGGACGTGGGTCCTCACTCAGCTCGGAGCCGACGTACTGGCCGTGGACCGCGCGCCTTTGGCCCCGCACATCGCCGCGTCGCCGCAGGTCACCGCCTGGCAGCGCAACGCATTTACCTTGCCCCCCGAAGAGGTCGGCCCGGTCGACTGGTTGTTCTCCGATGTCATCTGCTATCCGGCGGCGCTGCTGCGATGGGTCGAAACCTGGCTCGCGTCCGGGTTGGCCGCCCGCTTTGTCTGCACCATCAAAATGCAGGGCACCGCCTTCGACCGAGAGACCACCGCGCGCTTCGCCGCCATCCCCGGCTCCCACATCGTTCACCTGTGGCACAACAAACACGAGCTGACCTGGTACCGGCTGTAATCGACAACGCCGCCCGCCCCATCTCCAACAACACCTAAGAGAGGGGCGAGGCTTGTCCGGCGAAGCGCGTTAGGGTTGCTGTGACGGCGGCGGGGATTGCGGAGATGTCGGCGGTTGCGGAGATGGCGCCGGTCGCGGTTGCAGCGGCGCGATGGGAGGTGCCATGCGCCACAAGCCGTGGGAGGACCAGGAGCGCCACGTCCATTTGGCCCACTGAATGGTGCTAAGGGCGAGCCACAGGGCCCAGGCGAGCATGAGCAGCTTCCACACGAGCAAGGGGACGCTCAACACCCAGGGCATCGGCAGGGTGTCCTGCACGCGATCCGCATACCAAATCAACCGGTCGCCGCTGGAGCCCGCTCCGTCCACCTGCATGTCCGGCTGCACGGCCAAGCCCTGGTACACGGCGCCAACGAGACACACCAGGGCCACAAAGGTCCAGATGCCCATAAACACCAGGGCGATGTTGTGCACCCAAAAGGGCTGGATGTCGGTTTGGGCGCGCCGCGCCATGGCGAAGAACCACACGACGATGATCATCGTTACCGCGATGGGCACCTGGGTGAGCCCAAAGAGCAGCAGCATCCACTGCCAGCTCTTGAGGGGGCTGATTTTCGCCCGCCCCAGCACCAAGCCCGCCAAGAGCACCGCGAGCAAGAAGCCCCAGAAGAGCACCGCCGGCCCCCAGTTCACGCCCCCGGCCCACAAGAGCCAGCGGTCGGTGGGCATTTGGCAAACCATCGCCACATTGGCCGCGCCCCCGTCGATGCGCACCTCGGGAAAGGAAAACCACGCGCGGATGCCGCCCTCCTGCTGCCACTGGACCTCCAGCGTGCGCTCTCCGGCCTCGAGGTTGATGTGCAGGGCATCTCCGTTTTTGACATAGGGATGCGGGCGGTTGTCCAGGGTGACGCTCTGCACAGCGGCGCCTGGGGGCAATTGGATTTTTTGTTGGTGGCTGCGGCTCGCGCGGATGCGCATGGCGAGCTCCGCCGACATCAGGCGCGTCCCCGGTGACACCCGCAAATTGGCGGATTCGACGGTGGTGGACTGCCCCTTCACCCCGTCGGGCTTTTGCAAATCCACGGTGAGCGTCTCACCGGGCCAGGGTTGAAAGTGCGTCGTCTGCACCGGCGACTTGGCGTCCCCCTGCGGCGTGGACACCGGGGCGATGCCCGAAAAGTGGCACTGCCAAATGCGGCCACAGCGGATGTCCCACACCTCGGACCACGCGCCTTGCGCGGCGGCTTGCAGTGTCATTTGCGGGGACTCGGGCAGCGTGCTGCGCCACGAGACCTCGGATTCGTTGCGGCCCAGCGACACGACGAGATGCGCCGCCTCCACCGGAAACGCCTCGTCCACCACGGATTCGCCCGGCAGAAGGGGGATGCGCACCACCAGGGGCGTGCCCACGGGGCTTTGTCGTTGCACGCGGGTCTGCACCTGCCACAGCACCCCCACGTCCAGCGTGCGGGTGACGGTGAACCACGGCGGGTAGCTCCCCTCTTCGAAGCCCGCCCGCTCTGTCTCCGCAGCGTCTTCTTTGGCCAACGCCGTGCGCACCAACAGCAGCGAGGACTCCAGGCTGCCAGCGGCGCGGAGCCCCTCGAGTTTCCAGCCGTCGAGCTCCTGTGTCACGCGGCGGGTGCCACCGGGGATCTCCAGGGTTAGCGAGGGCGCGTCCGGCACAGGGCCCGTCACGGTGACTTGGTGACGCCCCGCAGTCGGTATGCGCACGTGGACAAAGCCGTCGGGCATCAGACGGGTCGCGTCGGTTTTGCGGCCGTCGATGCGGATCTCCTGCGGGCTCCAGTTGGCCACCGGGCCGGGGATGGGCCAGGTTAACGCGGCCCCGGCGTGGACCTCAGCGGTGAGTGACAGGTGACCGTCCGGGCCCAAGCGCACGTGCAGCGCTGCATTTTCGAGGCACTGCGGGGCGCAGATGGGCGGCGCCAACAGGCGACTGCGCAGCTCGCTGAGCAGGTTGTCCGGCGGGATGACGTCGGCGTGGGCGCGCAGCGGTACGGCGCACAAGGCGAGCAGCAATCCCAGCGACACAAAGGGCGACAGGGCGCGGGCCT
This sequence comes from Myxococcales bacterium, assembly GCA_012522445.1. Lineage (GTDB taxonomy): Bacteria > Myxococcota_A > Polyangia > JAAYKL01 > JAAYKL01 > JAAYKL01. The sequence continues at coordinate 16,888 of JAAYKL010000093.1, read as the reverse complement.
TCATCCGCGAGAGGGTGTCATCGCTGGCCGGCGGGGTTTTCTTTCCCGCCCACACCAGGCGCAAGCACAGGGCCACGAGCAGCAGGACCCGCAAAATCGACAGCAGCAGATTCACCGCCGGAGACAGGAGGTAGAGCTTGAGGGAGTGCGCCTGCCCCACGGGACCGGACCAGCGCAATTGCCAGGTGTTCCAACTCCACTTGGGCATCCCCGGACCGGTCTGGATCACCGACTTGGGGTCTGCGAACTCGTTTTCGTACGCGTAAACCGACGAAGACAACCGCGACAACGCGCCCTTGGCCTTGGGTACCTTCGCCTCTTTTTGCCGCGTCTGGAGCGGCGTGCCTGCAGCCACCTTCGCCTCTTCGGCGGCGACGTCCCGCTCCTCTTCCGGTTCAACGGGGCGCCCGTCGACCTCCTCAAACGAAGCGTCACCATCTAACACGGCCCCGGCCAACAGCCCCATGCCTGTCTTGGGAATGCCGGTGGGGCGGCGCACGGCCAGCGCCTCTTCGCGTTCGATATCGCGCTTGCTCACCTCGGCGGGCGAAGGCGCGTCTGCGGTGCCCATGCCGGCAAAGTGGGTCGAGATGCCGCTGTTGGGATCGCCGGTCTGCGGATAGAGCCCGTGGCGGATTTGGTACACGCTGAACACCGCCAGCACAGCGGCGATGCCCACCACCGAAGCCCAAAAGAGCCACACCCCGGTTTTGTGGGCCCGCCCCTGGGGCAACACGCGCAAGAGCGCCACCGTCAAGAGCAAGAAAATCCACGCGAAAAACGGCGCGTCGGGCTCTTGATAAGAGAGGGCCAGCGCCACCAGGGCCAACAAGCCGAACCCCCAGTGGGTCAGGCGGCCGATGGCCAGGGCCATAATCAGCACGAAGAAGAAACTGAAGAGATTCCAGTTGTCCCAAAAGGTGTCCGACACATCGTCGACGCCGCGGGCGGTGAGCAGGCGCCACCCCGGCGGCAGGTGCAGGTCCACCGAGAGCTCTTGGACGTCCTGGGACCAGGACACCGCCGGCAACTCGCGCGCGCTTCCCTCAATGCGCCAATCGCTGCGCAGTTGAAAGTCTCGCTGGCGGATCTCCACCCCCGCCTGGCCGTCTGCGGGGTTGTGCGTGATGAGCTGCGACTCCCAGCCCTGCGGGGTTTTGAGCTGTGCCTGCCCCAGGATTCCGCGGGACAAATCCAGCCGCCCGCCTTGGTGCAGGGTGCCTTCCAGGGTGTCGTGAACCGAATAGCCTTCGCCGCCCATGTCGAGCCAGATGTTGCGGTGAACGGAGAGGCGTCCCGGTGGGGGCGTGGGCTCGCCGCGCCGCAGGGTCTCAATGTGCAGCGCCGCTCCCTGGGCCACGACAAACGCCGGCAGCGCGTACCAGTCCTCGCTCATCGGGGTGCGGGTGGGATCCGTGGGCACCGCGCCGGAGAGCGAGACCTGGCGCAGGGCTTCGTCCGCCGCAAAGGCCCAAAACTCCTCTTGGGGCCACGGCGCCACCCGGGGCGGCAACGCCAACGACGCTGGGTTTCCCGCGGTGCGCGCCACAACCTCGATGACATGCGTCCCCGCCTGGGCCTGCACGCGCATCTTGCCGCTGTCGTCGAGCTTGGCGGGGATATCGCCGGACACCGACAAGGGCAGCGTATCGGGGAGCAGCGCACCTTCCAGGGTGAGCTCGCGAGCACGTCCGGAGACGCGCAGCACAATTTGGGCGGTGATGATCATGGGCACGCCGTCCGCGATTTTGCGCACCACCGCGACGTTGACCTCGTCCGCCTCCCCCGCCGACGACGCGTGGGCCTTGAGCCAGAGCCGGCCCTTGTCATCTCGTCCGGGAAAGGGCACCGCGGCGCCGTCCATCGTCAATTGCACATGGGCGAGACCGTCGGGCAAGGTGAGGCCGTCGGGCTGCTGCGTCCAGGCGTACATGCCCGCCACGCGGTGCGGCCCGGTGCCGAGATACAGCGCGGGGCGTCCGTTGCGCGCTGTCACCACCGCGGGCTTGCCGTCCAGGGTCACCGCCGTGGGCCAGCAGTTGTTGTCTCCGGGCAGGTGGAGCCAGTCCGCGGCATCCGCCGTGACCTCCATGACAAAACGACCGCCGCTTTGGGCCTGCAAATCCAACTGCAAAAAGCCCGGAAAGACGCAGGTGCGCCCCTCGCCGCCGGCAATGAGCGGACACCTGTGCGACTCCGCGCCGTGCAACACCCAGTCCCGCCAATCCGCTAACGCCTTGGGGACAGCGGGTTCCGCTGCGGACCGCCCCGGCAACACAGCGGCGGACAAAGACAATGCCAACAAGACAACACACATGACCGGCCATTTATCGCGCGCCATTTGGGACACCTCGTTTCTCGTTTCTCATTGCAAATGCGGCAAAGGGATTTTTCAAAATTACCTTGAAATGCCTGGGAATGAACAGGGAAAAGACGGGGGGAAGTCGGGCATCAACGCACCGTGAAGATTTGCTCTTTCTCGCCGGGGGGCGTCACAAAGACCTGCAGGGCGATGTGGTAGCGCGGCCCTTGAAAGTACTCGAGCACGAGCTCGTGGTTGCCCGCCTCCAGGGTGATCTCGCCGGAGCGCGATTGGGTGGCGTGCTGCCCATCGTTGTCGACGACGCGCTGGCCATCGATGGTCAGGATGGCGCCGTCATCGCTCACGACGCGAAAGCGATACTGGCCCGGGACCGCCACGTAAAACGCGCCGGTGTAGCGAATGGCAAACCACTCCACTTGGTCGTGCACACCGGGGAATCCCATCTTGAAATCGCGTTCTGAGATGTCCCACTCGCAGGCGTAGAGCTCGGCGGCCACGGTGTAGCGCGAGTAATCCTTCGGCAAGCTGGGGCTGTTGGTTTCGATGAACATCACCTCGCCCTTGAAGCAGCCATACACCGGCTCCTCGTAGCCAAAGTCGTTGACCGGGGGCTCATCCGGGGGCTCGGAGATCACGATGTCCTCTTCGGGGATCGCGTCTTCATCCTCGCGCTCCTCCGCCTCGATCGCTTCGATTTGCGCTTCTTCCTCTGCGATCTCCTCCTCGACCTCTTTCAGCTCTTCTTTGATCTCTTCGATCTCTTTTTCGACCTCTTCGATCTGCTCTTCAACCTCGCGCACCTCTTCTTCGACCTGGACCAGCTCCTCTTTCACTTGCTCCTCGGCCTGGGTCGCGGTCTCCACCTCTTTTTGGGCCTTCTCGACCTCTTTGTTGGCGGTATCCAACTTCTTCTTGGCCGTATCGCGCTCTTTTTTCTGCGCGTTTTTCTTGCCCAGCGAAATGTTGATTTTGATGCTCCCGGAGGCCGTCAGTTTTTTCTCCGCGGCGTCGTATTGGGTCTTGGCCTTGCCCTGGGCCGTGATTTTGGCTTTCAGGCGCGCCTCAGCCGCCACCCGCGCACGGGTCTTCACCTGCAAGTTGGCGGTGATCTTTTTCTTTGCCTCCTTCTTGACCTTCACCTCTTTTTTGTAGGTGCCCTGGGCCTTCACGGAGGTCTTCAAATTCGCATTTAGGGTGGCTTGGCGTTGGCCGCTGATCTCGCGCTCGACGCGCAATTGGGCCAGGGTGCGCGGCTGGGCCTTTTTGCCCACGCGAGATGTCGCGCGATACGTCACCTTGGCGCCCACTTGCCAATCCGTGCTGCGCCCCAATGCCGCCGAGCCCTTGGGGACTGTCTTGCCGGCGGTCTTGGTCGTCTTGGTGGCCTTGGTGGCCTTTGGGGTGGTCTTGGTCGTCTTCAACGATGCCTTGGCGCTCCCGGTGGCCGTCGCCGTGGTTTTCACCTGGGCCAAGGACGCCGCTGGCACCATCAGTGCCACCAGCAACGCCGTGGCAAGCCGCACCGACCAGCGAACCTGTTTTGCGGGGATTCTCGTATTGGACATGAATGGCTCCTTTCAAATGCGACGCGCGCCGCATTGTCGTCAGCGGATAAACGGATATGTATTAGATACGTATGTATCATTTTCATTCACTGGCCGACACACAAAACCGCGTGGAGAGGTGCTTGCCAGGTGCAAAAAATGTCGGTAATACCTGTTGCATTCCCTGAACGGGCGCGCCGTTGCGCCAGCGCCACACAGACAGGACAACACCATGCACCAACACACTGTTTCCCATCACATCAGACGAGGCGCCGGGGCGCTTTTGGGCCTGGCGATGCTGCTGGCCCTGGGCTGCGGCATTCCCAAGGAGCAATACGAATCCGACATGGCGGGGTTGCGGCGCGTCATCGAAGACACCAACGCCCAAAACGCCAGCCTGGACGCCGCCTTGGTCGATGCCCGCAACGAAAAACAAATGCTGCAGCTCGAAATCAGCGCCCTCAAGGCCGAGATGCAATCCCTGGAGGGCGAACGCGAGGCCAACACACAGGCCATCGAAAAAGCGCGCGTCCGCATCGCCATGTTTCGCTCCATGCTCGAAAAGTTCCGCAAAATGAAGGAGTCCGGCACCATCGACATCAAGGTGGTCAACAACCGCATGATCGTCGCGATGAAGTCCGCCATTCTCTTTCCCAGCGCCAAGGCCAAGCTCTCGGACAGCGGCATGGAGGCGCTCACCGAAGTGGCCCAAGTGCTCGCCACCATCGACGACCGTCAGTTCCAAGTGGCCGGGCACACCGACAACAAGCCCATCCGCAACTACGAATTCAAAAACAACTGGGAGCTCTCCTCGGCCCGCGCGGTGGCCGTGGTGCTGCACCTGGTCGAAAACGGCATGAACGCCGCAAACCTCTCCTCCGCCGGCTACGCCGACACCCAGCCCGTGTCCAGCAACGAGACCGCCGATGGCCGCGAGTTGAACCGCCGCATCGAGATCGTCCTCTTGCCCAATCTGGACGAACTCCCCGACCTCTCCTCCCTGGAAAACATGGTCGATTAACCCTTGTTCACCGCCCCCTCTCCGTTAACCGTCACCGCGGACACCCGCGCGTTCCGGGGACATTTTTTGTCTCTGTGGGGCGCAGTGCTCATCCTCTTGATCCCCGCGTGGCTCCACGGACAATCCCCGCAAGCCGAGGGCGACGCCCTGGTGTGGATGGACGCCCGCCACGGCGCCAACGTGCGCTACCACCCGCGCCACAACAGCTCGCTGGTGGCCAAAATCGCCCCGGGTTCCACCCTGGGAGTGTACCGCACGTCGTTTCGCAACGGATGCCCCAGCCATTGGTACGCCCGCCCTTCCCGGGGATATATCTGCGGCAATGAATTGCGCCCCTCTGCCTACGACCGCGCCCAGCCCGGCCCCAGCGCCCTGCCGGACATCCGCAAGGACACCACGGCCTGGATCCTCGGACGCGGCGGCGGACGCCTCTATCAAGGACACCGCGCCGTGGCGCGACGGGAGATGCTCAAGCGCCTCTTCATTCACTCCATCTTGACCATCCGGGACACCGCCACGCGCTACGGCACCCCCTGGCTGATCAACCGCAGCCACCAGTGGATCTCCGCCGAAAACGCCATCTCCCTGCCCCCGGTGTCCACGGCCCTCTCCCTGGCGGTGCCCCATGGCGAAGAAGCCCCGGCGGGCATGATCATCGCCGCGGACACACCGGTGCACACCGCCCCCGCATCCGATGCGCCTGTCGCCGCCACCCTGCCCCGCTGGAGCTGGGTGTACACGGGGGACCGCACCCTGCTCCAGGCCCAAGACGACTGGGTGCACCTGCCGGGCCAGGGCTATGTTCGGGACGCGCACATCGCCCGCCGACAACCCGTTCCCGCCGCCTACGACCCCGACCCCCGCCCCGACGAAAAGTGGATCTCGGTGGACTTGACCGAACAAGTGCTGGTGGCCTGGCAAGGGCGCCGCATCGTCCGCATCTCCCCGTGCTCCACAGGTATCAAAGACAATACCCCCACGGGCTCCTTTCGCGTGCAGTGGAAGCGCCGCATTCAAACCATGAACGCGCGGGGCGGCCACGAGATCGTCGAGGATGTCCAGTGGGTCATGTACTATTACAAACGCCGCGGAATCGCCATTCACGCGGCCTACTGGCACGATCGCTTCGGAGAGCGCTACAGCCACGGCTGCGTCAACCTGCCCGAGCAGGATGCGCGCTGGCTGTACGATTGGAGCGACCCGCCATCGGACCCCGAAGATGCCGAGACCTTCCCCGTCCCCCAAGATGCCGGAACGCGCGTCATTGTCTTCTGAGGAAGACGCCGGACGCGATCTCCGCGCGCTGCGACGCCGCTATCTCGGCGCCTTGCTGGTCATCGCCCTGCTCGCCGGCCTCTGGTGGTGGCGCCACCCGTCCCGCCACGACGCAAACGAAGCGTTGCAACAACGCGTCCACCAAGGCGAGACCATGGGCACGACCTATCGCATCGCGTTGATTTTCGAACCCGGCGACATCCCCCCCGAGGACGCCTGGCAGCGTATCATTGACGATACCCTCAACGAAGCCAACCGGGCCTTGTCCCGCTTTGATGCCCAGGGCGACGTGGGGCGTTTCAACGCGCACCGCGACACCTCGCCCCTCCCGGTGTCGCCGCTCACCCTGGCGGTGGTACAGCGCGCCCAAGAGATCAGCGCCCTCACCGACGGGGCCTTTGACATCACCGTCGCGCCCCTGGTGGGCCTCTTCGGCTTTCACGACAAAACGGCGCCCCAAAGCCTGCCGAGCGACGCGGAGCTGGCAGCGGTCCGCGAGAAGGTGGGCTGGCAAAAACTCGCGGTGGACCCAGCGGCTGGCACCCTAGCCAAGGCACATCCCGAACTGGAGATCGACTTGTCCGCCATCGCCAAGGGCAAGGGCGTCGACATGCTGGCCGAAGCGCTCAATGCCGCCGGCGCGCAAAACTACATGGTGGAGATCGGCGGGGAGATCCGCGTGCGCGGCCACAATCGCCAGCGGGGACCGTGGCGCATCGGCATCGAAAAGCCCACAGAGGGCACCCGAGAGGTCGCGCGGATCGTCTCCCTGCAAGACATGGCCCTGGCCACCTCCGGAGACTACCGCTCCTTTTACACGCTGGGCGAACAGCGCCTCTCCCACACCATCGACCCGCGCACGGGACGCCCCATCGAGAATGCGCTGGCGTCGGTCACGGTCCTCGCCCCGGACTGCATGTCGGCGGACGCCCTGGCCACGGCATTCACCGTCATGGGCATGAAACGCGCCCTCTACTTGGCCCAACGCGAGGGGATCGCCGCCTTTTTGATTGCGCGGCAGGGAAAAAATGGTTTTATTGACAGCGCGACCCCGCGTTTTCAACAATGGTCGCAGACTGGAGTCTCCCGGTGATCACCCTGCTCTTAACCGCCTTTGTCGCTGTCGCCCTGGCCATGTTCGGACTGGGAGTGGGCGTCCTGCTGGGCAAAAAAACGCCCCTGAAAGGCTCCTGTCACGCTCCCATGAGCGACAGCCAAAGCGGCAACGAGCCCTGCACCGGCTGCCAATGCGGCGCCGCCTCCGAATCTCCGCCCGTGCAAATCACCTGATACAGCGACATGACAGCACAACCCGCGCCCCAACTCTTTGACCTGCACCTGCCCACCTTCACCCTGGAAGACGGCGCTGCCCTGCACCGCCACATCGTACGGGGCTGGTGGTGGGGGCCCGCAGCCGATCAGCCCTGGCTTGCCTCGCGTGCGGTTCCGGTCCAGGCGCACAGCGGTTACCAGGTGGTGCACCGCACCGACGCCGAGGTCCAGGCCCTGCACGCACACATGGCGCAGTTGCGCGGCGCCAATCCCCTGCCCCCGCCCGATGTCTCCACCGTGCTGGTGGTCCACGCGCTCACCGGCGACATGCGCGTCGGCGGCGACGGCGGCTGGTGGCCCGGACTCCTGGGCGAAGGGCGCGCCATCGATCCCCGGCACCACCGCGTGCTCTGCTTCAACAACCTGGGCTCCTGCTACGGCACCAGCGGCCCATCGGACTGGGCCCCCCGCGGTGGCCACACACCCCAACGCCAAGGCATCCTCAGCACCTGGGACCAAGCCCGCAGCATCTTGCTGGCCCTGGACGCGCTGCACATTGAAAAGGTCGATCTGCTGGTCGGCGGTTCCGTGGGCGGCGCCATCGCGCTGTGCCTGGCGGCCCTCTGCCCCGAGCGCTTTCAAAAGCTGGTCGTCATCGCCACGGCCGAGGCGTCTTCCCCCTGGGTCATCGGCTGGAACCACATCGCCCGCAGCGCCATCGCCCTCGATCCCACCGAGGGCCTCAAGCTGGCGCGGCAAATCGGGCACCTCACCTACCGCAACGAATCCGGCCTCATGCAGCGCCATGGCCGCAGCGTCTCCCTCGAAAACATCGCGCGCTTCCACGCCGACACCTCCCTGGACGCCGCCTTTCGCATGCAGGCCTATCTCGAGCACCAGGGCGAGCGCTTCATCCAGCGCTTTCAAACCGAGTCCTACCTGGCCCTCTTGGACACCGTCGATCACCACGATCTCTCGCGCTGTCCGGGGCGCCCCAGTCCCGGCGAATCCTGGCAGGGCAACTGCCCCGACACCCCCGAGAACAAACCCGAGCTCGGCGATATCGACAAAACCTCCCCGGAAAACTCCTGGGGCTTGGCGCGCATCCGGGCCGAGGTCTTTGCCGCCGCCGTCAATTCCGACGAGCTCTTCTTCCCCGTGCACTCCGCCGCCCTGGTCGACCGCCTGCGCACCCTGGGACAACGGGCGCACTACCGCGAAATTTCCAGCATCCACGGACACGACGGCTTTCTCATGGACATCGAACAAGTCGCCCCCATCATCGCCGAAGCCCTGGTGCCTTGAGCCTGGAAATTCTTTGCGTTCTGTGCCATGAAAACCGTATGAACCCAACGCCCTCTTACACCGTATTGAAATTCAGCGGCGATGCCACCGAGACGTCCGAATCCATGCGCAGCGTCATCGACTTCATCGCCATCAAGGCCAAGAGCACGCCCGTGGCGGTCGTTGTCGCCGCCCTGGGCCACAGCACCGACATCTTGCTGGAGGCCATCGACTTCGCCGAAAACGCCGACTACCGCAGCGCCGACAAAAACGTCGACCTCATGGCCGACACCGTCTGCTCGGTGGGCACGCGCACCTTGGAGATGCTCCAGGACGGCACGCGCCAAAAAATGGCCATCAACCGCATGAGCGCCATGGTGGGCGAAATTCTCGATCCCTTGCGGCGCCTGCTGTACGGCGTGTCTTTGCTGCGCCAGGCCTCGGCCCAAACCAAAGATCTCGTCATCTCCTTTGCCGAGCGCCTCAACGCGCGCGTCGTCGCCGAGCTGCTCGCCGCCAGCGATTGCGATGCGCTCTATGTCGACTCCCGCGACTGGACCGTCACCGACGCGACCTTCTCCAAGGCCCTGGTCGATTGGGACGCCACCCAGGAGCGCGTCCGCACCCTGCAGCCGCAATGGGAAGGGCGCATCACCGTACACCCCGGCTTGCTTGGGCGCACCCGCGACAACCGCACCACCACCCTGGGACGCCACGGCGGCGACTACACCGCCACCCTCCTGGCCCGCGCCCTGCAGGCCAGCGAGGTCGTCATCTCCACCAATGTCGGCGGCGTAATGACCGCAGACCCGGCCCTGGTCTCCGACGCCTACCCCATCGCGCGCCTGACCTACATGGAGGCCCTGGAGCTCGCCAACTTCAGCACCCACATCTTCCACCCCAGCACGATGATCCCCCTCATCGCCTCGGGGATCCCCCTGCGCATCAAGCACACCAGCGCCGCCATCGGCACCGGCACCGTTATCGACGCCACGGGCAGCGACGAGACGCGCCAGCCCACCGCCATCGCCACCCTCGAAAACACCGCCATGATCAGCGTGGAGTGGCGTGCCCTCACCCGCCCGGCCAATGTCGCGGCCCGCGTCCTAGACGCCCTCGACGTCTCCGGGGTCACGGTGTGGATGGCCAACCAGGCCGCCCACGGACAGAGCGTCACCGCGGTGGTGCCCGAGGCGCAAGTCGACAAGGCCCAGGCCGCCATCGAAGATGCCCTGCAAGTCGAAGCCTCACGCGGCGAAGTGGCCCCGGTGGCCGTACACCGCGGTTTCACCCTGCTCACCCTCGTCGCCGGCGCCATGGGACGCACCCCCAACGTGGCCGGACGCCTGTTCGCCACCTTGGGCGGCATGGGGGTCATGATCCGCGCCATCGCCCAGAGCGCCACCGCCCGCTCCATCTCCTGCGTCATCGACAGCAGCGAAACCCGCCGCGCCACCCAAGAGGTACACCGCTCCTTCAACATGTCCCAGAGCGACAGCGGCAAGCCCTTGTTCTAGACCAAGCGCCACCGTCCAAACCAGCGACCACCCAAACAGCTCGTTAAAGAATTACCTTACAAGATCGCAGATAACCTGCGAAAACGACTACTCTTCTCGCTCCTCAATGGGCTTGTAAAAGCGGAGGGGCGCCCCCATGTATACCTGGCGGGGACGACCGATTTTGATGGGCACGGCGTCGTGCATTTCCTTCCACTGGGCGATCCAACCGGGCACCCGTCCCATGGCGAAGAGCACCGTGAACATGTTGGTGGGGATGCCCAGGGCGCGGTAGATGATGCCGCTGTAAAAGTCGACGTTGGGATAGAGCTTGCGCTCGATGAAGTACTCGTCTTTGAGCGCCGCCTCTTCGAGCTCGAGGGCGATGTCCAGCAGCGGATCGGAGGTTTTGCGACTCTCCAGAAACTTCAGGCACGCCTTTTTGATGATGACGGCGCGCGGGTCGAAGTTTTTGTACACGCGGTGGCCGAAGCCGAAGAGGCGAAAGGGATGGGACTTGCTCTTGGCCCGATCGAGGACGTCTTTAATGGTCAACTCGGAGGCGTGGATGCTCTCGAGCATCTCGATGACGCTTTGGTTGGCGCCGCCGTGCAGCGGTCCCCACAGGGCGTTGATGCCGGCGCACACCGACGAATAGAGGTTGACGCGGCTCGATCCCACCAGGCGCACCGTGGAGGTGGAGCAGTTTTGCTCGTGATCCGCGTGCAGGATGAGGAGCATGTTGAGCAGGGCCTCGGCCTCGCTGTCGGCCTCGTAGGGCTTTACCGGGCTCGCGAACATCATGTTGAGAAAGTTGCCGCAGAACCGCAAATCGTGCCGCGGGTAAACAAAGGGCTCGCCGATGGATTTTTTGTACGAGAAGGCCGCGATGGTGCGCACCTTGGACAGCAGGATCGCCACCATGGTGTCAAAGGTCTTGGGGTCCTTGTCGTCGACAAAGTACGTGGGGTAAAAAATGGCAAAGGAGCTCACCATCGTGGAGAGGATCGCCATGGGGTGTGCGTGGGGCGGCAGACCGGTGAAGTAGTGGTTCATGTCCTCGTGCAGCAAGGAGTTCTCGGTCAAGAGCACCGAAAACTGTTTGCGCTCGGTGACGGTGGGCAGGCGGCCATAGACCAACAAAAAGGCGGTCTCGACAAAAGAAGATTTTTCGGCCAATTCGGCGACGTCGTAGCCGCGGTAGCGCAAAATGCCCTTCTCACCATCGATAAAAGTCACCGAGCTCTCACAGCCCGTGTTGTGAAATCCTTCGTCCAACGTGATGTAACCCGTGTCTCTGCGCAGGCGCGAGATATCGATAGCGTGTTCGTTTTCGGTGCCGACAACCACGGGGAAATCATAGGTCTTGCCATTCAGTTTCAGTTGCGCTTTTTCCATAGGAACCTCCATACAAGCAAACGGTTATGCAATAAAGTGGCCAGGAGTGGAAAGTCAGAAATTCGCGAGGAATAAACGATAACCAATCATCACATCCAAGGTGGAGAGCGGACCGCTGATGCTGTCCAGGTGTCCAGGGCGCCATCGCCCGGTGACGTGGCCGAGGAAGGCCCCTTTGCGCAGGCGGACTTCCAGTGTGAGCCGCAGCCCCGCGTCAAACAAAAAGCGGCGCTCGCGGGTGGGCTGGGCGGTGCCGTCGGGCCAAGTGGCGTCGAGGCGGTTCGCCGCAAAGGTGGTGCCAATTTGGGCTTCGGGGATCCAGGCCAGGCGCTTCCCGGCGAAGAGGCGCACAAAGGTCGTCACGTGCAGGGGCACCATGAGGCTGACGGCCTGCGCGCGAAAGCCGTCTCGCCGCTTGTCCTCGGTGTTGGAGAAGGCGGCCCCCGCTTGCAAGCCCCAGCCCCACAGCGGCAGGCGTTTTATGGGGTACAGACCGATCTCGAGCTCGCCCGCACCCGCGAGCCAACGAGCGGTGTTCCAGGAGAGTCCACCAGAGAGCGACACAAAGAGGGGGCGCCGCAGGGTGTTGTCCGGTGGCGCGAGGGGGGCATCCTCGGGTTCCTCGCTGGGTGCTTCGGAGGCGCTGGAAGGAGCAGTGTCCTCGTCGGCGGGGGGAGCGGCCAGGGCGGGATCGAAGTGAATGGTGAAAACGCGCCCCTCCCCCCCCTTGACCGTTGGCGCGAGTTCGATCTCATCTGATGGCAGGGCGGGATCGCCAGGGGGGTGATAATCCGCTGTGCACAGGACCGCGTGGCCAAACTTTTCGCGGCAATCTATCTGGGAGATGCGCCCCTTTGCGGCGGTGATCTGCGGTGTGGGAACCGCCTCATCGTCGTGGTCGCGCGGCGCAAACAGCAAGAACAACACGGGCACCGGCGGGTGCGCAGCGGGGCTCACCACGGGCCCCAGGATGGAGAACGCGGCGGTCTCGGGCAGCGGGGGGAGCTTCAAATCGATGTGCAACCCCGTGTCGTCGATGGCGCGGGTTTCACCGGGGGGCACCTGCACGGGGATGATGGCCTTCCCCACCGCGTTGGCGCGCACCGGGCCGAAGGTTTGGGAGCCGATGCGCACGTGGGCCGGGGCGTGAGGCCGGGTCTTCACCGTCACCTCTCCTTGCCCGATGAGGGGAAAGGACGTCATCGACCAGCGCACGCCGTCGTCGGTTTCGACGGAGGCAACGATGTATTCGTGGGCGGGATAAAACTGCTCCGGCGGCGTGTAAGTGCCCGCCCAGGTACCGGGCGCATCGGCGCTGTCAGGGGCGATGGTGCCGTACACCGCCTGCACCCGCACGGTGCGAACCCCGTCGGGCAGCGAAAACGACACCCGCATCGCCTTGTCCTTGCCCAGCAGAATGAGCGAGGGGTGCAGATCAATGCGAAAGCCAGTGGAATCAGCGGCGCGGATGCCGGGGGCGAACAGCACCCCCAACAGGATCCCCAAAAACGCGCACCCCAATAGGCGCTCTCGTTGCCACCTGCGCATCAAGACGCTTTTTTCCCCTTCGTTACGCCCCATTTAAAATCCACCTCCCGGGCATCGGGTTCGCCGGGTTCCACAATCACACAAGACACCGAACGGGTTGTGCGGCGACCGACGACATCTTCGGTTTCGATTAAAATGTTGGATTTTCCGCGCTCCAACTGCAGATCCGCCACAAATTGCCCCGTGGCATTGACCTTGGCCGGCTGCTGGTTGACAAAGACGCGCGTGCCAGGCGCCACCGATCCGCGCACCTTGACCGCGGTCCCCTTTTGCCGCGTGCAGGCCTTGTCCGACAAGCGCAGTATCAGTTGGGGAGAGATGGTGCCGGGTTGCGTCGGGACCTCTCCGTCGCTGGCCGACGCTTGCAAGCCCGATGCTACGGCCACGGTCTTGCCCGCCGACGTCAAATCCACGGAACCGGTTTCGGTGGCCACAGCGATGACCGTGCCGTTGTTGGTCATGGAGAATTTGCCCTGGCGCACCCGCGCTGAGGCGGTGCCGCTGGCGTTTTCAATCATGAGGACGCGCTCGCCCTTTTCCTCGTAGTTGACCGAGACGCGCCCGCCCAACAGCCCCATTCGCTGGACAGAATCTGACAGCTCTCGCACGGTCACCCGGGAGCTGTCCATCATGTCCACCGTCGAGAGCTCGCCGATTTGCAGCGACACCCGGGCGCCGATACCGGTCTCAACCTCTGCGGAGACCGGCAATTGCTGCCCTGGGGCGCTCGCCTCCCAATCCCCCTCGCCCGTCCGCACGCGCACATCGCCACTCTGGCGCAAAATGCGCACCTCCGGCTCTCCGGTGGGCGCCGCGTCCGATGACACAACAGGGGCGACGGTTGAAGCGGATGGTGCGGGCGGCGCGACGGTTGGCGGCGCTTCGGTTTTGTCGCGGGTCACCCACAGGCCGAGCGCGACCATCACCAGCACCAAGATGCCCAGTATGGCCAATGTGCGCTTCATCGCCCTTCACCTTCGCTACCGCTGGGCATTCCCTGTGCCAGCGCGATGAGGATGCCCGTGGACAGCGGCCCCAAGGCCAATTGCTGCAGCTCTTCGTCCGTCAACAAACGCGCGTCGCCGCCGTGGGCCCTGGCCATGTGGCGCACGAGGTACAGCCCCAGTCCCGTGCCTTGCATGCGCGGCTTGGTGGAGAAGAACGGCGCAAACACCTGCGCGCGTGCGTCGGGGGGAATGCCCACGCCGTCATCTGCGACAATGATCTCGATGCGCTGCTCGGCGGTGCTGCGGGCCACCACGTGGATGGTCCCGCCGCCGTTGTTGGAGAGCGCGTCAATGGCGTTGGACAACAGGTTGCCAATGGCCTGCTCTATCTGCCCCCGGTCGCCGAAAATATGCGGCAGATCCGCCGGGAGATGCTGCCGTATGGAGATGTTTTCTACCGTGCGCACATGCCAGTGAAACATGGACATCACGCGATCAACGGCGTCGAGGATTTGAATCTCTACCCGCTCCTTGTGGGGCGTCATGAAATCCCTTCCCCGCTCCAACAAGAGCTCTGCGCGCCCCGATAGGCGGATGGCTTCTTTAACGATGTCTTGCATCTCGGAGTGGCACGTCTGTGAGATATCCAGGGCCATCTGCAACGCCATGCTCAGCGCGGTCAAGGGCTGACGGATCTCGTGAATGATGGCCGCCGCGCTCATCCCCTGCTCGGCAAAGCGCGCCACCTCTAACAGGCGTTCCTCACCGTCCTCTCGGCGGTCGCGGATTACGTCGTCCAGTTTTTTCAATCGCGCCTCCTCCCAACGATCACTGACGTGATGTCTTGAGCACCCCCGGAAAATACAACGTCACCCGCGTGCCTTCACCCAGCTTGGAATGAATGAGCATCCGGGCGCCGTGTGCCACGGACACGCGGTACACCATGGCGAGCCCCATCCCCGCTGCACCGCTCCCCGGACTGCGCGTCGTGAAGAAAGGCTCCATGGCGCGCAAACGAACAGCTTCACTCATGCCTTCCCCCGTATCTGCAATGGATACCATGACAGCACCGCCTTCGACTTGTGCGGTTTCCAATGTGATCTTCCCACCTTCCCCCATGGAGTGCAACGCATTATCCAGCAGGTGCGAAAACGCCATCTGCAGGTGTCCACGCGCCGCGCTGATGGTGACGGCCTCTTGGCGCAGCCACACCACTTGCACCCCCGCGTCCTCGATGCGCTGTTCGTTCAACGCCAACACGCTGCCCCAAAGAATGTGCGGCTGCAGGGGCTCCATGCTCTCGTCCCATTGTTTTTGCGAGAAGCGCAGCAGCCCATCGACCACTTCGGCCACCCGGCGCGCATTGGTTACGATATCCTCGAGCGAGGGGCGCAGCGCGGCGTCCTGACCGGCCATGCTCAAGGCCAATTGTGCGTTGCCCAGCACCGCCGTCAGCGGATTGTTGATCTCGTGGGCCACACCGGCGCCGAGCTCTCCCACCGCTGCGAGCTTTTGCGTGTGCACGATTTGCTCTTGGGCTTCGCGCAGCTCGCGGGTGTTGCGATCCACGCGCGCTTGCAATTCGCGGTTCCAGCGCTGAATCTCTTCGGTCATGCGGTTAAAAGAAGTGGAGAGCTCGCCGATTTCGTCCTGGCTTTGTATGGCGATGCGCTCGCTGTAATCGCCTTCGGAGACGCGGCGCGACGCGGTCAACAACGCGGCGATGGGAGCGGTGATGCCCCGCGACAGCACAATGCCCGCCGCCAAGGCCAACAAAAACGACACCAGCACCCACAACACGAGCACCTGCAACACCGAGTCGAACTTGGCAAAGAGATGGGCGCTGGGGATCTCGCCATACACCCGCCAGCCGGTGAGGGGCACGTCCGATACCACCGCCATCAACGACTCGCCATCGCGCTCCACCGCCACCACTTGGTCGACATGGGCGGCGCTCAGGCCTTCGGGGGCCGCTGCAGAACGGGCTGCCTCCGGCGTACAGATCGATTGCCCCTTGTCGTTGAACAAGGAGAGCCGCATGCGGTTCATCTGGGCGAACTCTCCCAACATCTGGCACAGCGCATCAAGTTCGACGCCCACGGCCACCACCCACTTGTCGCCGCTCATCAATTCCTGGGAAGAGGCCATGGCGATGCGGGGCGCACCGTGCTCGGAGTAATACACCGGCCCCACGGCGATGGGCACCGACAGGGCCAATTGCAAGGGGATGTGGCGCGAGAAGCGCTGTAGCTCGGCGTCGTCCAGCACGCTCCGGTCGGGGTAAGCCTGGGCGATATCTGGCGTCAGCCGATAAGGCGACACAATGGCCCGGCCCGCCGAATCGAGCAAAATCACCACATTGGCAAATGTCAACTGGCGGTGCGGAATGCTCAGGGCTTCGGGGAGCTCTTCGCTCGTGAAGTTCTCGAAGGGAATGGAGTGCAGCACCATCAAGGCGGTTTCCAGCATCCACGCCAGGCGACTGTTCAGGGCTTCGGCGGTCTGGCGCGACTGCGCGATGAGGGCCGTGTCCGCGTGGCGGTGCAGTTCGCGCGCGTACACCCGGTAAGAGAAAAAATGGCTGATGAGCAGCGGAATGACAACGCCCAAGGAGAGAAGCAGCAAAATGCGGGTTTGTATTTTCAAGGTCTTCCACCTCTGCGCAGGGCAAAATCAACCCCTGACGACCATGGGTGCTGCTCACGACATGGGCATCGCAGCGGCATTGGCGCCACGGTGAATTATTACACAAAGAAGAGGGGTTTCCGACAGAATTTTTG
>JAAYKL010000012.1 GCA_012522445.1 Myxococcales bacterium | reverse complement strand
CGCACGACGCTAACCTCTCGGGGAGTTGACGCTGAGCGGATTCCCCGGTTTGAGAACTTGGAGGGAGAGCAGACCATGTTGGCCGAAACCTTGGGTAACATCCTGGACGAAAGACACGAGAAGGGCCTGCAAGAGGGCGAAGCCCTAGGGATCGCCAAGGGCCGTGAGGAGGGCGAAGCACGGGGGATCGCCAAGGGCCGTGAGGAAGGCGAAGCACGGGGGATCGCCAAGGGCCGTGAGGAAGGCCTGCGTCTCGGCGCATTGTCGATTCTATTGCGGCAGGTCGAAATGAAATTCGGCACCCTTTCCGATACCGACAAAACACGCCTGTCGCAACTCAATCACGACCAAGTTACCTGCGCCTCTGCCCGCATTTTAACCGCCACCACCCTTGAGGAAATTTTCTAGCCTCAAAATCCATTCGCAATGCCGGGTACCCGCAAGGGGCACCCCTACAATTAAATCAATTCATACACGTGAACCGGAAATGCGGGGGAACGCGAACCGCCCGTACACGGGATCTGTTCATCAGGGGGATGCGGGTGCGGGGGGTGGGGGGTAGATTTCGATTTCGTTGTAGGCGAGCACGCCCGGGACGCCGGATTGCAGGCGGACAAAGCGGGCGCGAACCGGTGGGATGTGGAGCTGCCAGGTGGCGGTGCGGGGGCGCTCGGTGGCCTGGTGGTGGCGGCGAAAGCGGGTGCCGTCCACGGAGACGAGCACGTCGAGGGGTAGGTGGCGGCGTCCGGTGCCGCGGTCGTAAATGTGGATGAGACCGATGTCGCGCGGGGCGCCTAGGTCGACTTGCCACCACGGTCGGGATTTTTTTTCGGTGTTGGTGAGAAACGGACGTCCCTGGCGCGCGCCGTCGGTGCCCAGCCCGGCGTAGTAAAAGTAGGGCATTTGCACCGAGCGGATGGAGGACATCCGGGTGGGCTTGGCAAAGGCGAGGTTTTGCCACGGGGGCAGGTCGGCGCTGGTCCATACATAGTGCGTCTCGAGGGAGGGGCCGTGGTAGAGGCTGCGGTGCCAGGTGCCAAGGGCGAGCAGGGCCGCGGCGCTGAGCACCAGGGCCACGAGCCAACGGGCGCGTCCCGCAAAGGCGCGGAAGGCAAACCACGTGAGCAGCAGACACAGGGTGACGGTGGCGACCAGCGCGCCCCAGGTGGTGGCGGGGCTGGTGTAGCGGAAGTGTACCCGGTGCTTGCCCGCGGGCAGGTGGACGGCGGTCTCGAGTCCGTTGGCGCGGTAGACAGGGAGCGGGGTGCCGTCGCGAAATGCAAGCCAGCGGCCGTCGTGGGGCAGGGCAAAGCTCAGGATGCCCTCGGCGCCGGCTTCGACGTCGAAGGCAAATCGGTTGAAGGTGGCGTGGCGCAGGGCGATGCGGTCGGGGGCGGATGCCGCAGGGTCGCCGGTGCGCGGCGGGGATATGGGCGCGGGGAGCTGCTCGACCACGGCGGCGTGGGGGTGGCGGTCGCGGGCCATGCGGCGGTAGGCGTCGTCGTTGTCGCTGGCGGGGAGGGCCTCGCGGTAAAAGTGCGCCAGTTGGCGGTTGAAGGCGGAGCGCTGCATGTGCCGGGTGACGGCGGGGGATTCCATGCCGAAGCCCGGGGCCCCGGTGAAGGCGATGTTTTGCTGCTTCTCGGCGCGGAAAGCCGCCAGGGTTTTGCTGGGCTTTTGCGCGACCACCCAGGTGCCGTGCCGCAATTGCAGGACGCCGGTGGCCAGGACGGCGCAGATCAGCAGGAGCCCGGTGAGGGTGCGGAGCAGCGCGGGCCGGAAGGGCAGCCGGATGGCGTAGAGCACCGCCAGCACCAGGGCGATCAGGTGGAGGCGAAAGAGGGCCGGCGCGAGCCACGGGGGCGCGGAGTGGATGCGATTGGGGTGGTAGTGGGCCGGGGGCGGCAGGGTGTCCAGGAAGAAGAAGTGGTAGACGAGGTAGGCGGCCAGGGCCAGCAGGGCCGGGAGAAAGAGCGGGGAGACGGGCCAGGTGCGTCCGCGGCGCGTGGTCAGCGTGTCGACGGGGCGCAGGAGCCAGGCCAGGGGAATGGCCAGGAGCGCCGGGAGGAAGAAGACGATGCGGCCCGGCACGCGGAAGGCGTTGGCCAGGGGCAGGTACTCCCAGAACCAGCGGTGCAAGGGCGTGGCGTCTCCGGCGGCGACCAGGACCGTGAGTACGGCGAGGACGGCGAAGGCCACCACGGCCCAGGGTGCCATTTGGCGGCGCGTGGGAATGAACAGAATGAAGAGGGGCAGCAGGATGAGGGCGCTGGAGCCGAAGGCGCCGTGTACGTCGCTTTGGAGCGGGGCGAAGAAGTTGTTGAGCAGCCCGCCCAGGGTGTCGGTGTAGATGAGGGACCAGGCGTAGTCGCGGCCGACGCGGGCGGCGTTGTCGGCGATGAACTCGAAGTAGAATGAGGCCAGGTAGGCGGCGGAGAGCAGGATGCCCGCGAGCAGGGCGGCGGCGCAGGTGAGGTAGTAGCGGCGGATGTCGCGCCAGGGGGGGCGCGGATTGTCGGCGAAGGCGGGAAAGGCAAAGGGGATGAGGGCGCAGATGAGTCCGGCGCCCAAGAAGCCCAGGTACATCATTTGGGGGTGTCCGCCGCAGCAGAGGAGCCAGGTGCTGAAGGCGACGAGCAAGGGGCCCGCGTAGTGCCGGGGCTTGTGCCACAGGAAGCCCAGTGACGCGAAGAGGAAGAGGAAGGCCGTGTGGTTTTCGAGGGAGGCGCCGTAGCGGAAGCAGTCGAGCATGCGCTGGTTGTAGACGGTGAGGAAGGTGACCAGGAAGGCGGCTAGGCGCGTGAGGCCCAGTCGGCGGAAGAGATAGAAGAGGGCCAGGTGCGCGGCGCCCAGGGAGAAGAGGCGCAGCAGGGTGTTGATTTGCAGGGCGTGGCCGTCGTGGTAGCCCGGAATGAGGGCGGCGAGGTAGGGCAGGGGGTGGAATTGCTGTCCCATGGTGAGGGCGGCTTGGGAGCGTCCTTCGGCGAAGCCCGGCGCGTACAGGGGGAAGGTGCCGGTGCGCTGGGAAAAGAGGAGCTCGAGCTGCTGCTGGATGGGGAAGACGCCGTAGTCGTTGCCGATGGTGAGGGAGGAGAAGAGGGGCACGAGCCAATAGAAGATGCCGAAGGGCAGCAGCAAGATGGCGAGGGCGGGCCAGGCGGCGTCGACATGCGAGCGCCAGGATTGTGGACGCATGGAGATTCCTTTGTGCGCGCGGCGGGGCGCGTCGGATTTGGGGATTGTCATTCCCGTTGATTCACGCCAAATTACGGCAACTGTCAAGCGCGGCAACGGACGCGGCGCGTTTTCAAATGAGGGCGCGCGGTCTCGCAGAAAGGTGCGGCCTTTGTCTTTAAGTGTTGTGGAGAGCAATGTGGCGTTTTCCGTGGTGATGCCCGTGTTCAACGAGGGCGGGCTGATCGCCCAAACCGTGGGGGCGCTGGTGCAGGCCTTGTCGGGCGAGCGCGATTACGAGATTGTCCTGGTGGACGACGGCTCCCGCGACAGCACCTGGGCGGACATCTCGGCGCTCTGTGCGGAGGACCCGCGGGTGCGCGGCCTGCGCTTTACCCGAAACTTCGGCCACCAGGCGGCCCTGCACGCCGGCATGCAGGCGGCGGTGGGGCGCGCGGTCATTACGATGGACGCGGACGGCGAGCATCCCCCGGAGCTCGTGCCGGTGCTGCTCGAAAAGTGGCGCTCCGGTGCCAAGGTGGTGCAAACCCTGCGCCAGGCGCCGCGCCAGCTCTCGTGGCTGAAGCGCCGCACCTCCGGGGCCTTTTACGCGGTGTTCTCGTGGCTGGCGGAGACGCGCATCCAGGCGGGCTCTGCGGACTTCCGCCTCCTGGACCGCGAGGTGGTGACCCTGCTGGCGCAACACCCCAACGCCGCGGCCTTTCTGCGGGGCTTCGTGCCCTGGACGGGCTTTGAGACGGCTTACATTTCCTTTGAGCAGGGCATCCGCACCATGGGGCGCAGCAAATTCACCCCGGGCAAAATGATGGCGCTGGCCCGCAAGGGCATTATCGGCTTCTCGGTGAAACCCCTGCGCCTCTCGTCTCTGCTGGGCGCCCTGACCTGCCTCATCGCCCTGGCCACGCTGGTGCACACGCTGGTCATTCGCCTGGCGTTTCCCGCCCAGGCTGAGCCCGGTTGGGCCACGATTGCCAGCTTGCTGGCGTTGCTCGGCGGGGCGCAACTGCTGACCATGGGGATTTTGGGCGAGTACATCGCGGTGATGTTCGAGACCCTTCGCAACCAGCCCCCCTTCATCGTGGCGGAGCGCCGCGGCTTTCCCACCGAGCGGTAACGCGGGCTCTTCACGCAGATTTGTAACGCAGGTTTGTAACGCAGATTGGTAACGCCGTTAGTGGCGCGGGACGCTGCGCGGGTCGCGGACGGCGCGGACGCTGCGGCGCACCCAGTAAACGACGACCAGCAGGGCCGAGACAATGGACAACCAGAGCATGGCGCGGTCGCGCGCGGGCATCTCCCAGGCGAAGCGCACCCGGTGAACGCCGCGGGGCAGGTGGACGCCCACCAGGTTGGGGCCGGTGGAAAAGACGGGGATCTCGCGGCCGTCCAGGTAGGCCTTCCAGCCGGGATAGTTCTCCATGGGGAGCACCGCGGACATCGGCTGGAGCAGCTCCGCGTCGAAGGCGAAGTGCTGGAAGGTATGGCGCTTGGGCGGCACCAGGGCGATGTGCGCCTGTTCGAAGACGGGGTTCTCTTCGTCGCGTTCCCGGACGCGGTTGGTGCTGCTCGGTGGGGGCTTCATGTGCGCGGGGAGCTTTTGCAGGGGCGCCTCGTCGGTGGCGATGGCGGTAACCGGCACGCCGTCGATGTCGAGGGGCGAGAGGATGGGCACGTCGCTGGCGGCAAAGCGGGCGAGGGCCGCTCGGTCGCGGCTGAGGTGCTGGTGGTCGAGGTAGAGGATGGCCGCGGCGCTGTCGTCCATTTCGCTGTCCGCGAGGGTGCCGGCGGGCACGCGCATGGGGATGGGCAGGCGGTCGCTGTGGAGCTGGTTGCGGTATTGCTGGGTCCAGGCCTTGGCGAGCCAGAGCCACTGCTTGTCGTTGCAGACCACCAGCAGCGGCTGTCCGTTGAGGGGGCGCAGGAAGGACTCGAAGGCGGCGTCCAGGAGCACGCGGGTGTGGTTGGAGCGCCCGTGGCGGTCGTTGCCCGGGTGGATGCTGCGCAGCATGGGCAGTTGGTCGGTGTCTTTGGCGTCCTTCATCGACTGTCCCTTGGGGCCCCAGCCGGTGAACCAGCGCACGCCGGCCAGGGCGTGGAGCTGCGTGTTGTGCTCGGGGTTGCCCAGGGCGGAGCACAGGTCGAAGCTGTACTCGGGGCCGGTGCCCTTCCAGTGGGTGCAGTAGGGTTGGAAGCCGTGCATGCCAAACCAGGCCTGCCGGATTTTCGGGCGGCCCTCGCAGCGGACTTCGACGCGCCAGGGGTAGCCCTTGTTGGGCACCTTGGCCAGGGCGTCTAGGTCTTGGTTGAGGGAGGCCTCTTCTTGGATGACGAGGTGGGTTTGTCCCAAGGCGCGGTTCTCCTTGCCCAGCCAGCCGATGCCCGCCAGGACGGGGGCGGCCAGCAGCACCAACAGGGGGATGCGCACCCAGAGGCGGCGGCGCGTGCGGAAGAAGGTGAACAGGGTGCCCACCACGGCCTCGACCCCCAAGGCGCTGAGGCCAAAGGCGAAGATTTCGACCAGGTAGATGCAGCGAAAGGCCTGGATCTGCGCCATGAAGGGCAAGAAGCGCAGCCACCGGAAGTCGTCGGGGCCAGCGTAGAGCATGAGGGAGAAGGCCAGTCCCCCCAGCAAGAAGCGGGTGGAGAGGCGCCGCAGTGTGAACAGGGAGAAGAAGATGCCGATGGCCGTGAGGATGGTGAAGACCGGCGGGCGAATCGACAGGGTGCCCATGATGTTGATGCGGTCCATGAACTTTTCGTCGTCGTTGCGGGCGTCGCCCTTGGCGCGTGCGTCGTCGAGCATGTAGCCCCGGGAGGCCACGGTGACGAGCTCGGAGGTGGAGACGCTGGTGTACCAGTGGACGCCGCTGCCCCGGAAGACGGAGTCGGGCTCGGGGCGCATCGTGCTGTTGTGGTGGACGAAGGGCACGAGCCAGAAGGCCACTAGGGCGATGCCAGTGACGGCGAAGACGGCGCCGCGCTTGATGTTTTTGCGCACGTTGATCTCGGAGAGCAAGAAGTAGAGGGCCCCGCCGAAGGTGGCGTAGACGGCCATGATGACGTGGGAGACAAACGTGAGGGAGAACAGGGCGCCCGTGGTGACGGGGCTGTCCTCGCCGCGCAGCATGCCGACGAACTTGCCCATGAACAGCGGGAACAGGAGGCCGCCCAGGGACTGGGTGACGATGCCCGCCTGGAAGAAGGCCTCGAAGGAGTTGCCGAAGGCCGCCACGGAGATCATCGAGAGGTAGGAGCCGAAGCCCGCGGTCCAGCGGTTGAGGCGGAGCTTGCGGAAGAAGTAGTAGACCGCGAAGGGCGACAGGCCGAAGTAAATGCAGGTGGCCACGTTGTGGATCATCGTGAGGTGCCAGCCCGTGAGCCGGTGGATGCCGACATTAATGAGATAGAACATGGGCTGGTAAAAGCGCAGCACCGGTTGTCCGTACTCCATGCCCCAGGGGCCGAAGATGTTGTCGCCCACCCGCGCGCTGTGGGCCAAGGCGTACTCGTTCATCAGGTGGTAGATGTCGTCCCCCGAGCGGTTGAGCACGGCGTCGAAGAGGATCCAGGTGGAGGTGAACGAGAGGATGGCGGCGCTGAGGGGCAGGAGCAGGTGTCCGTACCGCCAGGCGTAGACAGCGGCGATGCGCAGGGCGCGGCGGAGGCGCTGGGCGATGCTGCGGTTAGAGTTTGACATGGTACGGGGAGATGACGAACGACGACACGGGGCTCGTGTAGTCGCCTTGGATCAGGCGCCAGTAGTAGGTTTGGTCGCGCAGGAGTTCCTTGTGGTAGGTGTGGGTGGTGCCCGAGACCTCCTGGTCGAGGAGGGGGTCGGTGAAGTCGGGGGTGAGGGAGATTTGCAGGTGAATGGGGGCGTCGATGTTGCCCCGGTGCCACTGTAGGTCGACCCGGCCGCGCTCGACCGAGAAGCCCACGGGCGGCAACTGGGGGACCGGTCCCATGCCACGGACGATGGTGGTGACGACGGCGCTGCCCAGCGTTAGCAACAAGACGAGCAGGACCAGGTAGCGGCGGGCCGCTTGAAAGAGGGCGGCGAGGAACGCGGTGGTTTTCATGGGCGAGACGCTAGCAAAAAGCCCGCGCCTTATCGACACGAAAATGGGGCTCAGAGGAATTCCTGCAGGATTTGCATTTGGACGGGGGTCTCTTTGTAGCAGAAGGGATCGACGGGCCTGGCCCAGCCCGGACAGAGGGGGCTGGCGGCCCAGTAGGTCCAGCCGATGTACACGTCGCCGTTGTCCTCGAGGTATTGGAGGTGGTCGCGCAGGCACGCCTGGCACACGGCGTCGTCGAGGACCCCGAACTCGCCCAGGAAGCCGCGCTTGTTGTTGTCGCGGAGCCACTGGGTGAAGACCTTCATCATCCGGGAGCCGATGGTTTCGTCCTGGCAGCCACCATCCCAGCCGCTGAAGTTGTGGTTGGCGTACTGGTGTACCTCGAAGACGACGTTGCCCTCGGAGTCGTCGATGTCGAGCATGCCCTCGGCGTTGGAGATGCCGTCGCTGGCCCCCCAGTTGGCGTTCCAGGAGTGGGCGCCGCTCCACAGGTTGCCCCCCACCAGGATGAGGTTGCGGGCACCGACACCGCGGATGGCGTGGATGGCGGCGTTGGCGGCCTCGACCCAGGCGGTGGTGGGGAGGTCGTGGGGTTCGTTCATCAGGCCGAAGAAGACCCGGGGGTGGTCGCGGAACACCTCGGCGATGCGGCCCCAGACGTCGCCGAAGTCTTCGGGGGAGAGGTTGTCGCCGAAGACGAGGAGCTCGCGGACATACATGCGGTCGTCGTCGATGGTGACCTTGGTGTAGCGCCCGTAGTTGTGCATGTCGAGGATGACCGTGGCGCCCTCTGAGAGCATGTGGAACACGGTGAGCTTCATGGCCTCGAGTTCGCTCTCGATGAGGGGTTTGCCCAGCTCGTGTTGGATGCGCTCCCAGGCAAAGGGGACGCGCAGGAGGTTCATGCCCATCTCCATGAACTTTTTGGTGGCGTTGTAGCCCTTGCGGTACAGCGGGTCGGGCCAGTAGTAGGTGCTGCCGTGGAAGCCCGGCATCTCGTCGCTGACCTTGTGGGTTTGCATGCCCCACTCCGCCGAAGAGACGTTGACGCCCTTGTAGGGCAGCCCGTCGAGGTTGTAGTCGAAGCTGTCGTTGGGGTCGGGCTCGGTGTCGTAGGTGGGCTCGGAGACGACCGGTTCGTCGGTGTCGGGTTCTTCGGCGGGCGGCTCGTAGGGCACGTGGTCGCTGTCGCCTTGGGAGAGACAGGCGGGCAGGGTTGCCAGGAGCGCCCATCCCATGAGGGCGGCGAGCCAGGAGCGATGCGTGAGGGCGTTGCGGGATTTGGTGAGCATTGTCGGCCTTTCTGTTGGGTGCCTAAGGGTGCGAAGGGTTGCGGAAGGTCGCGGCGTCACTTCAACTTGTATGCATTACAGCAACGGGGCAATGCGTATCAACCGTTCTGCTCAATTTCATGGATTGGAACGAGCAAACGGGTGTTTTGTGGGTGCGCGTTCTCGTTTGCGTGGGTCGCGGCGGTTTTGCCCGGCATTTTTGCGCCCCCGCTTGGACAGATTTTGATTTTGTGGAATAAAGCACGCACAGCGTGGTTTCCACTCGCAAACAACGAATTTTTTTCAGGAGGACGACAAGCGCAATGATTACTCTGGAAAACGTTTCGAAGATGTACGGCGACATCCCGGCCGTCACCAACGTGAGCTTCGCGATCCCCAAGGGCGAAATTGTGGGTTTGCTCGGGCACAACGGCGCGGGCAAGACCACCATCATGAAGATGCTCACCGGCTACCTCGAGCCCACCGAGGGCACCATCCGCCTCAAGGACATGGACGTCATCGCCGAGCGCATCGCGGTGCAGCGGCTCATCGGCTACATGCCGGAGAACGCGCCCCTGTACCGCGAGATGACCGTGCAAGACTACCTGGTGATGATGGCCCGGCTGCGGGGCATCGCCGAAGACGCCCTGGGCGAGGCCATCGCCGCGGCGGTGAAGGCCACGGGCCTCGAAGACTGGATGTCGCGCCCCATCGGCACGCTCTCCAAGGGCTACCGGCAGCGCGTCGGCATCTGCCAGGCGATTCTGCACAAGCCGGAGGTGCTCATCCTCGACGAGCCCACCAACGGCCTCGACCCCGAGCAAATCGTCGAAATCCGCCACCTCATCCGCGCCCTGGCCAAGACCAGCACCGTCATCCTCTCGACGCACATCCTCTCCGAAATCGAGGCGGTGTGCGACCGGGTGATCATCATGGTCACCGGCGCCCTGGCCGAGGACGCCGCGCTCAACGACTTTCTGCTCTCCAACCAAATCATCATCTCCATTCCGGCGAGCGTGTCCTTGTCCGCGGTGGAAGCCCTGGCCGGCGACGGCGGTGTCGACGGCGTGACGTCCGTGGAGTCCCTGGGGGCCGACCCGGTGCGCGGCAACTACGCGCGCTACGCCCTCACCTGGCGCGGAGACGTGCCACCGGTGCCCGAGGTGTTGGCCCACGGCACGGCCCAAGGCTGGACTTTCGGGATGGCGGCGGACATGCCCAAGGGCCTCGAGAGCGCCTTCAGCCGCCTCATGAACGCCAGCCGCGACGACAGCGCCACGGCCCAAGCCGCTGATACGGCCCACGCCGCTGATACGGCCCACGCCCAAGACACAGCCACTGCCGCGGAGGAGGACGCCCCATGAACGCCACCGGAACCATTCTCAAAAAAGAGCTGCGGGCCTATTTTCTCTCGCCCATCGCGCTGATCTTTCTCGGGGTTTTCCTGCTGGTGAACCTCTTCGTCTTTTTCACCTGGGGCCGCTTCTTCGCCCGGAACATCGCCGACATTCGCCTCATGTTCGAGTGGCTGCCCATCTTGTTGATCTTCCTGACGGCGGCCATCAGCATGCGCGCCTGGAGCGAGGAGCAGGCCAGCGGCACCCTCGAAATTCTGATGACCTTGCCCATCCGCACCCGCGACCTGGTGCTGGGCAAACTCGCCGCAGGGATGCTGCTCGTCGGCGTGGCCCTGGCCCTGACCCTGCCCATCCCCATCACGGTCTCCCTGCTGGGCGACCTGGACATCGGCCCGGTGCTGGGCGGCTACGTCGGGGCCTTCTTCCTCGCCGCGGCCTACCTCTCCATCGGCATGTGCGTCTCCAGCCGCACCGACAACCAGCTCGTCTCCCTCATGCTCACGGTCCTCATCGGCGCAGCGCTCTACTTGATCGGCGCCGATCCGGTGGTGGCCTTCTTCGGCAACGAGGGCGGCGAGCTGCTGCGGTCCCTGGGCTCGGGCAGCCGCTTCGCCAACATCGAGCGCGGCGTCATCGACCTGCGCGACATCTTCTACTACGCCAGCATCGCGGGCTTCTTCGCGGTGCTCAACATCTACTTCATCGACCGCAAACGCGCCGACGCCCACCGGCCTTCGGGCAAGTCTCGGCTGCGCGCGCGCCAGCTCGCCGTGGTCCTGATGGGAGCCAACATGCTGGCGGGCAATCTGTGGCTGGCACCGGTGAGCCGCGTGCGGGCCGACCTCACCGAGGACCGCGTGTACAGCGTGAGCCGCGCCACGGCCAACGTGCTCGACGCCCTCAACGAGCCGCTGCAAATCTCGGGCTACTTCTCCGAGAAGACGCATCCCCTGTTGGCGCCGCTGGTGCCCACCATCCGCGACATGCTCGGCGAGTACCGCGCCCTGGGCGGCAGCCGCGTCTCGGTGAACTTCGCCGACCCCAACAAGGACAGCGCCCTCGAAGAGGAGCTGGCCCAGCAGTACGACATCAAGCCGCTGCCGTTCCGCATCTCGGGGCGCCACGAGGAGTCCGTGGTGAACTCCTACTTCCACATCCTGGTGCGCTACGGCGACCAGTTCGAGGTGCTCTCCTTTCACCAGCTCATCGAAGTGCAGGCCGAGGACGCCAACATCGACGTGCGGCTGCGCAACCTCGAATACGACCTGACGCGGGCCATCAAAAAGGCCAGCGGCAGCTTTCAATCGATTGAGAGCGTGTTGGCCGGGCTCGCGACGCCGGCGAAGCTCAGCTTGTTCGTGACGCCGGACACCCTGCCCGACGAGCTCAAAGAGGCGCCCGAGACCATCCGCAAGGTGGCCGAGGAGATCGCCCAAAAGACCGCGGGCCGCTTTGTGTTCGAAGAGGTGAACCTCGACGGCGACAAGGCGCGGCAGCAGCAGGTCCAGGCCCAGTACGGCTTTCGTCCGATGGCCCTCGATCTGTTCGGCGAGAAATCGTTCTACCTGTACCTCCTCGTCGAGGCCAATAACCGCAGCGAGCCCATGTGGGTGCAGGGCGACACCACCGAGGCCGCCATGCGACAGAGCATTGAAGGCGCCCTCAAGCGCAGCGTGCCGGGCTTCATGAAGACCATCGGCATCGTCACCGCCAGGCCCGAGGCGCCGCCCAGCGATCCGCGCATGCCCCCGCACATGCAGCCGCCGCCGCCCCAGCCGGAGTACCGCCTGCTGGAGCAATCCCTGGTCCAGGAGTTTCAAGTGGAGCGCCTCGACCTGGAGAGCGGCGTGGTGCCCGGGCACATCGACGTGCTCATTGTGGCCAAGCCCGGCGAGATCTCCGAGAAGGCCCTGTTCGCCATCGACCAGTACCTGATGGGCGGCGGGGCCGTGGTGGCGCTGACCGGCGACCGCGAGATCCAGTTCACCCAGCAGGGCGTTGAGGCCGTGCCCGCCAGCCGCGCCTTCCTCGACATGCTCAAGACCTGGGGCGTGTCGGTGTCCGCGGGCTTCGCCATGGACAACCGCAACGCGCGCTTCCCGGTGCCGGTGCAGGAACGCAAGGGCATGTTCGTCATCGAAAAAATCGAGATGATGAACTACCCCTTCTTCGCCGACGTGCGCCAAGACAGCTTCAACAAGGGCCACATCACCACCGCGGGCCTGCAAAACGTGGTGATGAACTGGTCGTCGCCCCTGGAGCTGGCCGCGCCTGCAAAAGGTGTCGACGCGCAAACGATTCTCTCTACATCTAAAGACGCCTGGATCAGTGACACCACGCAGATCCTGCCCGAGTCCTTGGAGAGCGCCCAGACCGCCTACCAGCCCCAGGGCACGCTGGCGCAGCACACGCTGGGGGTCGCCCTGTCCGGTGCGTTCACCAGTCACTTCGCCGACAAACCCTCGCCCCTGTTCGGCGCCGACACCCCTGCGCCTCCACCCGCCGACGCTGACGCCGACGCCGTTCCGCAAGCCGACCGCACGGGCCGCACCCTCAAGGTGGCCAACCAGGACGCGCGCCTGGTGGTGGTGGGCTCCTCGGCCTTCGCCTCCGACGTAGTGGCCTCCTTGGGCCAGCAGATGGGCGGCAACGTGTACCGCAGCAACATGCAGTTCGCGCGCAACCTCATCGACTGGTCGCTGGCGGACACCGACCTGCTCAACATCCGCAGCAGCGGCGCCTACGCCCGCACGCTGAAGCCCCTCGAAGACAAAGAGCGCAACGCCTACGAGATCGCCAACTACCTCTTTGTCCTGCTCGCCCTGGCGGCCGTCGTGATTATTTCCGTTACGCGCCGCCGCGCCACCCGCTCCATCTTGAAAAAGGAGGTCAGCGCATGAACCGCCACAACCGCATTTTGCTGATTGTTTTGTTGGGGCAAATCGCCCTCATTGGCCTGACTTGGTTTGTGCTGGGGACGCGCAAAACCGAGGTGACCCCCGAAGTCCCGCTGCTGCCCGTGGCGGCCAAAGACATCTCGCGCATCGCCATTACGGGCATGAGCGGCAACGAACCCGCGCCCACCCTGGTGCTGCACAAAGTCGACGACAACTGGGCCCTGGAGAGCGCCGGCGACTTCCCGTGTCTCGCGGACAAGGTCGACGCCCTCATCGATTTGCTCGTCTCGCTGAAGGTCCAGGCGCCCATCGCCAGCAACCCCGCCAACCACGGCACCCTCAACGTGGCGGACGCTGCCTTCGACCGCAAGGTCGCGCTGACAGCGGGCGCGCAGGAGTTCACGCTGTTTGTCGGCCGCGGCGGGCGCGCCACAGGGCACGTGCGCATGGCCGGTCAAAACGAGGTGTACGCGGTGAAAGACCTGCAGGTCTGGAGCATCCCGTCGGCGGCGAGCGGCCTGGTGGACACCCAGTACGTGCAGGTGACCCCCGGCGATGTGACGCGCATCGACGTCGCCAACGCCCACGGCGAGATGACCTTTCAACGCGGCGAGGCGGGCTGGGAGATGGCCGATGTGCCGCCCGAGAAAGAGCTCGACACCCAGGCCGTCGACGACATGCTCAACCGCTTGGCGCGCGTCGCCCTGACGGTGCCCGAGGGCCGGGAGATCAAACCGGCGTATGGGCTGGACGGCGGCGTTCGGGTGACCCTGGCGGGCGCTGCGGACGACAAGGAATTTCAGATGGCGTACACGGTGGGGGCCAAGGTGGAGCACACGCACTACCTCAAGCGCGACGACAGCGACTTCGTCGTCTCGGTGTCCAGTTACAGCGTGTCCCCGGCGGTGGAGAAGAAGGCCGCGGATTTCTGGCGGGATCCCGCTGCGGCAGACACCGAAGAAGCCCCACCAGCCTTGCACGGCGGCGGCGGACTCGACCCGGCCATCCTGGAGCAGCTCGGCGGCATCTCGCCGGAAATGCTGGGGATGCCGTGAGGCGGCCTCGCATCTCGCTCGCTTGGGGGGTGGCGTTGTGCGCGCTGTTCGCCCTGTCCTGCGGCGCGGCCCAGCGCGGACCGGCGTGCATTCCCGGTTATGCGCTGATGCCCTCGGGGTCGTGTGAGCCCGACGAGCAGTGTCATCCCACCGACGAGTGCCGCACGCGGGGCATGTGTACCACCTGGGGTGACCAATGCGTGGTGGCCTCGGAGCGCGATTGCGTGCAATCCGAAAACTGCCGCAACTTCGGCGCCTGTGCCCTGGTGGTCCAGCACGCCTCCTACCAAGTGGGCACGTGCCGCGCCTCCGCCGATGGGTGCGCCTCCTCCACGGCCTGCGCCGACTACGGCCGCTGTACGTTGGACCGCTCCTCGGGGACCTGCGTGGTGGGGGGCGACGAGGACTGCGCCAACGCCCGCATCTGCCGCGATGAAAAGAAATGCACCGCCGCGCGCTTTCAGAAGGCCGACGGCTGCCGTTCCAGCGTGCTGGCCTGCCAGTTCATTCCCTAGTTAAGTACTCGTTATTTGCCGCAGCATTTTTTGAACTTCTTGCCGCTGCCGCAGGAGCACGGGTCGTTGCGCCCGATCTTGGGGGCCTCCCGGCGGATGGGGGCGGTGCGGACGAATTCTCCGTCGACAAAGTACCAGCGGTCTTGGTCGCGCTGAAATTTGGCGCGCTCGTGGTGCTCGGTCTTTTGGCCGTCGACGGTGTAGCGCGCGACGAACTCCACCTCGCCCTCGCTGTCGTTCAGGCCGCCGCCCGCGGTGTTGAGGATGGTGAGCCCCAGCCACTTGGAGCCCGTGGCCCATTTGCGCGTGGCCTCTTCGTCGAAGTGGAAGTCGCTTTGGGGGTGCCGCGTGTCCCGGATGTAGCCGACGTCGGCCCGGGTGAAGGCGGTGTAGCGCGAGCGCATCAGGGCTTCGGCGGTGGGGGGCAGGGCGCTGCCCGTGAGAAAGGGTTCGCAGCACCGCGCAAAGGGGGCGCCGGATTGGCAAGGACAGGTTTCGGTCATGTCGTTGGCTCCGTGGGGTTGTCGAGTTGTCGCAGCGCCAGGGTTGTCGCGGCGTCAGGGTTGGGCGCCCGAGAGGTGGACGCGGGTTGTTTGAAAGATCAGCCCGTTTTTGAGCGTGATGTGGGTGGCTTGGTCGTAGCCGTGTTCGTCGAGCAGGCTGGCGGTGGTGCTATCCGGACCCGTCTCTTCGAGCACGGGGCCGTCGTCGGTGAAGCGCAGTTGGTAATTGATGACGGTGATATCGGGGGTTCCGCTGCCGTCGCCAGCGGGTTGAAAGGACTCGTAGGGCACCGTCGTTTCTTGCTTCGCCGCCACGAGTTGCGCCAGTTGGCGACGCCACGAACGGTCGCCGATGAGGCCTTTGGTCGCCTGGGATTGCAGGGTGCCCTCGATCTCGAGACCGTCCTTGGTGCCGGTGTAGCTGTAGCGGTTGCCCTTGTCGTGCGTGAGCTTCAACTGGGTGTGTACCTCGTTGCCGTGCCCGCCGACGGTGACCAATTCGGTGATGATGTCCGACTTGTCGGTGGTGGCCATCGAGAGGGTTTCGATGGGGAGCATCGCGCCGCCGTCCGCCACCAAGAGCATGGAGGACTGGTTGTAAGACATGCAGGTCTTGTCGTCCTTGCAGCGCCGCTGTTGCTGCATGAAGCCCACGGGGCTGCCCTGGACGCCGATGACGTGGATCTCGTTGAAGTCCGGGGCGGGCGGGGCTTCAGCAAAGGTGAGATCCGCGAAGAACTGCAGGGCGATGCGCTCGAAGGTTTCCATGTAGCCGAACTCGTCGTGGAGGCACAGGGCCGCGTTTTGCGCGTAGACCGCCGTGGCGATTTTGACGAGCCCCGCGATTTTGGTGTCCTCTTGCTCGACGAGGTAGAGGCCGTAGGCCAGGAACGCCGGGTTGCCGTTAACCACGTGGACCGCCGTATCGACTCGTTTGATCTGCAGCGGTACGTCGCTGGTTTGCATGTACGCCGCGGCGCTGGTGGCGGGATCGATTTTGCTGTCGAAGACAAAGCACATCAGGGGTTGCGAGGTGCCGATGTCGATGGCGAAGCCGTGGAAGTTTTCGCCTTGCTGGTATTGGGGATCGGTGCGCCCTTCGACCATGGCTTGCCAGCTTTGGTTGGGGTGGGCCACGGGCACTTGGGGCAGCGGATCGAACTCACGCGCCAAGGCTTCGTCGAGGTTGAACTCGTCGGACGCCTCCGGAGCGGCCGCGGTTTTCGGGGCACCGCCACCGCAAGATGCCAGCAGCAGCGCGGCAACGAGTCCGTTGATGAAGAGCAATGTTCGTTGGGTCATGGAAGCCTCCTGCGCCGAAGCGCGATGGAATGATGCCACTGTTTTATGGCAGCAAAGCGCGTTGCAAATCGCCGTGCATGCCGAAAAATGGCACGCCGTCGATGAGGATGTACGGGGTGCCCCGGAGCCCAGCGCGATCGCCATCGGTCATGTCTTGCTCGATGACTTGTCGCACGGTGTCCGAGGCGCGGTCCCGGTGAAATTGGTCGATGTCCAGGCCCAAGCTCCGGGCGATGGCCTCGAGGTTTTCGTCGCTGAGGTCGCGGGTGTTGGCGAAGAGCTGGTCGTGCATGGGCCAAAATTTTCCCTGCAGGCGGGCGGCTTCGGCGGCCAAGGCAGCGGCTTCGGCGCGCGGGTGGTAGGCCAGCGGGTAGTGCTTGAAGAAGACCTTGAAGCGGGTGGGATGGGCGCGCTGCAAGCGGGAGAGCTCGGCGGCTACGCGCTGGCAAAAGCCGCACTGAAAGTCGGAGAAGACGACGACGGTCTTGCGGGCGTTGGGGTGTCCCAGGGGCGGTCGGTCGCTGGTTTCGACGTCGCGGTGCAGGCGGGCGCAGGCCACCGGGCCCAGGCTGAGGCCAAGGCCGAGACAGCCAAGCAAGATGGTGATGGTGAGAACTCGCGGCATAATTCCTTTTTGGGATGCGCCCCCATATTATACGTCGCGCCCGCGCGTCGTGTGCCGTGCGTCGAGATGAGCATGCCCTGTTTGGGCGCACAATATCAAGCGCATCCGTGTGGTTTTGACGTGGGGAGGAGCGGGGCAGCCGCGCGAGTTGGCGGCCGCCCGGGGGTGGTGTGCGGGGATGGTTTAGAAGAAGGAGACCTTGGCCTTGAAGCCTTGGGTCTCGACCGGGTCGGAACCGATGTCGTCTACGGCCGCTACGAGGATGAAGATGATTTTATCGGCCATGGCGTTACAGGCGTGCCACTTGGCCAGGGGCTCTTCGGTGAGGGGGTCGTAGTCTTCGCCGGGTTGGCAAACGTCAGCCGGGGGCACTTGGCCCCCTTGCGCGCAGACCTCGGGCATGATGAAGCCGACGTTGGCGTCACCCCACCAGTAGGGGAATTGGAAGTCGGACCACTTGATATCGGCGCAGGTCTCCGCACCGGGCTTGGTCTCCAGTTGGTAGAAGGGGTGCGCGCAGTTCTCGTCGGTGCAGTGGCCGGCGTTCCAGTCGCTGGTCTTGGCGGTGTAGTCGGTGATCATGTAGATCCAGGCCACGTTTTGCACCTCGGTGGGGTTGCGGGTGGTGTCGGAGATGTCGTAAGTGCCGGTGGCCACGTAGCGCGTCTTGGGGAAGGCGTTCTTGATTTCGCCTTGGACGCACACGCGGACGCCTTGGTGGCTCGATGCGTTCATGCACGTTTTGGGACTGCCCACCAGGCCGTCGCCGTAGAAGGACATTTGGGCGCCCCACTGAGCGCCGTCCTTACCTTTGGCACGGGCAACGGCCGGCCATTGTTGGTTCGGGAACTCGCAGTAGCCGTCGGAGCCCATGGGGATGGTGCGGTAGCCCTCAGGCGCCGAGAGGTCGCAGATGTCGATGGACGCTGCGCCGTAGGCGTCACAAGCACCGGCGTCGCTCGTCACGTTGGCGTTGGGATCGTAGGCATTTTTGGTGAGCAGGGGCTCGTCGCAGTTGCATTCGCCCAAGGGCTGGCAATCCGGCGGATCGCTGCAGACGTCGGGGTTGAGGCCTTGGGTGTAGGTGTCGGGGGCGTGGGTGGCCACCGGGGTGTTGCCCGTGCCAAAGGTGATGTTCACCGAAGCGGTGGGATCCATGGTGACCAGCACGCGGCCCTGGGGCAGGTTGGTGTACTCGCCGCTAGAGACGTTGGAGATGGTGGTGTCCGCCGGGCCTTGGAGGGCCACGGTGACCGGTGTCGCGTACTTTTGGCACTCGGCGCTAGAGCCGTTGGCAAAGGAGAGCGTGGTGCCGGAGAGTTGGGGCGCTCCGCAATGGGCGCGGCTGCGGCGGTACTTGATGATGTCGACGTTGGGGGCCATCCACACTTGGCGGGCCGCGATGCGGTCGACCATGTTGTCGAGGTGGCGGATGTACAGCTCCTCGGTGACCGCACCCCAGCCGTGGCCGGTGACGCCGCACGAGGGGCGAATCGAGTGGAGCTCGCGCAGGGCCCATTTGCCGTCGCGCACGGCGGCGTTGAGGTACTCGGAGAGCATCTGGTCGGCGCCCTTGTCCATGTGGCGGGAGGCCCACTTGGTG
>JAAYKL010000092.1 GCA_012522445.1 Myxococcales bacterium | reverse complement strand
GGCCGTCGTCGGCGCGAATGCCACAGGTGTGGTTTTCGCCCGCGCTGATGCTGGAGAACTTCACTTCTGGAGGCGGGGCGAGAGAGCCTAGGGTATTGAATCCCCAGCACTCGGCCTCGTCGTTGTCTGCGCGAATGCCACAGGTGTGTAAATTGCCAGAGCTCAGACTGGCAAAGGCCACGCCCTCGGGTGGGGCAAACTGCGCTCCACTGTCAAATGCGTGGTCGCCCCAGCACAGGGCTTGGCCGTCGTCGGCGAGAATGCCGCAGGTGTGGTTTCCGCCCGCGCTGAGACCGGTGAACGCCACGCCTTCAGGCGGACTGGACTGCCCCGAATCATTGTTTCCCCAGCATTGGACTTGGCCGTTGTCTTCGCGGATGCCGCAGGTGTGCTCGCTACCCGCGCTGAGGCTGGAAAAAACCACATCTGCCGGCGGGGCGGACTGCTCAGAAGCGTCGCTTCCCCAGCACAGGGCCTCGCCGTTGTCTTCGCGAATCCCGCAGGTGTGGATCTGGCCCGTGCTCAGGCTGGTGAATTGGATGCCTGCTGGTGGAGCGGCTTGGCCGTCGTCGTTCCCACCCCAGCATTGGGCCAGGCCGTTGTCTTCGCGAATGCCGCAGGTGTGGCCACCGCCCGCACTGAGGCTGGTGAACGTGGGCACGTCGGGGAGGTCGTCGTCGGTGTCACCGGTGTCGGTGCCGTCGGTGTCACCGGTGTCGTCGGTGCCGTCGGTGGGATCGGTATCGACGGGCGTGTCATCGGCTGGCAGGCCCGCCAGGCCATAGGAGAGGTGCCGGGTAAAGCCGGACACGCGCTTGGCAAAGCCGTCGACTTGGGCACCGGGCAGCGCCGCATAGGGGCCCTCGTCTTGGTCTGCCCAGTACACCGCCAGGGCCTCCGCCGCGTCCGCCACCCGGGACTCGTCAAACGGCAGGGTGACGACGACATCTTTTTTAAAGACCACGCCGTGGGGCAGAAACTCGTAGAGCGCGCCAGCGGGCGTGACGCCAGCGGTTGCGGACGGGGTGTTGGCGTGGCGGTGAATCGAGAAGCGCACCTCCTCGTCGAGGGCGCCGCTCGGAATGTCGAGGGACGCCCCATCGGGTCCGGTCACCACGCCACCCCGCGGGCCAATGGAGACCTCGGCTCCTGCGTCATCGTCGTTTTTGCTGCACGAAATGGCCAGCAGCAGCGCCGCCAACCACGCCACCTTCATAAAATTACCGTAATGTTGCATGGCATCTCCTCTCCTTATTTCATTTGATGGTTGTCAATCATTATACCCAATGCCCCCGAGACAACCAAGCATTGCCCCGGCGAAATGCCGACAAAACAGCGCGTCATTTCCCACGGGCCTCCTGGGGCATTCGAACGCAATGTTTTGGGCGGGTTTGGGCTTTGGAGGAATTAGGGCTGGGCGCCTGGGCCGTTGAGTTGGTGGGCGATGGCGGTGACGATTTTCTCTTGCCAGGCCCGCGCTGCCGAGGCGTATCCCGCGGCGCGGTTGAGCAGGATGGAGAAGGCCACGGGGCGCTCTCCGGTCTTGTCGAGGACGTAGCCCGTTAGGGTAATCACGCTGTTGAGGGTGCCGGTCTTGGCGCGGACGTAGCGGCGCGTCTCCGGGGTGGCGTAGCGCGACTTGATGGTGCCGTCGACGCCGCCGGTGGCGAGCTGGGTGAGGAACTCCGGGCGAATGGCGGCATCTCGCCAGGCCGCGCGCAGCACCTGGCAAAACTGGTGGGCGGAGACCTCGTTGGCGTCGAACAGCCCCGAGCCGTTTTTGAACTTGTAGGTGCCCTTGGGGATGCCCCAGCCTTCGAGTACGTTGGCCACGGCGGCTTCGGCGGCCTCCCAGGTGCCCGGCCCTGAAGTGGTTTCGGCTCCCAGCACCTTGAAGAAGGTCTCGCTGTAAAAGTTGTTGGACATTTTGCCGGTCTCCCACAGGAGCGCGGAGAGGGGCTCGGACGCGTGGCTGGCGAGCAGGGGCGTGCCCGGCGGGACCTTGCCGAACTGTACGGTGCCGCTGGTGGTGATGCCCAGTTGCTTGAGGAGATCCATGAGGGCGTGGCCGGTGAGGAGCGAGGGGTTGTCGATGCGGCGGTAGTAACGCACGGGGCGCGAGCCCTGCGGGATTTGCCCCCAGACGCGGATGCGGGTGCGGTTTTCGAAGGGGAGCGCGGAGATGCGCGGGTCGTGGGCGCCTTGGCCGACGGTGATGGTGTCGTTGGCCAGGACGGCGTAGCCCGGGGGATCGAGCGTGACAATGGCGCGGGTCATGGCCGAGGGGGCGGGCCGGATGAGGATTTCGATGGCGTTGCGGTTGAGGGAGACGGCGCCCACCGGTGCGCGGAAGGCGTTGTCCTCGCCGGGCTGCTGGTCGAAGGCGAAGGGCTCGTTTTCGGCGTCGAAGTAGCTGTCGTCCACCGTGATGCCGCCCTCGATGCGCGCGATGCCTGCGGTGCGGAGCTGGTGCGCCAGGGCGAAGAGGTGGGCGGTGGTCAGCGAGGGATCGGCGTGCCCCTTGATGTAGAGGGGGCCCTGGATGGCGTCGGCGCCGCTGCGCCCGTGTAGCTGGGTGGTGAAGCGGAACTCCGGGCCCAGCACCTTGAGGGCCACAGCCGCGGTGATGACCTTGGCGTTGGAGGCGGGGTTGAGCGGGGCGTCGGCGTTTTGCTCGTAGATGACGTGACCGGTGACCACGTCGACCACCGCCACGCCCACGGTGGTGTTGCCGGGCTTGCTGGCGGCGGCGGCGGAGACGGCGCGGTGCATCGCGGCAAAGGGGTCGTTTTCGGCGCGTGCCGGGGCGGCCCAGACGGCGCACAGGGCGAGCAGCAGCAGCGCGTGCTGGCAATGATGTCGCAGTGTTTTCGCAGGTGTTTTCATGGGATTTGCATAGCGCGAACCGCGGCAAATTTCATGGGAAATCGTCGTTGGAAGGGGCCAGGAGACGCAGGCGCTCCTCCATGGCCCGCCGCAGTGCCTCGCAGCGATGCCCGTCGTTGGGTGCACAATGCGCATCCAAAAAGCGCTGGGCGGATGCGCGACAACAATCCGGTTCGGCGATGGCCCGCCGCACATGGGCGAGCAGGTCGTCGGGGTTGTCGGCCATCAGTCCGCCGTGTTCGGTGGGGGGCATGGCCCAGGCGTGTCCCATGTCCTTGGTTTTGATCTCCCGCACCTTGCCGCGCTTCCAGATGCGGTAGCTGTATGCCCGTGTGTTGTCGAGGTTGGGACAGATGTGAATGGTCGGGCGCAGGGTTGGGTAAAAGAACGTGAGAAAGGAGGAGTAGTTGGACAGCAGGCCATCGGCCAGCGCGATGTCCAGCAGGTTGTCTTGCGTGGTGTCTTTGAACTTGAGCAGCACGGCGCTGTCTTGGTCGCGACACATGTTTTCAAGTCGCTGCACGTAAGCGGCATCAAAGCGGTGGCGGTCGTGCATGCGCAACACCAGCGCTGCGCCGTTCTTTTTGAGCTCGCCAATGAGGGCCTCGATGATGTCCAGATCATCGCCCCACTGCGCAAAGATGGTGCCGTGATGCCACGTCGGGGCCAACAGAAAGATGGGGCCATCGCGGAAGCGCTTGGGGTAGTGCGCGAGCGCGTCGGTCTTCGAGAACGGCGGCGAGATGATGTCGTCGTTGTAGCACTGTCCCAGGGCGAGCACGTTGTCGGGATGGAAGCCGCTGACCTCGATGCGGTAACGGCGGTTGGGCTCTCCGGCGGCGATCCACATGAAGCGCGGATTCGGCGCGTCCGGCGCAATGCCCGTGTGCGCCTTGACCGACTTGTAAATCTCGGCGAATTGCTTTTTGTCCTCCGGGCCTTTCCAACTGTAGCCGTGCCAGACATTGACCAGCAAGGGCGACAGCGGCACCGGTGGGTGGTGGTTGTCAATTACCGTGATGTGCGGTTTCCAACGCTGCAATGCGCCCAGGGTTTGTGGGTGCTGGCGATCCATGACGGTGACGCGGAGGGGGGCCAACTGGTTGATGGGCTCCTGGCGGTAGATGTCCGGTGTTTGCATGACCGCGACGACGTCGTACTCGGGGCGCTGCTGCAGGTGGCGCGCCAGCGAGAACATATTGCCCTGCATCGTGGTGGCCCACAGGCAGACGCGGATGCGGTTCACGGGAACTCCACTTCGTAGCCGTGGTCGGCCACCGCGGACCAGTCGTGGACGATTTGCGTCAGGCGCTCCACCTCATCGGGGTGTGCCGCGGAGATGTCGGTCTCCTGGCGCTGGTCGGCGGCGCGGTAGAGCTGCGGCTTGTCGCCCTTGGGCAGGTACAGGGAGTGGGCGGCGGTCTCCAGCCCGTAGTTCTCTGCGTGGACGTTGTAGGACATGCGGTCCGCGCGGGTGGCGAAGAGCGAGTGCCCCATGATGCGGTTGTCCGCGCAAATGCCGGCCATGTGCAGGATGCTGGGGGCGATGTCGACGTGGCTGGCGGGGGCGCCCTGTTGTCCGGTGGGCCGCAGGGGGTGCTGCCCGTAGATGATGAGGGGCACCCAGTTGGTTTCGTGGCGCGTGTTCTCGGGGCCCTGGGCTGCGCCGCGCTCTCCCAAGTCCATAGCGTGGTCGCCGGTGATGAAGAACACGGTGCGCGAAAACCAGGGCTCGTCTTGGATGGCGGCGAAGAACTCGCGCAGCACGTCGTCGTCGTAGCGCAGCGTGTTGCGGATGCGCTGCTTGAGGTCGCGGCCCTCGTAATCGCGGAACGCGGCCTCGGGGACGCTGAAGGGCACGTGGTTGGAGATGAGGAAGGTGGTGGCGACAAAGGGCTGGTCGGCGTCGGGGCGGTTCTTCAAGTACTGGGCGAGCTGCCGCATGACCTTGCGGTCCTCTTCGTTGTCGGCCTTGTCGAAGTAGACGTGGTCGTACCACTGCGTGAGCCACAGCCGCTGGTTGTCCCAGTCGGGGTCGGAGCCGCCGAAGAACGCCGCGTGGTAGCCGTGTTGGCGCAGGATGGAGGCGTAGCTGTCGAGGTGTTTGTGGGCAAAGGCCTTGGCCACGGTTTTGCGCGAGTGGGGCAGGATGCCGGTGTGCAGGGCCATGAAGGCGTACACCGTCGGCTGGGAGTTGCAGATGTAGCGCGTGTAAAAGGCGGCGTCGTCGGAGCGGGCGAGGGCGGAGAGGTGGGGCGTTGCATCGATGGTTTCGCCGGCGTGAAACAGGGGGACGTTGAGGGCGCGAAAGGTTTCGACGGCGATGACGACGAAGTTCCAGGGGGCGTCTCCGTAGGTAGGGCAGGTGCCGTCAAAGGTGCGCAGGAGCGAGGCGCCTGGTGCGGGGAAGCGCCATCCGTCTTGGGTGTTGGCGCGGAGCCACCGGTTTTGTACCCGCTGGATGCGCTCGCCGATGTCGCTGTAATCCGGCGCGGCTTGAAAGGTTTCTTGAAAGCTCTTGAGCAGCACTAGGGCGATGGGCGCCACTTTTTGCTGCCGGTTTTTGGAGCCGAACAGCGAGGTGCGAAACAAAAAGGGCAAGAAGAGAAACGCCACAATCGCTGCGATCACTGCCATGCGCTTGGCGCGCAAGGGGGCGTTGATTTTGACGCGGAAGGCGAGCAGCGCCGCCGTGAGCGCGAAGAGGGGCGGCAGCAACAAGAGCCAGGCGGAGAGGTAGCGACCGCCGGCGTCGTCGCGCACAGCGTGGTGGATGGCGGTGGGCACATTGATTTGGATGCCGTAGGTGGACAGGGCGTCCACCGAGAGGTGCATGCCGAAGAAACGGAGTATTTCGTTGTCGAGGTGGGTGAGGGCGAGCAGGCCGGTTAGCAGCAAGATGTGGGCCCAGAGCAGGGGCTTTTGCGCGCGTCGGCCTAAGAAGGCGGCCAGGAGGAAGAAGGGCGCAGACGCCAGCGAGACGCCGTAGCAGGCGTAGAACATGGCGTGGGGCAGGTAGCTGGAGAGGTTCATGACGTAGGGGAGGCCAAAGGGGGTGGGCCGCAAGAAGAGGAAGAGCTGCAGCGCGACGCCGAAGAGCAGCGCGGTGATGTAGATGCGGAGGTGCTTGTGGGGCCATCTCACGCGCATGCCCATGCGGATGAGGGCGCGGCGCTTGTAGAGACGGCGAAGCTGCGGGACGCTGGAGAGCAGCGCGTTGCGGATGCGGAGGTGCTTATGAGGCAATTTCGCGCGCGTGTTAGCGGGGATGTGGCGTTGGATGTGCTTGAGTGCGGGGCGCAATGTCGAAATTTTTTTTCGCAACATGCGGCGTCCCCTACCACGAATTTGGCGCTTGTTCTATCCCCCGGGCGCGTATTTCAGTCGTTTGCGGTTGTCTCTGTGGCGGTTGTCTTTGTGGCGGCGGGTGCGTTGGTGGAGGGGCGTGTGGACGGGCTTACTCGCGGCAGGGTAACACGCGCAGAATTTTAATTTGCGTCGCCGCGGTGCCGCGTCCCGCGTAAGCGACACTGCCGTCGGGGAAGCCGACGAGTTTGTGGTAGCGGTTGCCGCGCATGTCGACGGGCAGGGCCGCGCCCTCGGCTTCTCCGGTTTCTCGGCTCACGACCTGCAGGTGCATTTGGCGTTCGCCCCGGCTGAAATCGAAATCGCCGGGGGAGGTGCCGGCGTCCCAGGCGACGACCATGCGCTCGGCTCCGTAGGCGGCGAGTTGTGGCGCGCGGTGGTTGACCCCGCTCTCGCTGGCCAGGACGACGTCTTGCACGGCCTCTCCATCGGTGAACGCCAGCAGGTGAATATCTGCCAGGCCGCTGGCATTGGCCGCTTCGCCCGGGCGGATGTCGCTGGTGGCGAGCCAGATGCGCCCGTCCCCCGCCGGAACGAGGTCGCTCATGTTGGCGTACCACAGGTCGACGCTGCGAATGGTGCGGTAGGGGGCTGGCCGCGCGAGGCGGTTGTTGTTGTCCGTCTTGCACACGGCGACGTACTCAGACGTTGCGGCGTCCCAGACCACGCGCTCGTAGCCGCTGTGGCTGCAGCCCCAATCGAATCCGCCCCGCCGCTGGAGCAGGTCTCCGGCGAGGTCGACCACCTGCATGCGGTCGCCCTGGTGGATGTTGACCGCCGTCGCGTGAACGCTGCCCTGGGACTGGCAGGACTGGGAGACGCTCACGGCAGCGCCGAAATAGGCCGCGTAGCTCTCGCCGTCCGAGGCGATGCGCCCGTGGTGGGCAAAGGGCTCCCAGATGAAGCGCAGGGACGAACCGGTGGGGCTCGTGAGATAGGGCGGGTTCGTCGGCGTGGACTCGGTGAGGTTGGTGGCCCAGGTTTCGCTGCTGCCGTCGAAGCGCACCAGGTACATGTCCCAGCAGTTCCACTGGCCTTGCCAATCGCGCTCGCTGGCGGCGCCGCACAGGTTGTTGAGCTCGCCGCAGTGCCGTTCGCCGCTGCCGTGTGCGTCGCGGGTGACGAGCACCACGCCCCCCGCATTGTCGGCGTAGATGTCGGCTAAGGAGCGGGCGGGAACCCCGATGGGAGCGCCGGTGAGTTGGTCGTCGCCGTCGAGGGTGGCCACGTGCACCTGGGCGTCTTGCCCCATCCAGGCCACCCGGGAACCGCCGGAGGGAATGGCGGCCATCATAATGGGCTGCAGCACGGAGCCGGTCCCGTCGGTCTCGTTGTTTTGGACGGTCATGCCGACGTCGATCTCGGTGATGCGCACTCGCGCCGCTGTGAGCTCGCAGTTGCCAAACGGTGGCGGGGGCGACGTGTCGGGGTGCAGCGAACTGGAGTCGGGCGGCGGTGTGGATACGCTGTCGGTGCCATGTGGCGGAGCGCTGTCGGTGCTGTGCGG
Organism: Myxococcales bacterium; assembly: GCA_012522445.1. Classification (GTDB taxonomy): domain Bacteria; phylum Myxococcota_A; class Polyangia; order JAAYKL01; family JAAYKL01; genus JAAYKL01. The sequence continues at coordinate 72,989 of JAAYKL010000092.1, read as the reverse complement.
CGGTGTGTTGCCGGTGCTGTGCGGCTGCGAGGAGTCGCTGTCTGCGGTGTGGGTCCCGTTGTTGTTTGTGCCTTGCTGCGCCTCGTCGGTGTCGTTGCTGGCGCACCCCGCGGTCACAAGCCCTGCCAACCCCCATGCCAGTCCCCATGTCACTACCCTTGCCCATTGGCTTTTGCGCGCCATTTTCATTGCCGTGCCTTTCTGTTGATGAGGGCCAAAGCATACCTTCTTTTTGCGGGCGTCGGTGGCAAAATAGACTTTCGAGATGGCGTGTGCAAAACTTTGTGACCTGCATCTGTGGGGCGTCGGGGACGCGTCTTCGCCGAAAGGAATGCGATATGTCAGAAGCGCCAAGCGCGACGATTTTGATTGTCGACGATGACAAGAGCAATCTGCGCGCGCTCGAAAAGGTGTTCGCCCGCGAGGGGTTTCGGGTGTTGGTGGCCCCGGATGGCGCCGCCGCGCTCGCCCTCTGCCGCAAACACACCGTCGACGTGGTGCTCACTGATTTAATGATGCCGGGCATGGATGGCTTGTCGCTGCTCGAGGCGCTGCGCACCGTCTCCCCCGACAGTGAGGTGGTCTTGATGACCGCCTACGGCACCGTGGAGACCGCCGTGGACGCCATGAAACACGGCGCCTACGATTTTGTCGAGAAGCCCATCAAGCGCCAGGCCATCATTCGCACGGTGCACAAGGCCCTCGAGAAACGCTCGCTGCTGGCCGAAAACCGCGCGCTGCGCTATCGCCTCAAGAAGGCCGAAGAGCGCACGGTGGTGGGGGTGAGTCCGCCGTTTCGGCGCGTGCTCGAACTGGTGCAACAGGCGGCGCCCTCCATGGCCACGATTTTGATCACCGGAGAGTCGGGCACGGGCAAGGAGGTGGTGGCCCGCGCGATACACGAAAACTCTGCGCGCGCATCGGGGCCCTTTATCGCGGTGAACTGCGCGGCGCTGCCCGAATCCATCTTGGAGGCCGAGCTCTTCGGCTACGAGCCCGGCGCCTTTACCGGTGCGGTGAAGCAGCGCGACGGCCGCTTCGCCATGGCCAGCGGGGGCACCATCTTTTTGGACGAGGTGGCGGAGGTCTCGCCGTCGGTGCAGGTGAAGCTGCTGCGCGTATTGCAAGAGGGCGAAATCGATCCCCTGGGGGGCGTGACCACGCCCGTCGACGTGCGCATCGTGGCGGCCACCAACCGCTCCCTCGAAGATGAAATTGCCCGCGGCGCCTTCCGCGAAGATCTGTACTACCGCCTCAACGTCATCGCTGTGCACCTGCCACCCCTGCGGCAGCGCCTCGAGGACGTCCCTCTGTTGACCGATCTCTTTCTGCGCCGCTACGCCGCCCGCAACAACAAGGCCATCGACGGCATCTCCCAAGCCGCCCTGGACGCACTCTCCGGGTACGACTGGCCGGGCAACGTGCGGGAGTTGGAAAACGCCATGGAGCGCGCGGTGGTGCTGGCGCGTCACCCCATTATCGACATCGCCGACTTGCCCGAGCGCGTGGTCAACGCCGAGCGGCATGACGAACAACTGCGCATTCCCATCGGCACCCCCCTCGAAGAAATTGAACGCCGCGTCATCCGCGAAACCCTGCGCCACACCCGGGGAGACAAAAAGCTGGCGGCCCAATTGCTGGGCATCGCAACGCGCACCATCTATCGAAAAATGGACGCCCTGTCCGAACCCGAATCCTAGCGGGGGACCTGTGACGGGGAGCGCCGAGAACGCGGCTCGCGCTAGTCGTCGAGGAGGCGCTCGGGGATGAGGGGCGAGGGCTTGGCGGTGGTGATGAGCCAGAGCTGGTGGGCGGCGCGCGTGATGCCCACGTGCATATGGTGGCGCGCTTCATCCGACAGGGGGTAGGTGTCCGCGTTGCAATCCACCATGATGACGTAGTCGAATTCGAGCCCCTTCACTTGGCGGATGTCGGTGACCTCCACGCCGGGCGCAAACGAAAAGTCTTGATCGGTGATGAGTTCGAGTTGGGGGACTTCGGCCTTTCGCAGCCCCTCGTAGTACACCCGCGCCTGCACCATGTGCCGCGCCACAATGGCGACGTTGGCGGCGGGCTCGCGCACCGAGAGTTCGCGCAGCGCCGTGGCGAGAAAGTCCACCGCTTGCCCCGGATCGGAGAACTGATGCACCTCGACCTCGGCGCCCTCGCGGTTGGCCCGGGCCACGTCCTTGGCAAGGGGACCGAGCACCTCGGTGGCCAGCCGCATCACTTGGGCGGTGGAGCGGTAGGCGATTTTGAGCGGGGCCACGTGCGCGACGGTCTTGCCGAGATCGTCGAAGAAGGCGTCCCAGTCGTCGAAGCCGCCCTCTTGGACGATGCGCTGCGCGGTGTCGCCGGCCAGGGTGATGGGGCAGTTGCGGGCCACGCAGTCCATCATGAGGCGCACTTCCAGCGCGGTGAAGTCCTGCACTTCGTCGATCATCATGTGGTCGTATTCAACCCGGCCCCTGGTGTCGCGCAGCCAGCCCTTTTTGCGCTGGTGCAGCCGCAGCAGGATGGCGTCGTCTTCGCGATCCACCACGGGGGGGCCGTCGTCGGTGTCGTCGCCCTCGGCGTCGAGACGTTTGTACAGCGACACATTCCAGGCGTGGGCTTGCTGGATGTCTTCGTCGGTAAAGGCGGTGGGGGCGTGGGTCTCGAATCCGCGTCGCATGGCCGCGGGATCGGTAAAGAAGTTCGCCCAATCGGAGACGATGTCGCTGGCTTCGTCTTGTATGCGGGAGAGCAGGGACTCGGCGTGAATCAGTGTGCGGGGGTCAACGGTGTCGGCGCGGTAACGCCCGATGCGCGCGTCGCCATCTAGCCATTGCAGCACGCGGCGGCACCGCGCGGCCAGGGGGAGGCGCTGCAGGTGTCGCCAGGCGTGGAGGACGCGGTCGCCACCCGGGGCATTCGACATGGCTTGGGTGAGCTTGGCGGTGCTGGCTTCGTCTTGGGCGTCTGCGATGTCGTCGATGATGCTGAGCAGGGCCGGGTGCTTTTTGATGCGCGACACGATGGTGGGGGTGTCGTCGCTGTAGCGGTCGGGGAGCTCGGGGACGAGGCGCTTGCGAATGGTGGACGCCCAGCGCTCAAATGTAATGACTCTGACACCTTGTACGCCGAGGGCGGGCAGGACCCCTGCGACATAGTGGCTCAGCGCGTTGTTTTGTACGATGACCACCATCTTGCGCGGGTCGAGGCGTTTTTGTTTTTGATAAGCCAGCCAGGCGATGCGGTGTAGGCCAACGGTGGTCTTCCCCGAGCCCGCGCTGCCCTGCACCACCAAAAAGTCTTCGGGGTTGCTGGAGATGAGCTCAAACTGCGCGCGGTCGAGCAGGGCCGAAATTTCGGGCAGGTGTTTGTCCTTGCGATCGGTGCCGTCGGCGTCGACGCCCAGGCGTCCTCGCACCGGAGCGATGTGGTCGGCGCGCACAGAGATGCCCTGGCCGCCGGAGAGCTGCGGGCCGATGCCGTCGAGCTGCAGCCACGTGCCCTTGCGCCGCACAAACACCCCTTCAATGCTGGAGATGCGTTTGAGGTCGCCGTCTTGGATGGTGATGGAGCGCCGCGCTGTGACGATGCCGCGCCGGGGCTTGCCGCCAAAGGACTCCTCGTAGTCGTCGCCCTCTTCGTAGCAATAGTAAATGCGGCTGACCGGTGCGTTGCGCCAATCGACGATGCGGACGCCTTGTTCGGGCGCCAGGTAGGTGCGCTTGCCGATGAGGACGTCGCGCTCTTTGCCGTCTTCTTTGAGCCGCAGGTGACCGAAATAAGGGCTGCTGGGGTCGATGGGGAGGTCGTCGCCTTGGCCGCGCTGGGCGGCGATGGCTTGCAGGCGGGTCATCTGCTCGACGAGGGATGGCAGATCTTCGGGGTGCGCCACGGCCATGGCATCGCGCAATTCGAGCATCTCGGTGTCGTAGTTGGCGCCGCGGCCCAGGCGTGTGGCGTGGGTGCTCAGGTGCTGCTGTACATTTTCGAGCAGTTGGGTTTCTTCGACCACTGTGGGGTATCGCGAGAATGCATCGTTGTTTTTCGTCATATTGCGCACCTACCAAACCCAGCACAGTAGCACGGTTCATTGGTCGAACCGCAGCAAAAAAAGATGATTTGAATGGAGAATGCCAATGGAGATAATCATTATTGAACAACGCGGCGCGTTGTGGTGTCAAAATGGCTTGTGTACTACCTGCCCGGTGCGCTGTGCACCGGAAGCGAAATGGGAGGCGTTATGAAACACAAACTTAGTTATCTCTCTTTGGGCGTCGTTCTTTTCCTGGCCGCGGCCTGTTTTCCGCAAGAAGATTCATGCAACATCAAGACGGAAGGTATTTACGTCGAGTACGAAGTCGTCGAAACCGCTTCTTCTGCCAAGGCCGAGGCCGTCTTCTGGGTGGGCAACAAGCCGGGGGGCACCAACGTCCGGCTTACGTGTGGCGACGTTGTGTTGATGAACGGCGTTCAATTGAAAAAGAGCGGCTCCAATCCCGCGCGTTACAAAGCCACCGTCGATGTGGCCGACACCTACGCATTCGTATTTGATCGCAAGGGAGAGTCCCCGTACGAGAGCACCATCACCAACATGCCGGAGCCCATCTCGCTCCTCTCTCCCAAGTCCGTCGACATCGCGCGCGACGACGCTTTTGACGTCACCTGGAAAGACAACGGCACCGGCGACAAGCTCAACCTGCTCATTGAAAGCGAGTGCTTTTGGGACTACCCAGACACATTGGGAAAAAGCGTTGTCGACAACGGCCACCACACCGTGTCCGCCGATGCCTTCGACCTGAAGAGCGGCAAGGAAGCGCAAACCTGTTCGGCCAAGGTGGTGTTGACCCGCGAGGCCAAGGGCCGCCTGTCGCCCCAATTGAAAGGCAGCATCAAGGGCAAGACGCGCGCCTCAGCGTTGTTCACATCACTGCCCTCAGCCGACGCCCTCGCCGCCGCCGCTGCTGACGCTGACGCCGAATAGCGCCCGCATCGCATCCCATCCATTTTATCGCATTTCTCTCGTTCGTTTTTTTTGTTGGGTTCGGCGCTGGGCCGCTCCGCAGCGTTATGGGGCAGGGGGGACCGAGCTGCGCTCTCGCTTTTGGTAAAAGTCGCTCTTGTTTTGCAGCATGCGGTTGTCAGCTAGGCGCATCAGGGTTTCGATGTCGCTGTCTTCTCCACTTACGATCCGCGCCGTGCCCACAGAGATGGAGAGCGAGAAGGGTTTCTCGAGTTGGATATTGGCGCGTTGTACTTGCTGGCGCAGCCGCTGGAGCACGTGGTTGGCGAGGGTTGGGTTGTGCGGCGCCTGGAGCAGGATGACAAATTCGTCTCCCCCGACGCGGGCGATGAGGTCACCTTCGCGGAATGTGTTGGTCAGCGCTTCGGCAGCGGCGCGGATGAGGACATCGCCTTCGTGGTGGCCGTAGGTGTCGTTGACGTGTTTGAGGCCGTTGATGTCGCAATAGAGCAGAAGGAGCTCGTCGTTTTTTTGTGCTTGAAACGCACGGATTTGCGCGGCGGCTTGGTGCATGAACCCGCGTCGATTGTAAACGCCAGTGAGCTCATCCAGCATGGATTTGGTTTTGAATTCGCGCAGGAGCAAGGCGCTCTTTAAGGCGCTGGCCACGTGAATGCGGAGTTCTTCGTACATGAAGAGGGGCGCTCCCGGGACGTACTGCAGCAGGAGGTATCCCAACTGTTCGTCGCGGTGGAACAGGGGGAGGAAGAGATGGGTTTGCGGGGTGTGCGGGGCGGTGGGCAGCCCGTTGGGCAAAATGAGCTCGGCAGAAAAGGTGGTGTCGCCTCGTGGAAATGCGGGCGCGATGTTTGCACCCTCCTGCGACAACAGCAGCTTGGCCGTCTTGGGGAATGTCCAGTTTTTGCCGGTCAAAAAAGGATCGCCGTACAGGGCGATGGCGAAGCTCTCAATGCCCACTTCGGGCAGGCTGGTGCGGAGGGTGTCCAGGAGCTCCCGCTGCTCAAATGAGCTGATCAAGCGTTGGCAAATGATGTCCACGTGGAGCTGCTTTTGCGACGCATTGAGCACGGCGTTTTGGTTGCGGTTGTTCTCGCTCTCGTTGAGCAGCAACTTGGCTTGTTGCAACATGTTGCCGGCCTCCGCAATGTCGGCGGATTCGGTGAAGAGCACGGAGAGCTGCGTGTTGATGCGGTTGGTGACAATGCGCATCGTTTGGATGCTGTTGCCAAAAGCGTCGAGGCGAAACAGCAGCATGTCGATTTCGTTTAAAAAGATGTAGCGAATGGTGGGGCGCTGCACGTTGAGGATGAGGCTTTCGAGCAGATCGTGCATGTACTTTTGGATGGTGTCCTCACCGGGAAAGGCGGGGTGCGTTTCGTCGGACATGTGCAAGATGATGCGCGTGAGCTGCTGGGTGAGGGCCTCTTTGTCGAGCTCTTCTGGGGGCTTGGAGATGGGGCGCGCATTGTAAAATTCGGTGGGAAAGCAACCGCACGAGCGCCGAAAGGTGGGCTCGGCGGGCAACGCGTGTACGGGCTCCACCGCGATGCCCTTGAGCTGATTGATGAGGAGGGAGAGGGCGGTGGTCCCCATTTGGTTGAGGGGCTGGCGCACTGTGGTGAGCGGGGGCTTGGTCATGGCGGAGGAGGCGACATCGTCGAAGCCGGCGACCGCCACCTCTACCGGGACATGCCAGGCGCGCTTCGCCAGCTCCTCGAGGGCGCCAAAGGCCATCTCATCGTTGGCTGCGATGAGGGAGTCAAACGCGATGTTGTTCTCGATGAGACTTTGGACCGCGTGGGCGCCGGCAGACTTTAAAAACGTGCCGGGAAAGATGAGCTCGGTGGCCAGGGGAATGCCGTGGCGCTTTAGGGCATCTTGGTACGCGGCAAAGCGGATGTCGGCCTCTTCGTGTCCGGGAGGCCCCGCGACAAAGGCGATGCGCTGCAAATTGTGCGCGTTGACAAAGTGCTCGACAATGGCGGCCACACCTGCGGCGTTGTCGACGAGGATGCTGGGGATGCCGGGGAGGCGCATGGAGAGGCTGACCTGGGGGCGGTGTGATAGCTGTTGGCTAAGCGACGACAAGAAGGGCGTGCCTTGGTGTTCGGCGATGGAACCCGAAAACAAAATATACCCGTCGACGTCGGAATGGGTGGCAAAGTCGCGGACGATGTCGTAATGCGTCTCGAAACGGCTGATGCCATCTTGGGAGGTGGCGATGAACGTGAGCAAATCCACTTGTTGGCGGCGCGCCTCCTCGTAAATTCCACGCCACACCTCTGTTTGGTAAAGCTCGTGTACGGCATCAATGACAATGCCGACCCTATATCGCGTGCGTATTTTCGTTTTCATACCGCTGCCTTTTCGGTAAGCGAGAATACTGCAAAACGCCGAAAAGGGAAATTGAAAGCACTGGAAGAATGGCGCAGTGGCGATGCTGCTTTGGCCTTCTGCCGAGGCGGGTTGCCTGCGAAACGGAGCAAATGAATGGCACAAGAAAATATCATTGTTATTAACGTTGACTTGGCGGAAACGCGCGTGGCCATTATCGAAAATGGAATGATCGTCGAGCTGCTCGTCGAGCGCGAAAACCACCGTTCGGCGGTGGGCAACATTTACCGCGGTCGCGTGACACGCGTGCTGCCGGGAATGCAGGCGGCGTTTGTGGATATCGGCCGCGACAAACACGCTTTTTTGCACGCATCGGATCTGTTGCACCCCGACGAACACGAGGCCGAATTCGAATCACCCCAAGGAGGCGATGAGGGCACGACCGGCGACACCGCGCCGAAACCGCGGCAAAAAGGCGGCAGGCAGTCGGCCAAAACCTCTATCCGGGATGTGATCCGCGAGGGAGAGTTTATCGCTGTGCAGGTGTCCAAAGATCAAATCGGCACCAAGGGATGTCGGGTGACTGCGGACGTCTCGCTGCCGGGGCGCCACTTGGTCTACATGCCCTTTTCCGATCGCGGCGGCATCAGCCGCAAAATCGACAGCGCCAAAGAGCGCGCGCGCCTGTCGTCCATCTTGGGCCAGATCGCTCCCGAAAAGGGTGCGCTCATCGCACGCACGGCGGCGCAACAGATCTCTCAAGAGGCCTTGGCCGCAGATGCCAATTACTTGGTGGAGACCTGGAGCGACGCCAAAAAAGCCTACACGAAGCACAAAAAACCCACCCTGCTCTATGAGGAACTCTCGGTAATTCTGCGCGTCGTGCGCGATTATTTTAACGACAGCATCGCCGAAATTTTTATCGATGATGCCCGCGAGGCAGCGCGGTTGCGATCCTTTTTGCAGCGCTTGGTGCCTGGGCGTTCCGATGTCGTTCGCCTGTACGAGGGCGACGAGCCCATCTACGACGCCTTTGGCATTGAGGTGGAGATTCGGCGGGCCTTGGAGCGCGTGGTGGAGTTGCCCTCGGGGGGCTCCCTGGTCATCGATCAAGGCGAAGCGCTGACCGCCGTGGATGTCAACACGGGGCGTTTTGTCGGCGCTGGCGCGCGCGACCAGGAGGAGACCATCTTGGCCACCAACTTAGAGGCTGTGGCAGAGATCGCGTATCAAATGCGCTTCCGCAACATCGGCGGCCTCATCGTGCTTGATCTCATCGACATGGATCGCCCCACCAGCCGCAAAAAAGTGATGGACCGCCTCATGGAGGTGTTGCGCAACGACCGGGCCAAAACATCGGTGAACTCGATTTCGCGCTTCTCCTTGGTGGAGATGACGCGGGAACGAACGCGGGAGAGTTTGGGCCGCACGCTGCACGAGCGCTGCTTGTACTGCGACGGTACCGGGCACACGCTGTCTCGGTTGACGGTGGCCAACGAGATTATGCGCGAGGTCCAGCGCCGCTACGACGAGGTGGACGGGGTGGAGTTTGAGGTCAAGCTGCACCCGGGGGTCATTGAGGTGTTCAAGGGCGAATTGGCCCCTTCACTGAAGCGGCTCGAAAAACAAGTGGGGAAAAAAATTATCCTGCAGGGCGATCCGACGCGACACCTCGAGAGTTTCGTGGTGCAAGTGCGCAGCGCCAAACAAAAGATAATGCGAGAGTCAAACCAGCCGTGATCGCGCGGTCAGGCCTCGCCCTTGGGGTGGGCCAAGAGCAGCAGATCGAGCTGGCGGTCGTCGAGGGGCTTGCTGCGCGGGGCGCTTTTGCGGGCGCGCGGCGCATCGGCCTTGGGGGTGGCGGATGACATCCCGGGGTTGGACAGCGCAAAGACGGCGTCGTTGGCCTTGGAGTACAGCGTGTCGACATCTTGCGCGCGAATTTGTCGCGGAACCTCAATGTGCCCCTCTCCGGTTTGCACGGCATCCCGCACGCGCTGTTTGAGGGAGCTGAGCTTTTCAACATACGCGCGGCGCAGCGTCGCCACATCCATCAATACGGTTTCGAGAGATGCGGGGACCCCGTTAAATCGCACCAACTGCAGGTGGGGGCAGCCATTGGACGGTCCTTGCGGGTTGACCACGCCGCATGCCGGACAAACCCGGATGATCGTTTCTCCGAGGCGAAATTCTCTGATGCCTGTCGTGTTCATGTGTGGAATTGTAGACCCAAACGCGGCGCGCGACAAGTTTGCGGCGTGCGGGATTAGCGGGCGTTTGATTGGCGGCGCTCTTCGGCCGTGACGCAGTAGACGCCGTGGGCATCCATGGTGGCGACGCAGCGGTTGCATTGATCGCAGTCGGAGGATTGCACGGCGTTTTGGCCCAGTTGTTGAACGATGTTGGGGTTTTCGATGGTGGCCCTGCCGAGTTGGCACAGGGGAAAGCCCTCGGCCATAAGGGTGGCGATGTGGGACGCGGACAGCACGCCGCCGATGTAAATGACGGGAATCGATACGGCGTTGCGGATTTCCCGGGCGCCGTTGAGCAGAAACAGGGGCGAAAAGGGATAGGTGCGCACCACCAGGCGGCGAAAGAAGATGAGGCCCAAGCGCATGAACCACTCGGGCTGGTTGCGGATCATCTCTTTGGCGGGCACCCGACCGCGCAACATCATAAATGGCGTACGCGCGGTGAAGCCGCAGCTAGGGATGAGGGCCGTGGCGCCGGCGTCGGCAAAAGCGCGGGCGATGATGACGGCCTCCGGGAGGGTCACGCCGCCGCGAAATCCGTCTTCGAGGTTCATTTTGACCAGGACGGGGAAGTCGGGGCCCAGGGCCTCGCGCAGGGCGGAGATGACCATGACGGGAAAGCGGAGGCGGTTGTCGAGGCTGCCGCCAAATTCGTCGTCGCGGCGATTGGTCCAGGGCGAGAGGAATTGGCTGAGCAAGTAGCCGTGTCCGGCGTGCACTTCGATGGCGTCGAAGCCGCTGTCTCGAGCCAGTTGGGCGGCGCGAACAAAGTCGTCGACCTTCTCGCGGATGTCAGAGAGGGTCATTTTGCGGCAAATGGAGAGGCGAAACAGGCAGAGCTTTTTGGAGGCGCCGTAGGTGGGATAACCCGTCACCCAGGGACTGGCAAAAAAACCACAATGCACGATTTGCACCGAGGCGAGGGCGCCGTGGCGGTGCACGGCGTCGGTGAGTTGCCGCAGCCGCGGCTGGATGGCGGGATTGGCCCACAGCTCGTGCCCAAATCCGCGGCCGTCCTCGCTGGCGGAGAGATAGCCCACGGTGGTCATGGCCATGCCGCCGCGCGCCAGGGCCTCGTGGTGTTCGATTAACGCATCGGTGACCTGGCCCTCTTGCGCCATGCCCTCAAAACAGCCCGCGCGGATGAAGCGGTTTCGCAATTCGATGTTGCCCAGTGTGTATGGTGTAAAGGCGGTTTTCATGGCGCCATCCTAGCGGAATTTCTGCGCCGGGTCCTGTTCTTGTTCACAGAGAAATGCGTGACGTGGATTAGTGTGTAGAGTGACTTACATACGGTGTATTATATTGAATGGAATATACTTCAGTTAAAGAGTCTTGCCACATTTCGTCACACTTCTGCGCTCGCATTCGCCCGGTAGAAATTATATCATTTTGCTTTGTTTTTTTTGCGAGAGGGAGTGCCATGGAAAGATTGCCAGTTGTTCACAAAACGAAACTCAGCAAGGAGCAAACCTACTTCGTAAACGTCGACGACCTGACGCGAGAGCTCGCCGATTGCCGCTGCATTGGCGATCTGGTGCTGCGTTTCAGCGACGATCCCAGCGAGGTGAAGTCCGCTTATGAGCGCTTTGTCCGCCAGGAGCGAAAACTGGCGGTGCTGACAGCGAGTTTTGCGCCTTGGCCCGATGTCGAACCCGAGGATGGCGTGTACCCGTCGCGCTATGCGGTGACGGTCTTTGCGATGGTGCGCAGCATCCGCAACGAGTTGCGGGCACAATTCTCCGACGTGCATTTTTCGACCCTCAAAACCTGGTTGAATGAAAAACGCGACGCCACCTGGCAAAAGAAGCCGCACAGCATATCGTTTTTAATCGATCTGGACGACGAAGAGATCAGCGTTGTCCACGACCTCTCCTTCGAGGAATTTGTCCACCGCGGCAAAGACGATGGCCCAGCGGTTCGGCGGTTGACCATTCGCCGTCATTGAACGCGCACACCCGAAAACGCACACATCCGATGAGCCCCGTGTCGAAGCCCTGGCTGTCTGGCCGATTGGTTGGCCAGTCGCTGTCACTGGGCGCGTTGCCGCCGGGTGATTTGGTCGAGCTGCAATAGCGTGGTGGCGATTTCGTGGGGGGAGAGCACCAGGTGGGCAGCTCCCAGCTCTTTGGCGACCCGTGGCATGCCGTAGACCACTGAGGTGGCCTCGCTTTGGCAAATGGTGAGGCCGCCCTGGGTGCGCATTTGCAACAGTCCGTTGGCGCCGTCCTTGCCCATGCCGGACAGCAAGATGCCCGCGGCTTTGGCGCGAAAAGTGCGGGCGGCGGTTTCAAACAGGCCGTCGATGGAGGGGATGTGGCCATCGTTGCGGGCGGCGCGGAACAGGAGTCGCCCGTCGTCGTTGAACGCGGTGTGGCAGTCGTCGGGGGCCACGAGGACCGTTCCCTTTGCGGGGCGTTCATCGGGTGAGGCCAAGCGAATTGGCAGCGCACACGCGTTGTCGAGCCAGGCGGTCATGCCCTTGGCAAAGCCGCGGGAGATGTGCTGGGCGATGACAATGGGGAGGCTGAAGTCGGCCGGCAACTGGGCGAGTATTTCCATGATGACGGTTGGGGCACCGGTGGAGCCGCCGATGCAGATCAGGGACGTGGGAAATTTTTCCAGCCGGAACTTTTCGGTGCCAGATGGCGCTCCCTGGTGGCGGTGTGCATTCGCCGCGGGCGTGGACAGTTTGGGGAGCGGGGCGGGAGGAAAGGACGACGCCGGAGGGGGCAGCCAGCTCAGTTGCGCTGTCGGACGTGAAGCGCGGGCCTTTTGGATGACGTTCAGCAGTGTTTTTTTCACCTCGGCATAGTTGCCCGTGAGCACCCCGCCGGGTTTTTCGATGATCTCTACGGCCCCGGCGCGCATGGCGTCAAACGCCAATGTGATGTTGCGCGAGCCCACCATGGAGCTGATGATCACAATGCGCGTGGGGCATTCGGCCATAATGGTTCTCGTGGCCTCCAGCCCGTTCATTTGGGGCATGAAGATGTCCATTGTGATCAGGTCGGGCTTGAGGCGGTGGCATTGGGCGACGGCCTCGAGTCCATTGTTGGCGATGCCGACGATTTCGATGCCGGGCTCCTGCGCCAGCAATGACACCAGCGTTCGCTGTACAGTGGTGGAGTCTTCGGCGATGAGAATGCGCATCATGGTTTGTTTCGTGCCCTCGTTAAATGAGTTGATTGATGGTCTTTAACAACTCGCTGCGCGTGAGTTCCTTTTTGATGATGTGTCCATCGGCGCCTGATGCCAGCCCCGCCTGAATGTCGGCGTCGGATCCCAAGGACGTGACCAGAATGACGGGGATGTTCTTGGTTTTGTCGCGGGACTTAATGACGCGGGTCAATTCAAAGCCGTCCATGTTGGGCATCTGCACGTCGGACAACACCGCATCTACAGTGTTGTAAGCCAGCAGTTGCAGCGCCTGCAGCCCGTCGGAGGCGCTCAGGACTTTGAATCCAGAGGATTCGAGCAAGGCTTTTTGCATGGTGCGAACCGCAATGGAGTCGTCGACGATCAACACGGTGCGTTGCTGGATGGCGGCGGGGGGCACGGTGGGTAGCTTGGTGGCGGAGAGGCCAGATGCCGAGCGTATGAGGTCTGCGGGGTTGAGCACCAGGGCCAGCTTTCCGGTGCCCAACAGGGCGAGGCCCGAGACATTGGGGACGCGCTCCAGTAGATCGCCCAAGGGTTTGATGATGAGCTGCGTGTATTCGAAGATTTGGTCGAAGGCAAAGGCAAAGCGGCGCTCGCCAAAGCGGAGAACCGCTGCGAACCCGGTGTTTTGTTGCGCCGACATGTGAGCTGCATTGGAGAGCTGGAGCACCTCTTGAAACGAGGACAGTGGCAGGTGTCCGCCGGCATAGTTGATGACGTCTCCGCCGCCCACCTTTTGGATGTCCTTTTCGAGGAGGACCAAGACCTTTTCGATGTTGGCCGCCGGGACGGCCATGGTTTGCAAGCCAACCCCAAACAGAAGACAGCGGATGGACGACATGGTCAGCGGCAGCCGCAGGGCGATGCGCGTGCCCTCTCCCGGGGTGCTCCGCAGGCTGACCTCGCCGCCGAATTGTTCCACGGTGTGCTTGACCACATCGAGGCCCACACCGCGTCCCGAAATTTGGGAGACCCTGGTGGTGGTGGAGAACCCAGACTCGAAGAGATAGTCGTACAATTGGTCGGTGGAGAGCTCTGCGATCTGTGTCTCTGAGAGGGAAAAGTTGGTTTGGAGCACTTCTTTGATGCCCTCCGGAGAGATGCCGCGGCCGTCATCCTCGATGGAGAGCTCCACGGCGTCTCCCATGTGGCGGGCGACGACGGCGATGGTGCCGCTTTCGCGCTTCCCCGCTTTACGCCGTTGTTCGGGCGGCTCGATGCCGTGATCGACGGCGTTGCGCAGCAAGTGAATGAGGGGCTTTTCGAGGGCGTCGAGGATGGCGCGATCCACGGCGTATTCACCACCGGCCAATTCCAATGCGACTTTTTTGCCCACGGCGCGCGCGACCTCGCGCACTTGGTTGCGGATGGTGATGTGTAGATTGGAGATGGGGGCGATGCGAATGGCGCGCAGCCCATCTTGTGTGCGCAGCAGGAGCTTTTGGAGGTGTCGCTCTTCGGAGAAGAAGTTGTGCTGCGCCGACCGCGAGAGGATGGCGAGGTTTTTGGCCATGCCCAGCAACTCGATAACGTCGGCTTCCAGCGCAGAACCCGAGAGCTTCTGCAGGTGCTTTTGCAGGGCCTCGGCGAGGCGATCGCTCTCGTGGACATTGGTGGCCAAGTCGTGTCCGACAGACTCGAACTGCAGGCTGGATTCGAAGAGCTCGCCAAACTGATTGATGACGTTGTCGATGCGCCGTTCGGAAACCCGAACGAAATCTTGTTTCCCCGCCTCGTCCTCTTTGGAAAAGCCCCCGGTGGTTTGCGCGGTATCTGCGGACGGGGCGGCGTTCGGCGGAGAGGGGACATGCGCGGGCGGGGAAGACGCGGTGGTGCGGGGGGGCTGCAACGAGAATGTCGCGTTCAACTGCTGCAGGGTTTGGTTTTCATTTTCTGACAGTTGGTCGTCGCCCGGTTCACTGGCGTAGATGGACGCGCGAATGGCCTCCAGCGTGTTGAGGAGCGTGTCGAGATCGGCAACGCTCAGAGAGCGCCTTTGATCGCGGATGGTGCCCAGGGCATCTTCGAAGTGGTGGGCCATGATGGCGACGCGGAGGAAGCCGAGCGTATTGGCCGAACCCTTCAGGCTGTGGGCATCGCGAAAGGCGTGGGATATCGACTCGGGGATGTCGGTTCTCCCGTCTTCAATGGAGAAGAGCACCGAGGCGATGTTGCGCACGTGTTCGATGGCCTCTGTGCGAAAAATTTCGGATAGCTGCTCGATCTGCGCCCGGGTAAAGCCTTCGGGGGTCTTCATGGTGCACCTTCAATTTTCGTTGTGCCGAATCCCTCTGCTAAGACCAGCGCGCTGAGGTCGAGCAGGAGGAGTCCCTGGGCTGTGGTGTGCGTGACATAGGGCGCGAGGGCTTTGTCGAGATTTTCTGGGGGTGGCAAAAACGTCGCCTGGGAGAGCTGCGTCACGCCTTCAATTTCCGTGACCTGCAGCGCGATGGTTTTGCGGTGGATCGTGGCGACAATGGCGAAGTCTTCGTCGATGAGGGCTTCGGTTTGCGGGTAGAAGAAGCGCCGCAAATTGACCAGCGCAAAGGTTTGGCCATGGCGCCGAATGACTCCGGAGATGTGCGCGGGCGTGTGGGGTATCGGGAAGATATCGGCGATGCGCATAACGGCTTCTACGTGGGAGAGCTGGATGGCGAAGTTGGTATCGACGCTGTTGAAGAGCAGCAGCGCATGGGCATGTGATTTTTGCTGTTGGCGCTCGATGGGCGCGGCCAGGCGTTGGGCCCTGGCTTCAAGCAATTTGCGTTCGATGTCAGAGAGGGTGGTGCCCATAATTAAAAATCCAATTCTTTGAGGCGCTCGGCGGCGATCTCGTGCAACCGCAACGCGGTGATGCCACTGCTGCTATCGACTTTGGCGTCGGGAGGCATGGTGGCCGTCAGCGCGATGGTGTTGCGGTATGCACGCTTGGCCGCGGTGCGATCGTTTTCGCGTTCGGCGATGACGCCTTGATAATAATGCGCGATGGTGAAGTCCTTGTTGAGAAAAATCGCTTGCTTCAAATGTTGCAACGAGGCGGACGCGTCGTCGCGTTGATCGGCGATGACCGCGCGCAAAAACTCGATGCGGTGATGTGGGCGCGAGGCGCGCAGGGCCAGCTCGTCCAAAATGCGCTCGGCGGCATCGAGCTCGCCCATGATGGCGTGCTCCTCGGCGAGCTGGATGAGCGAGAGGGTGTTTTCGCGGGCGGGTGGATGCGTCGGCGCCAGCGGGGTGTCTTTGGATTTGTTCGGGGGCGCGCTGTCGTTCGCGGGCATAACCGGAAGAATGCCCGGAATCAGGGAATGGGAATGTCGGGTCGGGGGAGCTGTTGCCCCGGAGACGGGGGGCTTTCGATAATAGAACGTGGCGTGCGAGTAGATGGTTTCGAGGGCGGTGTGGGCCGAGAAAGACTCCGAGTGTCCGAGGATCAAAAACCCTCGGGGGAAGAGCGCGTTTTCCAAGTTGGCGGTGACGCGTACAGCGAGGTCGTGCGGGAAGTAGATGAGCACATTGCGGCACAAAATGAGGTCGTATTGCGCGCCCCGGGGAGGGCGCATGGGGTGCGTGATCAGGTTGAAGTACTCGAACTGTACCTGGCTGCGTATGTGGGAGGCGATGGCATAGCGCTGCGCATCCATCGGGGTGAAGTAGCGCGTGCGAAGCGCTTCGGGGACGCCGCGAAAAGACCAGGGGGTGTAAATGCCCTGTTCGGCCTTCGCCAAAAAAGCGGTGTTGATGTCGGTGGCGCAAATGGTGACATGCCAAGTCTTGAGCTCTGGGAAGGCGCGATCCAAGAGCATGGCCAAAGAGTAGGGCTCTTCGCCGGCCGCGCACCCGGCGCTCCAAATGCGCAGGCGTTTTGTCGGCGCGTTGTCTTCGATGAGCGCGGGGAGAATGCGGTGTTCCAGCGCTTCGAAGTGCGGGTGGTTGCGGTAAAAATAGCTTTCGCCCACCGTGAGCAAGTTGATGATTTTTTGTCGGTAGTCGGGCTCGCTGTGCACGCGGGAGACAAAGTTTTTTCGCTCGTCGGCTGGGAGCGTGGCCAGGTGTGGTCCTAGCTTTGTGTGCCACTCGAAAGACTTTGACTCCGAGATGTAGATGCCGGTTTTTTGCAAGATGCAGGCGCGCAGCTCGGTCAATTCGGCGTCGGTGATTTGGGCTTCTCGTTGGGCGGACCAGGGCATCATGTCTCTGCGGGCACCGTGGGTTCATCGTTGGGTAGCGGGGTGGTCAACGCGATGTGGGGGAGATTGAGGATGACGGCGCTTTGGTGCGCGTTGATGCGCAACATGCCCGCTTGGTGCAGCACGCCCGGCAGCACGTGATCGGCGATGGAGATGGCCTCGGTTGCGACGGTGATGACCTCGTGGACATCGTCGGCTTTTAGCGCGAAACGCTTTGGGGCGACTTCGCAGATGGCGAGGACCTGGTGGGGACGCGCCGCTGTTTCGGGTTGTCCCACGAGGGGGCGGATGTCGATAACCGCCAGGTAATCTCCGTGGTAGTTCACCAGCCCAGACACCGGCGGACGGGGCGCGGGCAAGGGGCGGAGCAGGGGCATGTCGATGACTTCGGTGACGTAGGTCAGGGGCAGCGCCAAGACTTGATCAGCGGATTGCAGCAGCAAAAAATCCAGCTTGTCGAGGGCCTCGTCACGGGAGAGGGCCCCCTCTTTGACGAGCGCATTTTTGAGCTCGCGGGCTTGCTGCTCCAGCGCGTGAATTTCCGCGAGGCGGGCTTTCAGTTCAGCCAATTTTTCGATGGAAGCTGGTGTCACGTCTTGTCCCTTTGCGCAAGAGTGCGCTGCGCCATCGGTTTAGTTGCGCAAAAGTTTTCGAAGGCTGACGAACTTGAGGAGATCTTTTACTTTGGTGAGCAGTTCCTCTTTGTTGATGGGTTTGTTGATGTAGTCGTCGCAGCCCGCCGCAAACGCCTCTTTGACACGGGCGTATTCACTGCGTGTCGTGACCATGACGATTTTGATGTCTTTGAGCTGCTCGTCGGATTTGATGCGCTGACAGCATTCAATGCCGTCCATCAAGGGCATCATGATGTCCATGAGGATGAGATCGGGTTTGTTGCGGTGCACCATTTCGAGTGCTTCAACGCCGTTGGTCGCCATTTCAATTTGGTACCCCTCGTCGCCCAACATCATCTGTTGCGTCATTCGCATTGTTTCTGTGTCATCCACAATGAGGATCTTGTTGGTCATTGGCATCTCCCCAGACAGACAAAATACGGTGCGCTACTGTTTATAACTTTGAAGGATACAGTAGGTTTGGTCAATTGTGCGTTGTTTTTTTTGCAGTGTAATTTTAAAAATAGCCAAATGGTGAATTCTTTGGGACGTGCTATAAATGGATGCAAACGCCATTTCCGCACGGGGAGCACAGAACGACATGAAACGCCAACTGACATTGGGGCAAACCCTGACCGCGCTCATTTTATCCGTAGTCGTGCTGCAGGCCATCGTTACGATGGCGTTGTTTCTCACCGTTTTCAATCCCGGGATGCAAGCACGCGCTTTCGATGTCATTGAGCGTGGCGCCGCTGCAACCGCAGAAGCCTTTGTCAACAGATGGCGGTTCGACATGCAAATTGCCGCATCTAGCGTTGATGACCAGCAAGCGCTGCGCGAGCAGTTGGCCGCCGCGATGCGTTCGCGGAGCGAGATGGAGGGGGTGGCTGTATTTTTGGTTCGGGAAGAAGCCGCAACCAAGAAACGCGGAGCGCTTCGGCGCCCCGACGACATCATCGGCGATGCCTCTCGCAGCGATTTTGTTGCCATATTGCCGAAAGAGCTGGGGCGCATGCAGGCCTCCGAACAGGCGGTATACACGCAGCTCATCGATTTGTTTATGTCGGTGCCGCTGGCGCAAATGGGACAATGGAAAAAGGACGGCATGCTGGGCACCGCCAACATCATTCAGGGCGATCTGGTTTTGGCCGGTGTGCCGGTGCTGCTGGAAGAGCGCCTGCTCGGTTACCTGGTGTATGCCGAGTCGGTCAAAGAGTACCAGGACTACCAGTCTCGTTTCGCGCTCTCAATGGTCATCACATTCGTCGTATCGCTGATCGTCGTGGCCATTCTGGTGTTCTTCATCGGCACTTCTGCGGCGCGTCCCATGACGAGAATTACCCAAACTGCGGCGCGCATTGCCGACGGCGATTTGACACATTTCGGTCAATTGGAATCCGGCCTGACCGAGATGTTCGTGCTGTCAAAATCGATTCAAGATTTGGGGCGGGCCTTTCACGAGCAGGTCACCACGGTGCAATCGCTGACAGCCACGGTCTCCGGTGTCTCGCTCGAGACGGTGAAGGTGATGGCCAATTTGTCGGTGTCGGCCTCTGAGCAAGCCGCCGCCGTCGCGGAAACCGCTGCCACCGTCGAAGAGATGGAAAAGACAGGTAAGAGCGTGTCGTTGGCTGCGGGGCGCATTGTCGAAGCCGCTGAAAAGTCTTCGGAAGGTTCGGCCCGTGGGCGGAGCGCCGTGGACACAGCCAGCGAAATCATGGTGCGCATCAAGGCGGACTCGCAAAATATTTTCCAAAAGAGCAAGGGGCTGCTCTCCAGCGTGGAGGAAATTGGCAACATCATTAACTCCGTAAACGCCATCGCTGAGCAGTCCAAAATTTTGGCTGTCAATGCGTCCATTGAAGCGGCGAAGGCCGGCGAGTACGGCGTAGGGTTTGCGGTGGTGGCGCAGGAGGTCAAGGAGCTTGCCGGCCAGTCCAAAGAGGCCACAGAGCAAATCACCTACACATTGACGACAATTCGACAGGCCATTGAAGGCATGGTGGAGACAGCCGAAAACGGCGAAGCGCGCACATTGGAAGGCGTGACGGCGGTGTCGAATGCGGGCGCCATTGTCAACGATCTGAGCGAGGCCATTATGGAGGCATCTGCGGTGGCCAATGAGATTAATAGCTCGGTAAATCAGCAATCCCTGGGGTTGTCGCAAATCGCTTCTGCGGTGGAGCAAATCAATATTAGCGCCATGGAAAACCAATCGATCTCTCAGCGCATTGAGGACAGCACGCGGCAAATGGCCAATGCCATTTCCGAGCTGCAAATGTTGGTGGACATCTGGATCACCACGCCGGCGAATGAGGCGGAAGATGCACGTGTCGCGCCGCCCTCTCTCGCGTCTTTGGGCGAAGATGCGCCGCGCAACGACAAGGCATAGCGTTGTCTCATCTCTCATTAATACAGCACCGCTTTCGGCGCCGCACATCGGCATTTGGTTGCGAGAATCTTCTGCTTGAAGCGCCGATCCATTGTGTTACAGTCCCCGATTAATATCGGAAGTTTTGTTTTTTGCCGCTTTGAGGCGAAGGAGGTTTTCATGCAGCAGACGATCGAATTCAGTCCAGCTTTTGCCATGGCCACAGTGGAGTTGGCGCCAGGAGAGAGCCTCACGGTTGAGGCGGGTTCCATGGTTGGCATGAGCGATGGCATGATCATCAAGACGGGTTTTGGCAGCAATCTCGGCGGCTTCTTTAGCAGGGTCAGCAGCTTCTTCATGGCTGTGATTCGAAAGATTTTTGCCAAAGAATCCTTTTTCCTCAACACGTACACGCCCCCGGTTGGCCAAGGGGGCAAGGTGCTTTTTGCACCGGCCATTTCCGGCGACATCACCCACTACGAGATGGCCGAAGGGCGCGCCCTAATGGTGCAGGCCTCGAGCTACCTCGCCTCCGCTGGGGCGGTGAGGGTGAAAACCAAGTTTGGTGGCTTTAAGAGCTTGTTTTCTGGGGAAGGCGCATTTTGGCTTCACGCTTCTGGGTCGGGCGATCTGTGGGTGAACTCCTACGGGGCCATTCACGCCATTGACGTGCAGGGCTCTTTCATTGTGGATACCGGACACATCGTGGCCTACGAGGATTCGCTGACGTACAAAATCAAGACCGCTGGCGGCTTTAAAGCTACCTTGATGTCGGGAGAAGGACTGGTCTGCGAATTTTTGGGACACGGAAAGCTCTACATACAAACCCGGGATCTCGGCGCCACCATCGGTTGGATTTTGCCGAGGCTGAAGTCTTGATCCAAGAAGGAGAATGTCATCATGAAGTTTGATGTTGAATTTAGTCCCACATTTGCACTGGCCATTGCGCGCCTCGACGTGGGTGACAAGGTCATGGCGGAGAGCGGCGCCATGGTGTCGCAAGACGCCCACATTCGCATGGAGACCTCGGCCTCTCAGGGCAAGGGTGTCGGTGGCTTATTGAAAGGCCTTGGCCGCGCCATGCTTTTGGGCGAGTCCTTTTTCCGCAACACCTTTCATGCGGACAATGCGCCGGGTGAAGTGACTTTCGCGCCGAGTTTGCCGGGCGATATTATGGTTTACGAGATGACCGGTGGCGAGCTCATCGTGCAGCAACAAGCGTATCTCGCATCGGCCACAACGGTTGAGATTCAAGCCAAATGGGGTGGCTTCAAAAGCTTTTTTGGCGAGGGGAAAATGTTTTGGATCCGCGCCTATGGGACGGGACCACTGGCCCTCAATGCGTTTGGTGCCATCAAGGAAATCGAAGTCGATGGCAACTTCATCATCGACACGGGGCACATCGTCGCTTTTGAGCCCACCCTCGACTTCACCATTAAAAAGGTGGGGTCCTGGTTTTCGACATTCTTTTCCTCCGAGGGTTTGGTCTGCCGCTTTACCGGCAAGGGAAAACTGTTCATCCAAACGCGGAATCCCAATGAATTTGGCCAATTGCTTGGTCCCAGACTGCCGCCGGTAGAAAATTAATTGAGGAGGTAAAAAATGTCATACGAGATCAAAAGTTCTCCCGATTTTGCCATGGTGGAATTTACGTTGGCATCGGGCGAGTCGGTGGTAGCCGAATCCGGCGCCATGATCGCCATGTCGTCAAATATCAAAATCAAGACAGAGGCGCGCGGCGGTGTGTTTGCGGCAGCCAAGCGAAAGTTGCTCGGCGGCGAATCGATTTTTCAAAACACGTTCACAGCCGAGGGCGGAGAGGGCGTCGTGATGATTGCCCCCGGATGCCCTGGAGACATCATTCCCTTTGAGTTGGAGGCGGGGCGTTCGCTCATGATTCAGTCCTCCGCTTATGTGGCGGCCACGCCCGACGTTGTGCTCGACACCAAGTGGGGCGGCGCCAAGGGGTTCTTTTCGGGCCTGGGCCTCTTCTTGCTCAAGGCCACGGGACCGGGCACCGTGTTCGTCTCGTCCTATGGGGCGATTTATCCCAAGCGCTGCAGCGGCGAATACATTTTGGACACCGACCACATCGTGGCCTTTCAGGACTCGGTGCAGTACACCATCACCAAGGTGGGAGGCATTAAGTCGCTTTTCTTGGGCGGCGAAGGCTTGGTGGCCAAGTTTACGGGCGAGGGCATGGTGTACGCACAGACGCGCAGTCCCAGTGCGTTTGCCAGCTTTTTGCACCCCTTCCGACCTGTGAAAAACAACAAATAACACGTCCGATTGTCGTTTGGCGACGCTGTCAAAACGACGTTTGCGCTTGCGCACATCGCTTCGAGCATTTGGGCGTGTGCTGCGGTTGCTGCGTGGGATTACACGTCGGAATCCAGCGTGAGGCCAGCGGCGACGTTTTCGAGTGAGGTGCGATCGAGAATCACCAGACCGGTGCGATCGTTGTCGACAATTTTGAGCTTGCGCCAGCGGCTCATAACGCGGATGGCCGTTTCAACCGTCGTGCCGACGAGGTCGGCGATGTCTTGCCGCGATAAGTTGATGGGGATGCTGATTTGGTTTTCGGCTTCGGCAGCACCGATGCGGTTGGCGAGTTTCAGCAGTAGATGTGCGATGCGGTATTCGACACCACCACCGGCCATCTCCTTGACTTTTTGCATGAGCATGCGCTGGCGTCGGGCCATACCCTTGAGGGAGCGCAGCGCCATCCCGGGAACCTCTCCGAGCAATTCGAGGATTATTTCGCTGGGGATGGAGAGCGCGGTTACGGGAGAGAGGCAAACCGCTTCGGTGATGTAGGGTTTGCTCACGAGCATGGCGGACACGCCAATGGCGTCGCGCGGGCCAAAAATTTCGATGATGACATCCTTGCCAGTTTCGGAATGTTTGATGATTTTGACAGAGCCTGAAACAATAAAATACAGGTATTTGCTGTTGTCGCCTTCCTCCCAGATGCGGTCGCCTTTGCTGAATCGTAGCGTGATGGTGGCCTCGGTCAGTTGGGTGTACCGCGCCTCGGGAACTTCGGTGAAGACCGTGAATTGGTGCAGCAATGTCCGGATATCTGTGCTCATGTGATTTGTGTTGTTGGCGTTGTGAGTGCAAAAGCTACCGCGCGGCTTTTCGATTGTCAACGCCGCAGCATTGCGGTTGGTCTCGACTTGGTGCTACAGTGCCGCATGGAGACAAAACCCACATCGCACCATGCCTACAAAAGTGAATAACAAAACCCCAAATCAGTCCACTCCTTCAAGCTTGTCATCGGCTCGGGCCGCTGAAAAAGACAGCGATTTCGACTTGGTGTCGCGTTGTCAAAAAGGAGACGACGCCGCATTCAACGAACTGGTGACACGCTATCAGCGCAGGGTATATGCGATTGCCCTAGGCATGTTGAAAAACCCGGACGACGCCATGGACATTACCCAAGAAGCCTTTGTCAAAGTTTATCGTTACTTGGGAAACTTTCAGGGCACTTCTAGTTTTTACACATGGCTGTATCGCATTGTCGTGAATCTTTGCATCGATCACATTCGCAAGTCGCGAAAGGCTGGACACGATGAGTATGACGAGAAAATGCACGGAAGACCGCATCGCCATCAACGCGCGGTGCTCTCTTCGGATTTGGGTGTCAATCCATCGACAAACTTGGGGCGAAAGGAATTGGCGCAAGTGATGCAAGAGGCCATACAAACCTTACCGCCTTATCACCGCGCCGTTATTTTGATGCGCGAAGTGGAGGGAATGTCCTACGCCGAAATGGCCGATGCATTAAAAATCTCGAAAGGAACCGTGATGTCACGCTTGCATCACGCCCGGCAAAAATTGCAACGAATCCTCGAACCTTATCTGGATGGAGACATGGTGGTGCGCTGATGAACGAAAGCAAAGAAAAATTGATCTCTCGGTATTACGACGGAGAATTGTCGCCTTCGCAGCGCCGCCGGGTCGAACGGATGTTGCAGGCAGAACCACCCAGTGCCGCGCAGCTCGCTTCCCTGAAAAGCATCGGAAGTTTGATGCAGTTGATGGCGGAAGATGGCGTGGCGGAGGCTTCCTTTGAAGGCGTCGACAGCGCGGTCATGGATATGGTGCGGCAAGAAAAAATGCGCCCATCCCGACGCGAGCGGTGGTCCGTTGGCTTGTCTGAGTTTTTCCGTCACCGCAAACGCATGTGGATTCCCGCGGTTTCGGTTGCCGGGATGGCAGCGGCGGCATGGCTGATCATGGTGCCCATGACGCACCGCGTTTTAGAGACGCATAGCCCGCAGAGCACCGAAAATACATGGCAGGCGGCGAGCGCACCTGTGGCGGCGGTATCGGAAATCGCCATTAGCAACGCCAGTCAGCACCATGCGACAACGTATCGAATCGCTGCCGCAAACGGGGCATCGATCGGCGTGATTTGGATTGACGAGTAACGGGCGCAGTGTGGAGGTTGTAATTGTGACGAAATTGATACGGATCATCGCCTGTTTGACACTGCTGCTGTGGGGATTTCCCCTTGCTGTCAATGCGTCTGACACCACCTGCGATTTGCTGACCATTGAGGCCACGGCCAATGCACAGGGCATCGACCCAGCCTTGTCCGATTGGGCGTCGATATTTCGCGCGGCGCCGTTTTCGCAGTTCGACACCTTTCGCTTGGTGGAGCAACGGCAATACGCGTTGGCATTGGGAGCGCCCACGGCGTTGGTGTTGCCACAGGGCATCCGCGGGACGCTTGAATTTCAAGGGATGCGCGCAGGACAATTGAAC
The DNA here is from genome assembly GCA_012522445.1 of Myxococcales bacterium. GTDB lineage: Bacteria > Myxococcota_A > Polyangia > JAAYKL01 > JAAYKL01 > JAAYKL01. Next base: position 48,321 of record JAAYKL010000092.1, on the reverse strand, counting down.
ATCGCGCTGGTGTTGCAACGCGACGAGCGCATGCCGGTGATTTTGGCGGGGCGGGCCACCCCCGGTGTACCTTTCATGGCCGGCGGATTGAAAAGCGAACAAGGACGCTGGGTGTTTGTGGTGCTCTGTCGCCGCACAGCGATGCCCGTGCACCATCCGTGATTCCCCAAGACACTGTCAGGATACTCATGCGCTGGCTGTTTTTCGTTTCAATTGCTCTTGTGGGGGCTGTCTCGCTGACAGCGACAGCGGCTGAAGCGATGACTGTAGCGGTGGAGCCGCAATCTGCTGCGGCATCGGAGACCGCCGTTTCCGCTCCCCCTGATGGTGCGACGGAGCCCCAAAACCCGCGCTTTCAATCTCACGCTGATTTTTCTTTTGGCGCCATCGGTGAGGACCTCTTCTTGATGTTGCACGCAGAGCAGAGTTTTGCGCACAAGGGCTTTTTGTTGCAACTCAGCGCGCCGCTTCGCTTTCGCGTTCGCGACAATGCCCCGAGTGATTCACCTGGGCTGCGCGAGCAAGACTGGGATCAGGCATCGGACTGGGCGCGCATTGTTCGCATGTTGTCTTTCCAGCATCAGCGGGATGATCTGCGCATTTCGTTGGAGCTGGGCGAACTCAATGGCGTGTCCATGGGGCACGGGGCGTTGATCGGGCAGTATTTTAACTCTACCGACATGGACTACTACCAAGGCGGACTCGATGTCGATGTGCAGATATCGCACTTGGGCGTGTCGTTTTTCATGAGCAATGTCGTGGAGCCCGCGCTCTTTGCGGGGCGTTTGGAGACCGCACCGCTGGCGTGGTTCTTGGACGCTCCGATGGCACAGCGCTTTGCGTTGGGAATGACGTTGTTTGGCGACCGGGGTGTGCCCCACCGGGCGCTGGAAACAGGTAGAACCGCGCTGGTCGTCGTGGGATTCGATGCGGCGTTTCGCTTTGTCGATTTGCCCCGTGCATTTACGAGTGTGTACGTGGACTGGGGTGTCATGGACGGCAGCGGTGGTGTGCATTTGGGGCTGGCGGGTACTTTTTTGCTTTCGGAGAATCGCGACATTCGCTTGTCGGCACAGGCCGAGTATCGCTATGCGGGGGAAGATTATTACCCCGCCTTCGTGAACCCTTTTTACGATTACAACCGCCACTGGTTTTCGGTGGACGAGGGGACAGGCATGCACAACACCTTTGCCGAACACCTCGCCAACCCGCGGATGGACACGAAAAATGCACACGGCTTGATGCTGGAGTCCCGCATGAACTTTGGCACCAAGACAAACTTTTTGATCCGCTACGATTATTTGAACCGACATCGCCCGCACTGGTTGCTGCTGCAATTGTCGATCACGCCCACCCCTCGGTGGTTTGTGAATGGCTTTTACGCCGGCCAGGATATCGCGGGTGGCGCAGGTATCTTTTCCGGGGAAGCGCTCATGGGCTTGGCCATCGGTCAACAGTTCCTGGGCCCCCTGCGTTGGTTCGCCGAATGGCAGCGGCGCTTTCGCAGCATTGCCACCGGTATGCCCGCCCATCGCAATGAATTTTCCAGTGGCGTCGGGGTTGTCTTTTCATACTGACCGCACTACAGTTTTTACCTTATGACAACGGAACCCTTCATCCATTTTCCCCCGCCGACCGGCTCCGATGCTGAGCTGCATCAACCCGCCGTTATTATCGATATGCCGGAGATTGGCGATTATTTGCGTCGCCGAAAAATGGTGCGCGCGTTGAAGCGCCTGGGCCTCGCGTTGCTCTTTTTGGCGCTGCTGGGGCTGGTGTCCTTTGAGGTGGTTGCGCTGCTGAAAGATACCGCGGTGCCCAGCGATGCGTCCGCTGTGTCTCGTCGCATTGTGTTGACCGTGAATGTGTTTCCACCAGATGCGGCGGTAAAGCTAGATGGTGTGGCGCTGGAGGGAACGCCGCCCAGCATTGAGCTCGAAGCCGATGATGTTTTCCGGAGCATTGAGATCGCGGCAAATGGCTACGAGTCGCTGACGCGAGATGTGCGCTTGCAAGATACACAGCTCATCAAAGTGAAGTTGCGCCGTTTGGATGTTCCGGCGCCAGGGGGGATTGCGACCGAGCCAGACGCCGTCGACGATGCGGACAATGAAATCGTTTTTGAGGTGGAAAGCCCGCAAGTTGCCGCTGGGCCCAAGGAGGCATTGCCGCGCAAAAACAAGCTGGCATCCGCGACGCCTACGCCGCGCAAGACAGCAGCGGACAGGCCATCCCCCGATGTTCCCACAGCGTCGGAACCGTCCGCCCCGCCACCGCCGAGACAACCTGTGGCTGATGCCGCCGGAGCGCCGCCTGCCGCGCCGCCACCGCCTGCTGCGCCACCCGCGTCCGTCTCTCCACCGCCAGCACCGGCTCCGGCACCGGCTCCGGCAGCCGCACCCGCCGAAAAACCCGCTCCCCCGAAACCCGCGACGGAAGACACGCCCACAGGGGCGAACACCGAACACGGTACCTTGGTGGTGCGGGCCCCCGCAGGGGCGACGGGCGCCATCGAAGTCTTCATCGACAAGAAGAGACACGGCGTCGCGCCATTGACAGTGGAGCTGAACAAGGGACTGCACGAAGTCGTATTTGTTTCGGCGGGCAAGCGCACCCTGCGCATGGTCAATATTCGCCCGGGTGAGCGACGCCCCATTGATGCCAAGGTCGATTGACCGAGGGCATTCCCTCTCCAAGACATTTTCTTTTTTTGTGGGGGTGCGGCGCGTTCAGATGGGTTAACGCGGTTCGATGACCACGCTGGTGCGATCCAGCTCTTCGAGTTCTTTAAAGAGCGCGAGGCATTCGGGGCGACCGCGAAAGTGTTCGGACAAAAACTGTGCCGCTTGTTCCAGGCGGTGGTTGTACGCTTCTCGTTCCTGTACCTTGGCGTCGAGGCGTTTGCGGCTAGAGCCCAAGTCGTCGTCGATGGCTGAGGAGTGGCGCTCCAGTTGGCTGCGGTACTCGACCACCTGTGTTTCAATGCGCGCGATGTCTTCTTTCCACTTGGTGATTTTGGCTTGGACCTTGGACACGGCTTCGGAGCGCGCTTGGCGTCTGGCGGCAGTGGCGCCGGCACGTTCGTAGGCTTGGCGGAGCTCCTCGGTCATTTCGTCGCGATTTTTGTCGATGGTGGCAATGATTTTGCGCGCGTTTTGCAGCTCTTTATCGGCCCTGTGGTAATCGGCGCTGAGGCGCTCCAGATCGACTTTGGCGGTGGCCACCTCGCGCTTGATGCGCGACTGTTCGCGCGACAGGTCTTCAATGCGTCGTCCCACTTGGGCCGAAAAATCGCGCCCACGCCGCAGGAGTTCTTCGTTGCGCTTGGCATCGGCTTGGAGTTCGCCATCCAACCTGGCGGAGGCGGCGGTGAGACGCCAGAGGGACTCGATGGCTTCCATGACCGGCGCAGGACCGGCGCCACCGGAGTAAGCCGTGGACACCATGCGCCCGAAGATGGTGGCGCGCAGGGCCCAGGCCGCCACTTCGTTGAGGGTGGAGGCGATCATGGAGGCCAGGGGTTGTGCGGATTGCGGCGGCGGGGTTGCGGACTGTTGGCGGATGTCCCAGGGCGATACGGGGGCAACGCGGCGCTGCAGGGTTTTGAGCACTTCGAGGAAGTGGTGGGAGTCTCGAAAGCGCTCTTCGGGCGGCTTGCTCAAGAGCGTCGCGATGATCTCGACAATGTTGGGGTCGAGGTCTTTGTTGAACATGTCGGCCCGCGGTGGCTTGGCGTGTTTGTGGCTCTCGATGAAGCCGTCGCGATCTTTTGCGTTGAACGGCAAGCGCCCGGTGAGCATCTCGAACATGATGACGCCGATGCTGTAGAGATCGGATGCCGGGGTGGCGTCTTCTCCGCGGGCCTGCTCGGGGGACATGTATTCGGGGGTGCCAAAGACCGCTCCCTTGGCGGCCAGGCGGCCATCTTGCGATAGGCGCGCCAGACCAAAGTCGATGACCTTGACGTAATTTTTTCGGCCCGCGCGGTTGATGAGGTAGATGTTGTCGGGCTTGAGATCGCGGTGGACGACGCCCAGGTCGTGCGCCCTGGCCAGGGCCGCCGTGGTTTGTTCCATGATGTCGAGGGTGACATCTAGGGGCATGGGGCCGCGCGCGATGAGGGTGGAGAGGCTTTCGCCCACCAGCAGCTCCATGACGAGGTAGGCCAGCCCATCTTCGGTTTCGCCGAAGTCGGTGATGTCGACGATGTTGGCGTGGTTGATGCGATTGGCGGCGCGGGCCTCTCGGAGAAACCAGGCGCGGAAATGCTCTTCACCGCGTCTCTCGGGTTGCAGAATTTTGATCGCCACGGCGCGATCGATGAGCAGGTGACGCGCGCGGTAGACAGCGCCCATGCCGCCGACGCCCAAGCGGGATTCTAAGCGGTAGCGATCAGCAATGACGCGGCCCAGTAATCGGTCTTTCATCGGTCAAGTCCTTGATGTGCTGCATGTGGATTGCTTCAACTTCTTGCTTCAACTTCGGGTCAGAGCTTTTCTAAAAGAAAGTTGGCCAACAGTTCTCGTTCATCTTGTTCGGCATCGCCGGTTTGTTTTTTGACCGCTTGTGAAATATTGGAAACAGACGGCGCTGTGGCTGGTTCGAAAATGGGCACGCCGGTGAATCCCTGCACCACTTGGTATGCGGCATCTCCCAAAATAACGGAGTCCATGTAGTGCTCAGCGCCCATCTCCAATACGGTTTGGACTTCTTTCACCTTGCCGACGAGCTGGTGCGGATCGGTGCCGTCCGCTACATCGGCGACGAAATGCAAGGCTTGGTGCAGCGCGTATTTTAACGGGTCATCATGCAGGGAAAGCACATTGTCGGCGATGACGGCTTTTTCGTCGAGGACCCACTCATCCATTTGTGCTTGTGGCCAGAACATGCGGTTGGTGCCCATGGCGTTACGCTCCTTGCAAACAGTGCAAATACTCTTCCAAAATTACTTGATTGTATCGCGCTTGTATAGAGTGCTTCTGGGAGAATTAGTGCTCGGTCTCGATGGGATCCAACTCGCCAGCCAAGTAGCGCGCCAGATCAGCCTCGGGGTGCAGGGGAGAGAGCATGCGTTCGGCGTTGCGGGTGAAGAAGAGAATTTCGCCAAAGGCATTGTGCTCGGGAAGAACGTGGCGCAGGCGGAGGATTTGCCGGGGGTCTTGTTCGTCTTGGACCATGGCTTGGGTGGGGTAGGGGAAGACGTGAACCTCGGCGTTGATGAGGCTGTCTTGTTGTTGGGCTGGCAACAACTGAATGGCGGCGCGCAGGGATTGAAGCCATTCGTCGGGGCTCGGGGCCCACTCGACGGGAGGGAGGAGCAGGTCGGCGTCGCGCGTGGCCGAAAATGCCTTGACCGCGTCGATGCGGTGCCCCTGTTCGCGTGCCAGCAGTCCGCGCAAGTACCATGTATCGGCTGTTGGCGATGTGACATCATCGAGGCGCTGTATCAATTGGGTGGCGCCCAGGATGTCGCCGCACTCGTACAGGATGCGGCCGAACATGGTCACATAGGTTTCGCTCAGCGGTTCGGGATGAGACAAGGCCTCGTACACCCGGCTGCACGCCTCTGCTTCATTGTTGAGGCTCATCAGGGCCTCGATTTCGATGAGGGCCGCATCGGCGGTCTCTTCGGCAGAGAGCTCCATGTTGTCGGCTGCATTGCGGCACAGCCGAATGGCCTCGTTGGGATCGGCGTCGGGGTGCGCGAGAAGCTCGGCGGCATTCAAAATGGGATCGAGAAACCACTCATCGAGTTCCATGGCCGTGCGGTAGTGCTCTAGGGCCGCGTCAAACGCACCTTCGAGGGCATAGATGTAACCCAGCAGGTTGTGGGCATCGGGGGCGTTGCGCTTGATCTCGAGGGCCTTTTGGGCGGAGAGGCGAGCGGCGTGGGTTTGTCCCTGGTTCAACAGATCCCAGCTACGATCCATGTGTGCGCTGTATCTATCCATGGCGTGGCAATGTGGCGGGGCGTGGTGGTGGAGGGGTTAGTTGGATTTGCGACCGGCAACGCCCTTGGTGGCTTTGGTGATGCCTTTTCCGGTGGTCTTGGGGCGCAGCGTGCGCACCGCTTTGCCGGCGAGCCACATTTCGGAGTTGCCCATGGCAGACAATTCTTTGTCGAGGCGCTCTTTGTAGTTTTTGCCGCCGCAGACCCGCAATACGCGTTGGGTCTCTGCGCCGGATTTTACGGACTTGTAGAGGTCTTTAAAGAGCGGCAGCGTGGCTTTTTTGAACTTCGGACGCCAGTCGAGGGCACCGCGTTGGGCTGTGGCGCTGCAGTTCGAATACATCCAGTCCATGCCGTTTTCGTCCACCAGGCGGATGAGGCTCTGGGTGAGTTCTTCGACGGTCTCGTTGAAGGCCTCGCTGGGGGAGTGGCCGTTTTGGCGGAGTACGTCGTACTGGGCTTCCATGATGCCCGCCAAGGCGCCCATGAGCACGCCGCGTTCACCGGTGAGATCGCTGTAAACTTCTTTTTCGAAGGTGGTGGGAAATAGGTAGCCCGAGCCCACGCCGATGCCCAGGGCCAAGCAGCGCTCTTCGGCGCGGCCGGTGTAATCCTGGTAGACGGCGTAGCTGGAGTTGATGCCCGCTCCGGTTAAGAAGTTGCGGCGCACAGAGGTGCCCGAACCCTTGGGGGCGACCATGATGACGTCGACAAAATCTGGGGGGATGACCTTGGTGAGGTCGCTGTAGACCACGGAGAAGCCGTGCGAAAAGTAGAGGGCGTCGCCGGGGTTGAGGCACTTTTTCAATTTGGGCCAGATGGCCTTTTGCGCGGCGTCGGAGACCAGCACTTGGATAACGGTGGCCTGCTTGGCGGCTTCTTCGATTTCGAAGAGGGTCTTGCCGGGAACAAAGCCGTCGGCCTTGGCGCGGTTCCAGTCTTTGATGAACTCTTTGGACTGTCCGATGATGACGTTGAAGCCGTTGTCTTTGAGATTGAGGGCCTGGGCCGGGCCTTGCACGCCATAGCCGATGATGGCGATGGTTTCGTTTTTCAGCACTCTGCGAGCGCGGCTAATGGGGAACTCTTTGCGCGTAATTACGGTTTCTTTTACGCCGCCAAAATCGATAGTAGCCATGTTGGGTTTCTCCTGCAAAACAGTGTTGGGTTGGGTCATCAGTTGGTTTGCGACATCTGACGACGACAATTTTCGTGGCATTATAAGATTAGAATATCTTTGTGCAAGAAAAGAATTGGCCGTGTGGGGCGCGCGGAAATGGACAGGGATGCGGGGATGTGGTTCAATGCAGGTCTCTTCTCCAGTACCGGGCGGAGGATTTTCACGGCATTTGGATGCATAAAAAAGCCCGCCTGGGCGCCGTTCGATGCGCGGGAGAAAATGTCAGTGCACATATGTGCACTGTGCAACCCTTTGAAATTATTGCACATTATTTTGCGTTTTTTGAAGTTCGGCCAAAAAGTGTCCCGTCGCGAGACAGATGTTGTCCCGGTTTGGGCGGTGAAAAAATGGGGCGTTCAGAGTGATTTGGGGAGGATTTGGGGAGCCTGTTTGGGGAGGCGTTCAGAGTCATTCGAAATTCAGCGCGCGTTCGAAGTCGGAGGCGTTGGACGAGGCGCGCCGCGCTGTATCCAAGGAGATGAGACCGCCGTGGTACAGGTCGGTGAGGCACTGGTCGAAGGATTGCATGCCGTACTGCTCGCGGCTCTTTTCGATGATGTCTTTCAACGTGCCGGTGAGCTCGGGGTTGCGGATGGCGTCTTCGACGGAGCCCGTGACCTTCATGATTTCGGTGGCCAGCACCAGCCCCTGCGCGTCTTTGCGTTGAATTAGGCGTTGGCTCATCGTCGCCCGCAGGTTTTCGGCGAGGCGCACGCGGACCATTTGCTGTTCGGATTGCGGGAACATGGCGATGAGGCGGCCGATGGTGCGCGTGGCATCGGGCGTGTGCACGGTGGAATAAACCATGTGGCCCGTTTCGGCGGCCTTGAGGGCGATGTCGATGGTCTCGAGGTCGCGCATCTCGCCCACCAAGATGACGTCGGGGTTTTGGCGGAGCGCGGCGCGTAAGGCGCGGTTGAAGTCCTCGGTGTCTTGCCCGACTTCGCGCTGCGAAATGGACGATTGTATGTCGTGGTGGATGAACTCGATGGGGTCTTCGATGGTGATGATGTGGGCGGCGCGCTGCTCGTTGATGTGCTGGATGATGGCGGCCAGGGTGGAGGACTTGCCGGTTCCGGCGGCGCCGGTGATGAGCACCAGTCCGCGCTGGTAGTCGGCGAGTTCGTGCATCTGGGGCGGCAGCAGCAGATCTTCGAAGGTGGGGATTTGCTCGGAGATGACGCGGCAGACAAAGGCCAGCGAGCCGCGTTGGCGGTAGACGTTGATGCGAAATCGCGCGACGCCCGGTAGCACGTAGGCCGTGTCGTGGTCTTGGAGCTTGTGCAATTGGGCGAGCACCGCTTCGTCGGAGATGACGATGCGGGCGATGTCCAGGGTGTCCTCTTCGGTGAGGGGCGGCTGCTTGAGGGGGCGCAGGACGCCGCGCACGCGAAAGAGAGGCGCGGAGCCAATGCGAAAGTGGATGTCGGAGGCGCGGTGTTGGGCCGAGGCTTGCAAGTAGCGGTTGAACTGTTCTTTTTCCATGGTTGACGCGATTTCCTCTCGTGGAAACAAGGGCATTTTCATTGGGGCGAGAACTTTTGGTGCTGCCAGGCTTTCGAAATAACACAAGCGGCGTGTCGCTGGCGCGCCTTTCTGTTATGACACGCGAAGCATGAGTAGTGAAGACCGCATCGCAGAAATTTTGGACGGCAAGTACCAGCTTGTCGGTGTCGTGGGATCCGGCGGCATGGGGGAGGTGTACCAGGGGATCTGCTTGCAAACCGGCGACAAGGTGGCGGTGAAATTGCTGCATGCGGCGCTGTTGGCAGATGAGAAAATCTTGAAGCGCTTTCAACGCGAATCCGAGACCACAGCGGCCATCATTCACCCCAACATCATCGCGCTGCGCGACGTGGGGAAGGCGCCGTGGGGCGAGCCCTACATGGTGATGGAGTACTTGGAGGGAGAGAGCCTGGAGCTGATGCTGGGACGCTTGCAGACGATTCCCGTTGCGGCGGCCGTGGGCATTTTATCGCAGGTGCTGAGCGCGCTGGCGCAGGTGCACGAACAGGGCGTCATTCACCGCGACCTCAAGCCCGACAACATCTTTATCACGCGCCCCCCGGATGGACCGCCAGTGGTGAAGATCATCGACTTTGGCATCTCGCACACCCTGCCCACTGACACGGCGCATCTGACGCGGCTCACGGCTGACGGCGCGCTGCTGGGCACACCCGCTTACATGTCTCCGGAGCAGGCCCGGGGAAAGGGAGAGATTTCGGCGGCGTCAGATCTGTTTTCGGTGGGGTGTATTTTTTATGAAATGCTGGCAGGGGCGCTGCCCTTTCGCGGCGACAATTACAACGCCCTCATCCTCAGCATTTTGACCGAGCCGCCCAAGCCGCCCTTGGCGGTCAACCCGCACTTTCCACCGGAAGCGGTGCCCATTGTGCTGCGCGCCCTCGAGAAGGAACCCGCCGAGCGCTACGCGTCTGCGCAGGCGTTTTTGGCGGCGTTGTCGCAGATGTCCGCATGGGAAGAGCGAGACGCTGGGCTGGCGCAGTTGGGGGCCTCCATCGAGGTGCTGACCACGGCCACGGGGTCTCTGGGGACGCCAACTTTCGCGCCGATGATCGCCTCCCATGTGACGCACGACGCACCCACCGTCATGTTGCCGGGCCCGGCACAGGCTGCTCCGTTGGGATTGCGCGGTCCGCTGCGCGTGGCCGCCTTGGCGCTCTTGCTCCTGCTGTTGCTCGCGGGCGGATATATGTGGCGCCGTGCGCCGTGGCGCGTTGACACCGAAGCCAAGACGACGACGGCCGATGTCTCCGACCATGTGCGCGTTGTGCTGCACAACTTGCCCGACGCGGCGCGGTTTTACATCGACGACAGCGCAGTGGCCGACAACCCGTTTCACTTGCACAAAGGCAGCGTCTTGGTGCAGTTGCGCGTGGAGGCGCCGGACCATCGCCCGTATCAACTCTCCTTCACGCCCGACGCGGACCGCGACATCGTCGTTGAAATGCAAAAGGCGCCCAAGAAGGTGTCGCTGTACAAAACGCTCACCCCCGGCCTCATCGCGCAGGACTACCAAAAGTATCGCTCCCAGGTGCAGGCGTGTTACGCGGCGCTCAATACAGAGCAGGAAATCACGGGCATCTTGGCGCTGGAGATTTTGCCGGATGGCCTCGTGAGAGAGGCAACCGTGCTCGGCGATGTGCCACCGGCCCTGGCGCGCTGCATCCGCAAGAAGGCGACGGGGTGGCTTTTTGCCAAGAGCCTCAGCGGCGCCAGTCACCGCATCTCGCTGCATTTTCGCCCCGGCGCGTCCCGTTAAAAGGGGCGGGCGTTACGGGGCCTTGGGGTGCTCGCACAGCTCGGTCAAGATGCCGCCAGCCGCCCGCGGGTGTACAAAGGCGATGCGCACGCCTCCCGCGCCCTCTCGGGGTGTTTCGTCCACCAGTCGCAACCCTTGGCGCTTCATTTCGGCCAGGGCGGCTTCGATGTCCTCGACTTCGTAAGCGATGTGGTGAATGCGCGCCTTTCCCTGGTTGGCGTCGAGAAATTTTTGAATGGGGCTCTCTAGAGTTGTGGGCTCTAAGAGTTCGATGTTGGATTCGCCAACGGAAAAGAAGGTCACGCGCACCTGTTGGGACGGCACCTCCTCAACGCCGACGAGGGGCAAGGAGAGGGTGTCGCGGTAAAAGGCCAGTTGTTCTTCAATGCGTGGCACGGCGATGCCAATGTGGCTGATTTTCAGTGTTTTCATGGGCTCCTCGGCAATGCGGTAAAGTCTTTCTGATTTGCCATATTGCATTTGGGCTTTCAATCGGTGTATTTTCTTCGCACATAAATACAAAACTGTTGGATGCATGGTGCATACCAAGAAAGGGAGAAGATGATGTTGACACGTATTGGTTTGTTGTTGTTCGCAATTTTATTGGCGTCCTGTGGAGGCAAGGCAGAACCCGCAACCGATGCCGCAGAGGGCGCGGAGAAAGCACCCAAAAAAGAAGTGAGCCCGGCGCAAGCCCTAATTGATGGTGCGGAGTTCACCAAAGAAGGGCTGTACAAAATTTTTAAGGACCCCAAGGCCATCTCCGAGACGGAATACGAAGCCTTGTTGTTGGGCATCGACAAATGCGACGTGACAGAGGAGACCCACATCCTCAAAGAGGCGTGTCCGGCATTGGTGGTGTTGCGCAAGGTGCACTTAATCAAGGAAGAAGATTTCGTGTTGGCGCAAGGCGTTAACAGAACAGCCATCGGCGAGCGCTTGTTTCCGACGGCTGGGGGGAAGTTGAAGTCTTATTTGATCATGAACCGGGGTAGCCTTTTTGGACAGAGCGCTGACAGCGTAAAAGAACTCCTCAACATTGTGAAAGACGACAAAGATCCAGTCGTCATTGGCGCCACGATTCGCTTGCTGTCCAATGAAATGAAAAAGCCCGAGGCGGCAGGTTACATTTTTGGACACGCCAAGCACGAGGACGCCATCTTGCGCCGTGAGGCGGCCCGGGCCATTGGCAACTCCTGGTCGAAGGGAGTGGAGGGTGCAGTCGAAGCAATTATCGAACTCATGAAAGACGCGGATCAAAAAGTGCGCGGCGCGGCGTGTGCTGGCGCTGGCAAACTGGCTGACGACCAAGTGATCGAGACCATCACGGCGATCCTGGACAACCCCGAGGAGCACAAAATCCACAGCAACTGCGTCGATGGTTTGGAGTACATGTGGTTCCAGTTTCCCTTCCACGAAAACCTGAGCGAGGCCGCTTACAATGCCCAGGTTGCGTATTTCAAGAAGACGCCCCGCAGCGAAAACATCCCGGCGTGGAATTCGGTGGGTGGGCTGCGCAGCACCAGCGATCGGACCATCGAGGCCTGGAAGAAAAATGCTACGTATTTCAAGCCTGCCGAATACTTGGCCGTGATGACAGAGATCGCATTGGACAACGACGCCAACTGGTTGGGGCGCACTTCGGCGGTGGACGTAATCGCCAAGTGGGGCACCGTTAAGCAACTGGAAGCCCTGGGCAAGCAGCTCGACAAAATGGAGGGCACTCACGTGAAGCACGTTCGGGACAAAGTGGCGAGCAAGCTCAAGGAGCTGGCAGAAGCCAAGGCCAAGGCCGACGCGAAGTAGCTTCCCCGCCGTCCGCCCGCATTCTTTCCCTTTCCCGATATTTCTGATCTGTTGGCTAGCGGAGTGAGCCGCGCAAGGCGATGGTTTCTTCGCTGATGGCGTTGAGGAGGGAGTATTGGTGGGTGGCGGCGGTGTCCTGTCCCAGCTCCCAGAACATGATGCCGCCGTAGCCGTTGTTGTAGCAGTGGGCGGTTTTGTTTTTCATCGTGGTGATGCCGTTGTATTCCTGGCCGTTCCACACGTCGGTGGCGATGACCTGGGAGGCGTTGGCGCCAGCCGCGGCGATGAAATCGGACCAGAGCTGTTCGCTGGGCCGCGTGTAAAAAGGCACGCCCAGGACGAGGCCGGTTTTCTCGAGGCCCTTGTCTTGGGCGTAGTTCCACCAGCGGTCGATGAGCTTGATCGACTCGTTGTAATCGGAGTGGCTGGGCCAGTGGCTGCTCATGTCGTAGGCCATGAGCTGGATGAAGTCGACGGCTGCGAAGACGCTGTCGGGGAACTCGCTGGGATCGTGAAAGCCGCCCACCGCGATGGAGAGCTGTTGCTCGGGACGCATGGCGGCCTTGAGCTCGGTGAGGAATTGGCCGAAGGCGTTCATCTCGCTGGGCTGGGGGAACTCCCAGTCGATGTTGATGCCGTCCAGGTTGAGTCCGTTGGCGTAGGCGACAAAGTTGGCGACCAAGGTGGCGCGGTGGTTGGCGACAGCGCTGGAAAATCCCCAGGAGCGACCCCAGCCGCCCGCCATGATGTCGACGCGCACGCCGGCGTTGTGGGCCTTGGTGACAAAGGCGCTGGTGAGCCACGGGGGCACCGTGCCTTGGTTGAGCGTGCCGTTCTCGTTGACCTGCAAGGAGAAGGGGATGATGTGGGTGAGGCGCTGGAGCTGCTCGAGCGTGGGCTCGGGGCGGTATTCGGGGGCGCAGCCAAAGATGAGCCCGCGGTTTTTGTCCGGCCCGGTGTCGGTGTCGGGCGGCGGGTTGTTCCCGGTGTCGGTGCTGGGCGGCGGGTTGTTCCAGGAGTCGGTGCTGGGCGGCGGGTTGTTCCAGGAGTCGGTGCTTTGCGGCGGGTGGTTCCAGGAGTCGGTGCTTTGCGGCGGGTTGTTCCCGGTGTCGGTGCTGGGCGGCGGGTTGTTCCCGGTGTCGGTGCTCTGCGGCGGGTTGTTCCACGCGTCGTTGTTGTCGCGGGTGTTGTCGTCGCTGCAGGCGGTGGCCAGTAGGGCCATCCAGGCGACACAAAACATCCATTGGGGGAAGCGATGGGGCATGGTTGTCTCCTTCGTTGGGCGTTGTGACATTCTTTTTATAAGCGCACTGCCCGCGCGGGACAAAATGATTTTGTCGACCCGCCACGGGGGCGGCGGCGCGTCATTCCCGGGAATTGACTTCAAAGGGTAAAATTTGTACGGTTCGTCTTGGTTACTGGCTGCTGTATTTCAGAGCTGTATTTAAGCATATAAAAAGGCTCTCGTTGCGTTGTGATATGAAGCAAACATCCTCACCATTGCCACTGTTGCGATTCTCTCCCATCTACCAACACCCCATCTGGGGCGGCCACCGCATTCGGCAGCATTTCGCACGCGGGGCGGACAACGCCGAGCCCATCGGCGAATCCTGGGAGATCTTCGATTTGCCGGGGCATGCTTCGGTGGTGGAAGCTGGCCCCTTCGCCGGCCAGAGCCTCTCGTCGTTGGTGGCCCAGTATCCGCAGGCGCTCCTCGGCGCGGCCACCGCCAAAGAGGGGTTGTTTCCCCTGATGGTAAAATTCATCGACGCCCACCAAACCCTGTCGGTGCAAGTGCATCCCGACAGCCAGACCGCGTGGCAAATCGGCCAAAACGCCCAGCCCAAGACCGAGGCCTGGTACATCATCGACTGCGAGCCCGACGCCGTGCTCTACGTGGGCTTCGAAGGGCTGGTGTCGGCCAAGGCGTTTAAGGCGGCGGCCATCGCCGGTACCCTGGAGCGCTACTTGCGCAAAGTCGCCGTGCGCCCCGGAGACTTTGTCTTTGTGCCGGCGGGCACGGTGCACGCCATCGGGGCCGGCATCTTGCTGGCGGAGATTCAGCAGCCCTCGGACACCACCTATCGCTTGTTCGATTGGCATCGGGTCGACGCTGCGGGGCATCCCCGCGAGCTGCATATCGCGCAGGCCATGCGCTCCATTCACTACAAGGCCAGCCACTCCGAAATGCCGGATCCCCCCGCATCGGGACGGCCGGGGCTGTCTTGCCGTTCGTTTGCCATCGAGAAGTGGGCACTCACCCCTTCGGAGGCCCCCGCGCAGATGGACGAGGACGGCGATGTGCCCCTCATTTTGCTCGCGGTGTCCGGTTCGGGACAACTGCGCGTGGAGAGCGGCGAGCATGCCGAGACCTTGCGTGCCGGGGGTTGCCTGCTCGTGCCCGCCTGCCTGAGCGGCGATGTGCGCGTCAACGCCATCGAGGGCGACATCTCCTTCCTGCTCATTCGCCCGGGCCATTGACGGGCATTTGGCATCGGCTTTATAGTGACGCCCACAAGGCCAGTCACGCGCATTGGCCACCGGAGTGTGCCATATGAACACGAACCCCCATGCACATCTTTTCACCGCGGCGCGCGGCGATGTTCGCGTTCGACAACGGCGTTGGCGATGCCTGTGCACCTTGGCGCTGGGCGTCTCTGTTTGGCTGGTGAGCGGCGGGGCGCTGGCCCTTGATGGCGAGCAAACTGTCGGCGACGTCCGCGAAGACACCCGCGAAGACACCCGAGAAAACGCCGACGCGACCGCCGAATCGTCCAACCCCCAACTGCCGCGCAAACACATCCGCGACCACCACCGCCAGGGCAACATCAACCTGCTCTTCGGCGCCGGCTGGTACATCGCGGCGCCCTACGACAAAAACGATCCCGCCAAGGCCTGCGGTTACGACAAGAGAGGCGAAAGCCAGGCGGTGTGCTCGGCGGCTTCGGCGCTGCACCTCGACATCCTCGGCGGCTACGGCCTGACGCCCGGCATCGAACTGCTCGTCTTGTATCGCCAGGGGCTGCAGTCGGCAGAACTGGGGCGTCCGTTGCTGCGCTTGCTGGGCGCCGGGGTGCGCTTTTATGTGCCCGCCGCTTCCCTGTTCAAAATGGGGGTGGGCGTGGTGCCCATGGTCGACCTCTCCAAGCGCCTGCACTCCGATGCCCGCGACTTCTTGCTGCACATTCCCATCTCGGCACAGTGGGACTTTGTGCGCTGGTTCGGCCTCTACTTGCAGGTCGCCCCCAACTTTTCGTTCGTCTCTGAGTTTCGCTTCGACCTGACATATGGGTTGGGCGTCCAGGGGCGATTCCCCTGATGCGGCACCCCTCGCCCGAGGCCCAACGAACATGACCGACACGCATCACGGTCACGCGCATCACCACGCGCCGATGGACTTTTCGCGGGCCTTCGCCATTGGCGTGGTGCTCAACACGATTTTTGTGGCGGTCGAATTTGTGTTTGGCGTGCTCACCGATTCGCTGGCCTTGGTGGCGGATGCCGGACACAACCTGAGCGATGTGGCCAGTCTGTTGCTGGCCTGGGGGGCGATTTGGTTGGCCAAGCGCCCGCCGTCGCCGCGACGCACCTATGGGTTTCGGCGGGTCACCATCCTCGCGTCCTTTGTCAGCGGCATCATGTTGTTGATGGCCCTGGGCATCATCCTGTGGGAGGCCGTCGATCGCGTCCGACATCCCCTGCCCGTCAGCGGTACCGCGATGATGATGGTCGCCGGCGTGGGCTTTGTCGTCAACGCGGCCACCGCCATGCTGTTCATGCGGGGCTCTCATCACGATCTCAATATCCGCGGTGCGTTCTTGCACATGGCGGCCGACGCTGCGGTGTCGTTGGGCGTGGTGATCTCCGGCGCGCTCATCGCCCTCACGGGGTTTCACCTCATCGATCCCGTTATCTCCATTGTCATCGTGGTCGTGATTCTCATCGGCACCTGGCACTTGCTCCGCGACTCGTTTGCGCTGCTCATCGACAGCGTGCCGCCCCACATCGACCCGCAAAAAGTCGAGGACTACCTTCGCGGTTTGCCCGAGGTGACGGCCATTCACGACCTCCACATCTGGTCGATGAGCACCACCGAGTGCGTGTTGACCGCCCACCTCGAAGTGTGCCTCAACCAAATCGACAACAGCTTGCTGCACCGCATCGAGGCCGATCTCATGCACCGGTTCGGCATCGTTCACATCACCATTCAGATGGAGCGCGCCGGCGACATCGTGTGCCAGCAAGCCAAGCCAGACAGCGTGTGATGTGCGCGGTCGGCGCGGCGTCGAAGCAGATTATGCCGACGGCAGAGGCGGCGACGAGGGCGTAGGAGACACGGCGGGCGCGGGCGCTTCTGCGGGCAATGGCGCGGCGTCCCACAACACGCCGGTGGGGTTGGGCAAGCCCTTGATGCGGCGGTAGAAGTTTCCGTTGAATTGGTTGTTGTGAACGAGCCAGCACCGAAAGGCGCGGTAGAGCGCTGCGTTGACTTCGGGCGGATGGCGCCAGAATTTGTCGAGTGTGCCGCGGGCGGTCAGGCCCTCGATGTTGTAGATGGCGCGTCCCAACACCATTACCGGGGTGCCGTGGTGGATGGACTGCAGCCCCGTGGTGCTGTTCATGACCACGGTGCCGCGGGCGTGTTTGAGCAGCGTTGGGAGGTGCAGATCGTGCACGTAGAGAATGCGGTCTCGCAGATCGGCGGCGATGGCGAGCCTCTCGATGAGGGCGCTGTAGTCGCGGTAGGGGCGATCGGCGGGGTGGTGCTTGATGACCAACAATTGGTTGCGGCGGGCGTGCTTGGCAAACGAGGAGATGACCTCATTGATGCAGGTTTCGATGTCGGGAAAGTCGGCGTGATAAAACTGGTAGTCGTTGTGGACCTGCAGCGGAAACAGGAAGAAGCGCTTGGACCATTTGTCGGTGAGGGTGGGCAGGAGCTTCTTTTCTTTGAACTGATAGTAGTACTTGCGAAACAGGCCGCGCACCCAGCGAAAGCCGTGCCAGAGGGGCCCCGTGTCGCGGTGATGGACGTAGTGGCGGTAGCGCAGCCCCGCGAGGAATGTCGCGCAGTAGTAGGTGATGGTGTAGCGCGCCGAGATGCCAAAGGTCGCGCCGACGGTCAGGGGCTCGGGGAGCGGTGGCCATTGCTGCTTGAGATAAAAGTCGGGGTAGCGGCTCATGCGCGAGTTGCCGTTGACGCCGTCGGGCTCCAGCGTGATGTAATCGGGGCGCAGGTAGCCCTCTTCGAAGACGTAGAGTTTGGTGCTGAATCCCTTGATGGCGTCGGGCACGACGCGGTGGTAGGGGCGCAGGTCTCCGAGCAAGAAGATGTCGTCGATTTTTTCTTCGCGGATGATTTTCTTCAAGCGGTCGGGCCAATTGTACAGGGGGCCGCGGTAGGCGATGGAGCGGTCGCCGCCGCCGCCGAACCAGGCGTCGCCACCGCAGAAATGCATGCGGATGACCTCGGCGCCGTGGCTGCGCAGCTCTTGCGCGAGGCGTTGAAAGAAGGGCCCCAGGGGGCCTTGAAGCAGCAATATGCGGTGTCCGTTAAATTTTTCGAGCATGGATTATGCCTTGCAGCAGGTTGGCCAGTCTGCGCAATTGCCGCACCGGACGAAAGGCCCGGGTGGAGAGGTTGGGGCTGCCATCGGTCAACTCGCGGAGCTTTAAAACAATAAATTCGGGCGTTGTAAAGGCCATCGTTTGGGGGTGGAGGTAGCGCGGGTAGCGGATGAGGGTGCCCGCCACCAGGGAATCGAGGGTGTGCTGGCGGGTGCGCCGGGGCACCGGATGCCGGTCGTGGGTCAGGCCCCAGCCGCAGTAAAAGGGGCGGCCGTACACGTGGACCACCAGCCCGCGCATCAAGGCCTCGAAGCCCACGAGGGAGGTCATGGTGTGGACTTCGTGGGCCATGTCCAGGCAGTGGGCGATGGAGGCGTCGTAGAGAATGGCGTCGGCGTACTTGCGGGCCAGGTCATCGGGCAGGTGGCCTCTGCGGTTGCCGCTCACCACATCGGGGTGCGGCTTGAAGAGGATGAAGGCGTCGGGGTTGGCGTTGCGCACGGCCTGCAGCAGCGCCAGGTTGGTGCGCACATCTACCGTGCCCAGTTGGATGGAGGCGTCGTCTTCGACTTGCCCGGGCACCAGCAACACGCGCGCGTCTTGGGGCGGTGCTTGGGACAACCGGTCGCCGCCGTCGACGTTGTACTTGCTTACTTTGAGATCGACGATGGCGGTCCGCAACGCTGCGGCGCGCTGCAACTCGGCCTCGGAGAACGCGCTGTGTTCGAGGATGTGCTCGAGGTCGCTGGTGAACGCGGGGTCGATGTAGAGGCCGCGGCTGTCCACCACCAACGACGCCGGTGCCGTGAGATCGGAGCCCAGGCCCACCGAGCGCAAGAAGCCGTCCTCCATGTGGTAAAACGGGATGCCCTGCTGGCGGCAGTCGGCCTCCACGGCGGCGCGTTCGGGGTTGCGGCCCCACACCAGCACGCGGGTATCGGCGGGCAATGCATTTGGCGGCGGCAGGCGGCGGCAAAAGCGCACGTCGTTTCCCGGGGCGCGCAGGTAAGCGCGTACGTCGCGGTGTTTCCACAAGGAGATGCCCAGGCAGTAAAAGGTGCCGGTGTTGCGCGCGAACATCTCGCGTTGGGCCTCCAGGTGTTCGATGACGTCTTCGAGGGTGCCTAAGGCGCCGGTGTCGGGGTGGATGTAGCGCGACTGACAGAGATAGGCGGCGGCGAAGATTTGCGCCAGAGTGCGCTGGGCGGTGCGCCGCTGGATGGCAACGCGGTCGTCGGTGAGGCCCCATCCGGCGTAGAAGGGGGCGCCGAAACAGGTGACGGGCACCCCGACCATCAGGGCTTCGAATCCCATCTGCGACGTGGCGACATAGACGTGGTGCATTTGCTTGAGCAGGGCCACGGGGTTCGCGTTGTCGGTTAAAAAATGAACGCGCGGTCCCTGGTGATGCGCCGGCGAGAAGTGGCCGCGCTTCTTGCCCGAGAGCACATCGGGGTGGGTCTTGATGAAGATGTCGGCGTCGGGGTGCTCGCGCTGGGCGGCCTCCAGCATGGCGCCGAAGGCCCCGGGCGGCACGGCTCCGCGCACGATGGACATGTCGCCAGCGGTTTGGTCGACCACGAGAACGCGCCGCTGCCCCGGCAGGTCGCGCAGGGGTGCGGGGGGGCTGTTGTTGTACTTGGAGAGCTCGCTGGTGACGATGCGCTGCATGGCCTGTGTGGCGCGCGTTAAGAGTTCGGCGTCGGCCAGGGGGGCGTCGGGGCCGGTGTCGTTGAGCCGTTGTTCCAGATCGGAGGGCCCTGTGGCGTCGTAGTACACGCCCTGCGCGTCCAGGATGATGGCGAGGGGTGGCGCGCCGTTCACCCCCAGGTCGACGGAGCGCAGGAAGCCGTCTTCGAGGGATATGTAGGGCAAGCGGTGGCGCGCGGCAAAGTTGCGGGCGATGTCGGTGTTGGGCTTGGCGCCCCAGCCCACGACAGCGCTGAGGGAGGCGGCCTGTTGATCGGTGGGGTGCCGCACCAGGTCGGTGGTGCCCAAGAAGGTGGAGAGGTGGGGAATGCGAGCGATGCCCCGCGAAAATATCCCCACACCTTTGTCGCGCAAGTCGAGCATCGGTTACGCGTTCAAGCGCTGCCAGTCCGCTTCGGTGTCCACGCCGTGTTGGGGGGCCTCGGGCACCACCGTGACGTGAATGGAGAGCCCCAGCGCCATGGCGCGCAGTTGTTCGAGGGACTCGGCGACTTCGCAGGCGGCGGGGGGCGCGTCGACGATTTGGCGCAGGGCGCGCACGCGGTAGGCGTACAGCCCGATGTGGCGCAAGAAGGGCACGTCGGCAGGCAGGGCGGGCAGGGCGGCGGGGTCGTGACCGTGGCCACAGGCGGCGAAGAGGTCGCGCACCCAGGGGATGGGCGCCCGGCTGAAGTAGAGGGCGCGTCCGTCATCGGCGCACACCACCTTGACGACGTTGGGATTGAAGAGGTCGCTGGCTTCGGCGATGGGGCAGGCCAGGGTGGCCACCGCGGCGTCCTGGTTTTCATTTAAGGCCCGGGCCACCAATTGGATGAGCGCGGGCGTCACCCCGGGTTCGTCGCCCTGCACATTGACGACGATGGCGTCTTCGTTCCAGGCGTGCACCTGGGCCACTTCGGCCACGCGGTCGGTGCCGGAGCGGTGGGTGGGGGCGGTCATCATCGCCTGTCCGCCGTGCTGCGCCACCTCGTCGACGATGCGTTGGTCATCGGTGGCCACCACGGTTTGCGCGGCGCCGGACTGAACGGCATTTTCGAGGACGCAGCGGATCATCGTTTTGCCGCGGATGAGGCACAGGGGTTTGCCCGGAAAGCGCGTCGAGGCGTAGCGGGCGGGAATGGCGACGTAAAAATGGGGCAGGGACGTGGACATGGGGTGCGGCCTCACAGGGTGTCTTCGATGAAGGGGCGCGACTTGGTGGCGCGGTCGATCTCGAGCAGCATTTGCAGCAGCTCTTCGGTGCGGTCGAGGGGCCAGGAGTTGGGGCCATCGCACAGGGCGCGCTCGGGGGCGGGGTGGATCTCCATGAAGAGCCCCGCGATGCCCACGGCCACGGCTGCCCGTGCCAACACCGGCACCATGGCGCGGTTGCCGCCAGAACAGGTGCCTTGTCCGCCGGGCTCTTGCACCGAGTGGGTGGCGTCGAAAACGACGGGACAACCGGTGCGCCGCATCACCGCGAGGCCGCGCATGTCGGAGATGAGCGCGTTGTAGCCAAAGGAGGTGCCGCGATCGCAGAGCATGATGCGGTCGTTGCCCACGGCGTTGCACTTGGCCACCACGTGCTCCATGTCCCACGGCGCCATGAATTGTCCCTTTTTGATGTTCATGGGTTTGCCGGCCTTGGCCACGCGTTGGATGAAGCTGGTTTGCCGGGCGAGGAAGGCCGGGGTTTGCAGTACGTCGACCACTTGGGCCACTTCGTCTACCGGCGTGTCCTCGTGGACATCGGTGATGACGCCGAGGTGCAGTTCGGTTTTGACGCGCTCCAAAATGCGCAGCCCCGCCTCGATGCCCGGACCGCGGAAGGCGTCGGCCGAGGTGCGGTTGGCCTTGTCGAAGCTCGACTTGAAGATGAGGGACACGCCGAGGCGCCCGGTGAGTTCTTTGAGCGCGGCGGCGGTCTCCAGGGTCATGGCCTCGCTTTCGATGACGCATGGCCCGGCGATGAGGAAGAGCGGTTGGTCGTTGCCGACGATCATGTTGTTGAGCTGCATCGTGTCTGTGCCTTGTGTTTGCCGATGGCGTTGCTGTTGTGCGCGCCGTACGTGCTGCCGCGCAAAGAAAGCACTATACCGCAAAGCACCACCGCGACAAAAGCGAAACCAATGCCCGCAAGTGAAGTGTTTTGCGCGTATTGTGCCGACGAGGTGCCGCTGGTTCGCCGGGCTCAGTTCATCTGGGGGAGCACCGTCTCGCACCACCGGCGCGCGCCGTCGACGTCGAAGTGTTTTTGGCTGTAGGCCAATGCCTGCAAAGCGTGTGGCAGGAGTGGGTCGTGTTTTTCCTCAGCGATCTCCGGTTCGAAGACGACCATTTCCTCTGGGGTGGGTGGCGGGTTTTGCAGCGCGTGTTGCAGTGCGGCGCCAACCTGTGCGCGCGTGTACTGGTGCATCTCGATTACGCCTCTAAAGGCGACGGCTTTTATGCCCGCTCGACGCAAGAAGACAGCGACGGCGTTGGCGACGGCATCGCTTTGCCAGGGAAAGAGGTAGACGCTGCTATCGGTGGACCACACGTCGGTCGCCTGCAATCCCAGCTCGTGAAACAGCGCGAAGCCCCCCTTTAGCGTTTCTGCGGCGGCGTTGTCCGCATAGCTGGGCATCGACTGTTCGGTGTAAATGCGGCGCATCTCCCGTCGGATCGCGCTGTGCACCGCTTGCCCTTTGCCGATAAATTTGGGCGCCAAGCCCGCATCGTCGGGATG
The DNA here is from genome assembly GCA_012522445.1 of Myxococcales bacterium. Classification (GTDB taxonomy): domain Bacteria; phylum Myxococcota_A; class Polyangia; order JAAYKL01; family JAAYKL01; genus JAAYKL01. Next base: position 26,117 of record JAAYKL010000092.1, on the reverse strand, counting down.
CAGGTGGATGATTCTTTTGCGCTTGTCGATTTCCAGTACCTCCCAACGCCGCCCCGCAAATACGATGCGTTGTCCCTCGGCCAGCGCGCGGGTGATGGGAATGGTGCCCAGGGTCTTGTCCTCCCACAACAGTCGGTACTCCGCTGGGGTTTGGAAGGCGGCGTAAAAATGGTGGTGATGGATATATCGCTCGCCCTGGCGCCCGAGCACGAGTTGTCCATCGCTCATTTGGCCGACCAGACCGCGTGCGCCGAGCGCCTGCAACAAGGTGGCAAACGCAGGGGCGTCGACCAGGGAAAACGGACCGGTCTTGCACAGCAGGTGCCAGAGTTGGTGGGCCCGCGCGCTGCCGTGTTGGCCGATGACCGACAGGATTTGCTGCACCAGGGTGGAGAAGTGGTAGCGCGGTTCGGGCACGGGCTCGCACCAGCGCTGTAGCAACAAGTTGACCATGGCCACGCCCTGCACCGTGTCCAGCCGGAGGCGGTCGCTGATGTGGGTCGTCGCGTTGAGTTTCACTTCGGGAATGAACAGCCGCAGCGTCGCCGGTTCGCTCCGTCGGCCCGAGCGGCCCAGGCGTTGCCGCAAGCTCGCCACCGAGTGGGGCGCGGATATCTGGGCGATGGAATCGACGTTTCCGATGTCCAGTCCCAACTCCAGCGTCGCGGTGCAAATCGCCGAAGTGGGCAGGTTTCCCGCCGCCATTCTCGTCTCCACGTATTCGCGGAGCGGTTTGGCCAAGCTGCCGTGGTGGGGAAAGAACTCGTTGGGCACGCCGTGCGCCAGACCGTTCTCCAAGAGCTTCACTGCGAGTTCTTCGGTGCACTCGCGGCTGTTGGTGAAGATCAGGTGGGACTTGCCCCGCAATAGCGCAAAGAGGTCGTCGGCGATGCACGCCAATGCCGCTGGAGAGTTGTCACGGGGAGCGGTGCCGCTGTGCGGAGGTGGGTCGAGGTAGCCCCGCAGTTGCATTCGTATCTCCGACGGGCAGGGGTTTGCGCGTATCAACACCGCGGGTGGGCGTTGTGCATGGGGGCGCAGATAGGTGGCCACTTGCGGCAAATCCGACAGGGTCGCGCTGAGGGCGATGCGCGGCACGAAGCGCCCCAGCGTGTGCTCGAGGCGGTGCAGCAGCGACTGCAGTTGGTAACCGCGCTCTGTGTCGATGAACACGTGAAACTCGTCGATGACAATGTGGTGCAGCGCGGACAATGCCCAGGCGAGCCACTTGGGGTGGTGCAGCAACAGCGACTCCAGTGACTCCGGGGTGATCAAGATGATGCCGCTGGGGCTCTTCTTTTGCCGATTCTTCGGCGCCTGACGCGCGTCCCCGTGCCACGGCGTGATGGGGATGTCCAGGGACTCGCCCAAGCTGTGCAGGCGGCGGTGCTGGTCGTTGATCAGCGCTTTGAGCGGACAGACGTACAAGATGCCCACGCCGTGGGTGTCGCTCTGCGCCATGTAGGAGCAGGCGGGCAACATGGCGGCCTCTGTCTTTCCGGCGGCGGTGGCGGCGCTGATGATGACGTCGCGGTCTCCTCGCAAGATCGGCGCAATGGCGCGCTCCTGAATGTCGCGCAGGGCGCTCCAGCGCTGTGCCCAAACCCATCGCTGGACATCTCGGTGCAACAGGTGAAAGGCGCTAGACGGGTTCATTTCTGCCTCACAATTGAAAGCTGACGAGCCCGCTGTCGTCGGTGGCGCGCTGGGACATGTCGTCACCCAAGGCGTCGCTCATGCCGCTCTCGCGATCCGGAGATACGCACACCTGCGGCAGCAGCTCCGACCAGTGCAGCGCGGGGTTTTGCGCCAACACCGCCAAGAGATTTACGAACTCCTTAATGGTGTTGCGGGGGGTGCGAAAGTACTCCTGGCCGATGCACAGGGCACAGTGCGCCAAAAAGGCGTGCAGGGCTTCGTCCGGGAGCAAGCGCTGGCTCGCATTTCCAGCCGCGTACACATGCCGGATGTTGTGCAGCAGCGCGAGCAGGTCTTCGGGGCTCAGGTTGGCGAGGTGCAGGGTTGGCGCGGTGTAGTCGACCACGCCGGCGTTGCGGGCAAAGGTGTTTTCTGCCAGGCGCGAGTGCAGCGCTTCGTAGCTGTACAGCCCCTTGTGCGGGTCGAAAAGGAAGTCCGGTGTGCCCCCCATCAAGAAGCCGATGTGCGCGGCGCTGCCCTGCAGGCAATCATTGCATATTCGCAATACCTGTTCGTAGTTGGCCATTCTGGCCGGCCCGTTGGCGAGTTTGTACAGGTTGACCATTTCGTCGAGGCACACCAGTAGGCCGCCATATCCGGCCTGGTGGACAAAGAGGCCGAGCAGTTTCAGGTGGTCGTACATGCGGTCGTCGTCGACGATGCTACGGACCCCCAAGGCGTTGCGGGCATCTGCTCGGTGGGTGAATTCGCCGCGCAGCCACCGCACGGCGTTGTTTTTCCGCTCTTCGTTGCCGCGCTCGCAAGCCTCCCAATAGGCGTGGATGACGCTGGCAAAATCGTATCCGCCCACATGCTCGGAAAAATGCGCGAGCTGCGCTGAGATGAGGTGCGCCACGGACACGCCGGTGGCATCTGCGCGTTTGCGCACCGCCGCAACAAACCGCTCGACCACGCTCTTCATGGCGTTGCCCTCCGGCTTGGCGCGGGTCGCCATGTTGTGCGCCAGCTCGGCGTAAAGGTTGCGCGCTTGCCCCTGGGTGGCGCAGAGCCGTCTGTCCGGAGCGAGATCGGCGTGCAAGGTGACCAGGTCGCTTTCGAGGGCGATGGCGCGCGTCAATTGTAGGAAAAAGCTCTTGCCGGAGCCGTATTCCCCGATGATGAAGCGAATCGACGCCCCGCCGTCTTGGATGCGCTCGATGTCTTCCCGCATCGCCGCAATCTCTCCATCGCGCCCCACCTGGATGTGTGGCAGCCCGCAGCGCGGCGTTACACCAGCGCGCAACGACTGGATGATGGCGTCCCGCTCCCTGGGGCGCAGCGGTTGCTGGTTGTGAGCCGGTATTCGCCTCGGCGTCCTCTTTGGCGGCGTGGCCCCGGCGAAGTCGAACGCGTCGGCGTCGTCCTGGCGGCGTTTGAAAGTGGCGGTGGTGCTTTTCGCGACGGTGGTTGCGCACATATTTCCCTCCGGGGTTTTGAAAATGGATGGAGCGTAGCGCGCCGCGGTGGCGGTGCAAGGCAGGCCCCCAATTTTGTCGCACCTCGGCGAAACCGGCGCCCCTTCTTGACAATGCTTTGAAAAGACCAATATATGCATGTGGCATTGATGGGCCGGGGGCAAAGGTGCTATTATTTTTGCCCTTTTCGGCACTTAGGCCAGAGCAGGAGGCTCATTATTACATGGCTGCTTTCGTCGATATTCCAACCAACACCCTACGCGAACAAACCGTCCGAAATGAGGACATCTTTTGCTGTCTGCTGTTTGATGCGCAAAACGCCACCCTGCGCGTGGTGGACTTCCGCGGCGGCAATCTGCAGCAAAAGCAGGTCTACCTCGAAAAAATCCAGGTCAGCGAGCGCATCCGCAAAGTGTTCACCCTCATTGAACGCGACGACATTGCGGGATGGCAGCGCGCCGGATACCTGCGCGAAGGCGTAATCCCCGGCTATTACAAGCGCTCCGACGCCTACATCATGGGCCACATCCGCGAGCCCGGCTGGGACGCCAACTCGGTGAACGAGGACTCCGAAGAGCGCAAAGAGTACCTCAATGAAATCCGCGAATTGGCCAAGGAGTACGCGGAGATCAAAACCACGGGGTACAAGGCCGAGAGCATCACCGAAGAGGAGACCCCCGAGATTTTGCGCCGTGAACACGAACGCCGCAGCGCGCCAGCCCGAAAGCCCGCCGCCAAAACCAAGGCCAAAGCCAAGGCGCCCGCCAAGACCGAAGACGCACCGCCGCCGCCTCCGGATTTCGAAGTGTTTCCCATTCAGATGCCCTTTGGCCGCGACGTCGAGCACTACCATTATTTGTGTGTCAACAAGCGCAGCGGCCAGGCCAATGTGTACTCCGCCGAGTACCAGGACTGCTTTGGCAACGCCAAGGTCACCCTGTACTTCGACACCTTCAAAACCAAGACAGACATCGCGCTGGCGTGCTTTGGGCTCAACTCGTTTGTGAAGTGGCTCGAGGACGTAGGCGCCGTGGCCATTTTCTCGCTGGTGAACGCCGACAACAAAGAGATGAACGCCGTGTACGCGGCGTGCGGCTTCAAGCAGAGCGGCTGGCTCAACCGCCACGTCATCTGTGACGGCGAAGCGAAAGACCAAATCCTCTGGACCCTCAAGCTCATGCCTTGAAAATGGAATACACCCTCGCGCTGGCCAAACGCTTCGATCAATTTCTCTCCGACTCTCCATCCCCATCCCCAACCCCCCACGCAGGTCATTTTGCGCGCCACCTGCTCGCGCCCTTCGACGCCATGGAGGAGTTTGTCTGCGGGGCCGCGCTGCGCGAGAGCGTCGCCGCCCTTTGGGAGTCGTCCGGTGTGCCCGAGGCGCCCGCGGTGCTCTTCATCGATCGCCGGGGCGGCAAGCTGGGCGGAAACGTGGCCGCCACGCTCATCGAGCTGCTGTCTCGCCAGGCGCCGGGGGCGAGCTTGGTGTACGTGGGGTTTGGCATGCCGCCGCGCGGTGTGGGGCGCTTGCTGCAGGCGATGTTGGTGCGCAAGGGCACCGAGACCGGTGTCGCCGTAAATGTCGTGTCCGCGGCCCGTGCCGCCGAAGAGTTTCAGCCCGATGAAGCCGCGTTGCGCGCGTTGCTCTCCGGTGCCGCGCTGGTGATCTCCTTCGCGCCCCAGGGCAGCGCCGCGCTCATCCCGCACGACGCCGAACAGCGCGATGCCTGGGTGACGGCGGCGCACGTGAATGTCTTGTCCTTCCCGGATCCCGAGCACGTCGTGGCGGATTTGCCCCGGCTCGAAAAAGTGCTCGGCCATGACCCGGGCTTTAAGCACTTGCGGCTCTGGGTGCAGGTGCGCGAGGCCCATCAATGGACCGTCGCGGGCGATTGTCGCGTCGGAGAGCTGGGCGATGCACAGGCGCAGTTGTGGCCGCTCATCGATCACGCGCAGCGCCTGCCCTGGCGGCTCCTCATGGTGCCAGAGGCGCACGACGCCCCCGTGGGGACGCCCTTGCACTGCCCGTCGGTGGGCGCCGTTTCAGATGGCGCATCGGACGTGGGCATTCGCGTGGCGCGGGTCATTCCCGCTGGCGGACATTTTGTCGCCGTGGGCCGCGGCGTGCGGGCGTAACAACAGCGCCGCCATCGGTCTTATCGACCGACAGCCAACAGAGCGCTTGCGTGTGGGGGAGTGAAATTAGGCGTCGCGGGCGACGACGTCGATGTACTTGCGGTTGTTGGTGGTGCGAAACGCGACGACGCCTTCTGCGAGGGCGAACAGCGTGTAGTCGCGGCCGCAACCAACGCCGCGCCCCGCGTGAAATGTGGTGCCGCGTTGGCGCACGAGGATGTTGCCCGGGACGACGGCCTGTCCGGCGTATCGTTTGACGCCGAGCCGTTTGCCGATGGTGTCGCGACCGTTGCGGGATGAACCCTGTCCTTTTTTATGTGCCATGGCGTGTTCTCCTAGCCGTTGATTTTGTTGATTTGCAATTCGGTGAAGGGCTGGCGGTGGCCGTGTTTTTTGCGGAATTTTTTGCGCCGCTTGAACTTAAACACAATGATTTTGCGGGCCCGCGCCTGCTGGACGATGGTGGCGTCCACTTTGGCGCCCGCCACAACCGGGGTGCCGATTTTGGACTTGTCGCCGTTGCCGATCATGAGGACGCGGTCCAGCGTGACCTTGTCGCCCACGTCGCCGATGAGTTTTTCGATGCGAACTTTGTCGCCTTCGGATACCCGGTATTGCTTGCCACCGGTGGCGATTACTGCGTACATAGCGTGTTCCTTCTGCTCTTTCCGTCGGTACTCGGCCCGGTGCTTCCGGGTGAGTAGAGCGACGGCATACTACACTTCGGCGCGTTCAAATCAAGCTTTATCTTCCTTTTTGCACGCATTTTAGACGGCTTTTGCACGGCTTTTGGCCCGTCACCGTCGCCGCTTTCCGCAGTCGCCGCACAGCAGTGAGCGGGGCGGGGGATCAGCGGGGGGTGGCCGGGGCTGGTCCGACCAGCAGGGTGAGCGGTGCCGCGCCGCCGTGAAAGGTGACGATGTCGCCGAAGCGGATGGGGATGGCCACGTGGGGCCCGTCGACGTAGAGCCGGGCCGAGGCGATGGTGGATTGAATGGCGAAGGTGTCGTCGCACCCCACCATGCCGCGGACGCGCTGGGCCGGGAGAAAGCCCTTGTCTGAAGCCGAGATGGCGGGTTCGCGCACGAGGTATTGCAGTTCCTTGGCCGCGTGGGGCATCACCGTGCCGCCCGCCGCGTGGATGGCCGCCGTGGACCCCGACGCCGTGGCAATCCACATGCCCGACGAGATTTGCATCTCTTGGTAATCGTCGTGGATGAGCTTGTAGCGCGTGGTGGAGGCCGGGCACTCGTGGCAGAAGAGCACGTCGTTGAGTACGCGGGAGTTGACCACCTCGCCGTTGACCCGGACCTCCATGCGGTAGCAATTGCGGGTGCGCGCGCCGCCGTCGAGGAAGGCGGTGAGCAGCGCCGAGATTTGCTGCGCGTCGCCGGCGGTGAAGTAGCCCACGGAGGTGGCGGGGGAGGAGTTGATGCCGAGGATGGGCGTGCGCCCGATGGCGTGGGAGGCGTGCAGGATGGTGCCGTCGCCGCCGATGGTGATCACGAGATCGAAGCTGTCGGGGATGATGCCGCTCAGGTTGTGGCGCCACACGACGCGGAGGTGGCGGTGGGACTTGAGCACCTTGCGGACGTGGGCCATGGCCTCGGTGTGGGCGTCATGGGCCGCGAGCAAGGGCGCGACGATGGGGGCAAAGACCGGGTCGTCACAGGCTTGTTGGGCGCGGGTTGCGGCGGCGTGGCCGGTGGCCCGCATCTCGGAGATGCCCGATTGTTTGTGAATCACCAAAATGCGCGTATGGTTCATGGCGCGACTGTAAGCCCGCCCGCACGGGCAAACAAGCCGGAATCAGCGGCGAATGGATGATGTCATGGAGCTCAATGCGGCGGAGATTGCGTTGTTGGCAACGCACTGGCAGCAACACTTGGTGCCCGGGGTGTTGCGCGAGGCCTTCACCCCCAAGATTCCCCATCGCCTGGTGCTGGGCATCCGCACGCCGGGACAAAACCTGTGGCTGCACCTGTCGCTGACCCCCCGGGGCGGCGCGGCGGGCCACTTGCCCCAAGCCCCCCCCAAGGCCCCCAACGCCCACCCCTTCGCCATGTTGCTGCGCAAGCACCTCGGCAACGCCCCGTTGGCAGCGGTGCGCGTCATTCCCCGCGACCGCATCCTCATCTTCGACTTTGCCCGGGCCGATGCCAGCGCCTCGATCGTCGCCGAGCTGACGGGGCACCACAGCAATCTCTATCTCATTGATGTTGCCGCGAAGGTGCTGGGCAGTTTTTATCCGGAGCGGGCCAAGCGCCGCGGTCTGGCGAGCGGCACCACCTGGAGCCCGCCCCCGCAACCCCCGGAGTTCGCGATGCCCGAGGCGCGCTTTGCGGCCGCGCAACTGGTGGACGCGCACTTTGGGCCGTCTCGCGCGCCAAACACCCGGGAGTCCTCTCGCGACGCCGAGCGCCAGTCGCTGTGCGCGCAGTTTCGCCGGGCGCAGCAAAAGACCGAGCGCCTTGTGGAGAATTTGCAGCGCGATCGCGACCACGCCGCCCAGCACGAATCGCTGCGGTCCCAGGCCGATGTGCTGCAGGCGCATTTGTCGCAGGTGCCCAAGGGGGCCGCGCTCTTTTCGACGCGCGACTTCACCGGGGCGCCCATGACCATTCCCCTCGATCCAGCGCTGGACGCGGTGGCCAACATGCAGCGCATGTACGACAAGGCGCGGCGTTGGCAGCGGGCCCTGGCAACCATCGAGGCGCGCCTGCAAGAGGCCCGGGAGCGCCGGGACGCCTTGGCGCAGTGGCAGCAGCGCCTGTCCGAAGCGGTGTCTCCTGCGGGGGACGGCGATGTTGGCGAGGCGATGGCGGCGGCGAAAACCTGGTGGCGCGGGCAGTCAGCGGGGCGGCCGCGCGGCTCCGGGCCTGGCAAGACCGGGACGCCGATGCGCCTGCCGTATCGCGAGTACCGCATCGCCAAAGACCGCGTGGCCCGGGTGGGGCGCAGCGCGCGGGACAACGACGCCCTCACCCTGCACCACGCCCGTCCGTGGGACTTGTGGCTGCACGTCCGCGGGGCCCAGGGCAGTCACGTGGTGGTGTCGCTGCAGCGGGGCGAGGTGTTTGGCCAAGACGAACTCATCGACGCCGCTCATCTGGCCGCGCATTTTTCGTCTTTGCGCCACGAGGCCAAGGTGGAGGTGAGCTACGCGCTGCGCCGCTACGTGCAAAAACCAAAGGGCTTTGCGCCGGGCATGGTGCGCCTGCTGCAGGAGAAGACCTTTGTGCTGCAGGTGGACGCCCAGCGGTTGCGCGGTATTTTGGCGCGCAGCGACGCGGCGAACCCGGCGGTTCAGCGATAGAAATGGGCGTGGGAGCGCGGCTGCGGCAGCGGGGCAGCGAACGGGGCGGAATTAAAAGTACCAGCGGCCTCCGGCGCCCACCCACTGCATGTGGAAGAGAGCGCGCTGGTTGTAGGGGTTGTCGCCGAAAAACATAATGGCCGGATCGAGCTCGATGAAGCCCTCGAGGGGAAACTTTTTGAACCAGAGGCTCACCCCGGTGACCATGCGGACATAGCCCGCCGGGTGGGTGCGCCGCCCCCAGTCGTGCCAGTAAGGGTCGTCGGGAACATAGTGCCCGTCGTACCAGTGCCAGCGATGCCAGTGCCAGCGGTAGAGGCCCAGGCCGCCCCCCACGCCCAAGGTGAGGTTGAGGGCGCAGGTCTTCCAGCCGTCGTAGAGCATCACCGGGTGCCAGACAGCGTCGAGGCCGGTCATGAACATGTTTTCCCAGCGCCACCAGGAGCCGCCGCCGACGTGCATCTGCATGCCGAACTTTTCGGTGAAGAGCAGCTTCATGGTGAGGGCCGTGGGATCGCCGAGCTGGATGCCGAGGCCGAAGACCTTGTCGTTGACCGGGGTTTCGGCGTTGGCGTTGTGGGGAAGGGCCAGCACAGCCAGGGCGCAGGCCAGCGCAAATGGAGCGATATAAGCGGTGTGTTTTTTCATGGTGGCATCATAAATGAGCGGCTGCGGGGGCGTCAATCATGGCTTTGCATCCGGCCGCGGTCTTTGCGGGGTGGAAAAAATGCCCCGAAACTAGAAAATTTCGCTGTTGGCCAGGGGGGCCGCAAAGGCGGTGAGCACCTCGCAGCCGGTGTCGGTCACCAGGATGGTGTGCTCGAATTGGGCCGAGAGTTTGCCGTCGGCGGTGACGGCGGTCCAGTCGTCGTCCAGGATGCGCGCCTGCCACATCCCCTGGTTGATCATGGGCTCGATGGTGAAGATCATGCCGGGCAACAGGCGGATGCCGCGTCCCTTGCGGCCGACGTGCAGCACCTGGGGGGCCTCGTGAAAGTTGCGGCCGATGCCGTGCCCCACAAACTCGCGCACCACGGAGAAACCGCGCCCCTCGGCGTGGGCCTGGATGGCGGCGCCAATGTCTTCGAGGCGGGCCTTGGGCGAGACGACGTCGATGCCGCGCTGCAGGCATTCGCGGGTGGTCTCCACGAGGTTTTTGGCCGCGGGGGAGGGCGTGCCGATGTAGAAGGTGGCCGAGACATCGCCGTACCAGCCGTCCAGAATGGAGGTAATGTCGATGTTGATGATGTCGCCGTCCTGGAGCACCTGCTTGCCGGGGATGCCGTGGCAGATGACCTCGTTGACCGAGGTGCACACGCTCTTGGGATAGCCCCGGTAGCCCAGGGTGGCCGGCGTCGCGTGGTGGGCCAGGGTGTACTCGTGGACAAAGGTGTTGATCTCTTCGGTGGTCATGCCCACGCGCAGGATTTTGGCGGTCTCCTCGAGGGTTTGCGCGGCCAAGCGGCAGGCGGCGCGCATTTTCTCGATGTCGGCGGGGCTCTTGAGGGTGATGTTGGCCATGGGGATGCCTCCTTAGTAAAGAACAGGGTGTGCGTCAGCGCGCGATGATGTTGACCAGCTTTCCGGGCACCGCGATGACTCTTTGGATGGACTTGCCCGCGATGTGTTTTTGCACATTGGGGTGGGCCAGGGCCAAATCTTTCATGGCCTCGGTGTCGCAGTCGGCCGGGGCTTCCACCGTGCCGCGCATCTTGCCCATGACCTGCACGGCGATGGTGAGGGTGTCGGCCTTGGCCAGGGCGGGGTCGAAGCTAGGCCAGGGCGCTTCGGCGATGAAGCCCGGTTGCCCCAGGTGCTCCCAGAGCTCTTCGCAGATGTGCGGCGCAAAGGGTGACAAAAGCTGGAGCAGGGCGATGGCGCCTTCGCGCTGGATGGCGAGGCCCAGGGCGTCGCTTTGGTCTGGGCGAAAGCGGGTCAGGGCGTTGGTGAGCTCCATGCAGCGGGCGATGGCCGTGTTGAAGTGGAAGCGGCCGTCCACGTCGGTGCTCACCTGTTCGATGGTGCGGTGGATGGCGCGGCGCATCTCCTTTTGGGCGTCGTCGAGGGGGGCGGCGGCATCTACGGTGTGGGGCGCGCCGGCGATGGCGTCGCGTTGCTGGGTGACGAAGTGCCACACGCGGCCCAAGAAGCGGTGGACGCCTTCGACGCCTTCGTCCTTCCAGAGGAGGTCGTTTTCTGGGGGCGAGGCGAAGAGCACGAAGAGCCGGGCCGAGTCGACGCCGTAGCGGTTGATGATCTCTTCGGGGTCGACGCCGTTGTGCTTGGACTTGGACATCTTTTCGGCGCGTCCCGTCTCGACCGGTTGGCCGTTTTGTCGGCTGTTGCCGTCTTCATCGACTTGTTCGGGGGTGTGCCATTGGATGTGTCCGTTGGCGTCGCGGGTGAAGAGGGTCTCCTTGCAGACCATGCCCTGGGTGAGCAGGCGCTGGAAGGGCTCGCGGGGCACCTCGGGGCCGAAGAAGCCCAAGTCCTGCATGAGGCGGTGGTAGAAGCGGCTGTACATCAGGTGTCCCACCGCGTGCTCGATGCCGCCGATGTACTGGTCGACGGGGAGCCACTGCTGCACCTGGGCGGGGTCGACCGGGCCGGTGTCGCAGCGGGGCGAGGCGTAGCGGAGCTGGTACCAGGAGGACTCGACGAAGGTGTCGAAGGTGTCGGTTTCGCGCCGCGCCGGGCCGCCGCACTGGGGGCAGGTGGTGGTGACAAAGGACGCGCAGCGCGCCAGCGGGGAGCCGCCCTCGGAGCGGAAGTCGACGTCTTCGGGCAGGGTGACGGGCAGTTGGGATTCGGGCACCGGCACCACGTCGCAGCGGTCGCAGTAGACCACGGGGATGGGGGCGCCCCAGTAGCGCTGGCGGGAGACGCACCAGTCGCGCAGGCGGTAGTGGATGGTTTGCGCGCCGTGGTTGTTTTGCGCCAGGTGCTCGGTGATGCGCGTCATGGCCTCGCGGTTGGGCAGGCCGGTGAAGGGGCCGGAGTTGACGAGCACGCCGTCGTCGGCATAGGCCTCGGTCATGGTGGCCGGGGCGAGGGCGGTGCCGTTCGGAGGATTGATGACCACCTGGACGGGCAGGTCGAAGCGGCGGGCGAAGTCGAAGTCGCGCTGGTCGTGAGCGGGGACGGCCATGACCGCACCGGTGCCGTAATCCATGAGCACGTAGCTGGCGATGTAGATGGGCACTTCGGCGCCGTTGATGGGGTTGATGCAGGTGCGTCCGGTGAAGATGTCGCCCTGGCTGCCCGCGTCGGTGCCGCGCTTGTGTTTGTCCTCTTGCAGGGCCTTTTGCACAAAGGCGTTGACCGCCGCTTCGTGGGGCGTGCCCTGGGCGAGCTTGAGGGCCATGGGGTGCTCCGGGGCCAGGCTCATGAAGGTGACGCCGTACAGGGTGTCGGGGCGCGTGGTGAAGACCGGCAGGACGCTCTGGCCATCTACGGGCGGGGTGAGCTGAAAGTTGACCAGGGTGCCGTGGCTCTTGCCGATGCGGGCGCGCTGTTCGAGGAGGACGCGCTCGGGCCAGTGCCCTTCGAGGTCGTCGATGGCGCTGAGGAGTTCTTCGGCGTAATCGGTGGTTTTGAAGAACCACTGGGTGAGCTCTTTTTGCACCACGGGCAGTCCGTAGCGGTAGTCGAGACCGTCGATGACCTGCTCGTTGGCCAGCACGGTTTGCATTTTTTCGGACCAGTTGACCAGGGCCTTGCGCCGGTAGACCAGGCCCTTTTCGAGGGCGCGGATGAAGATGAGCTGCTCCCAGCGGTAATATTCGGGGTGACAGGTGGCGATTTCGCGGGTCCAGTCGTAGCCCAGGCCCAGGCGCTTGAGCTGCCCGCGCATCTCGCGGATGTTTTGGTAGGTCCACTCGGCGGGATGAACCCCGCGCTCGATGGCGGCGTTTTCGGCGGGCAATCCGAAGGCGTCCCAGCCAAAAGGGTGCATGACGTTGTAGCCCTGCTTCTTTTTGATGCGGGCCACCACATCGCCGATGGAGTAGTTGCGCACGTGCCCCATGTGCAGCCGCCCCGAGGGATAGGGGAACATCTCGAGCATGTAGAATTTGGGCCTGGGATCGCTGTCGGGCGCTTCGAAGAGGCGCGCGTCGTCCCAGCGGGACTGCCATTTGGTTTCGAGTGCGTGGGGATCGTAGGGTGTTTTCATGGGATCTCTGCCATTGTTGTTTGCCCGTGTTTTGGGGAGCGGATGTGTCGCACGCGCGAGCGTCCTGCCCGTCGCGGCTGCCCTTATATAAACAGACGATGGGCGCCCCGCAAGGCCGTATATTTGCAAAGCCATGGCGGTAAGGCGTAAAATGCCTACATGAGACTACATTCGCCAAAAAAAGCCACCCGCGCCCCGTTGTTGCAACGCATTTCCGGCATTGCGCTCACGAGCTGGGCCAGCGATGCGGTGCTGGCCAGCGCCGATATTCTCGTGGAGGGCCAGGTGGTGGACACCGCCGCGGCGCATCCCGTGTACCACGGCAGCGTGATGCTAACCGTGCCGGAGCGGATCCCGGGCATCGACTGGGAGGGCGGTCCTGAGGGCCTGCGCTTGCTCATGGTCCAGTTGCAGCGCTCGCTGTTTTTTCGCATGAAGCTGCTCCGGTTGGCGCGTGCCGAATCCGAGCGCCGGTGCGCCCCGTTTTCCCTGAGTACCGTGACGACTGAACTAGAGTTCAAGATTGAAGGCGCGCAGCTTTTGATTGATATAGACGTGATGGGCGCTCTGCTGCGGGCGGCACCGCCGGTAGAAGGCGATGTGGCTCCTGGGGGCATGCGATGAACGCCGCGCGAAACGAAGTGGTCTTTGTATCGTTCGCCGGGTTGCACCGGGGGCGTGAAGGAGTGTTGAGAGCCGATGCCGCGCCAGTCAAAATCCAATTCCCTCCCGACATCTTGGCCAGCCTGTACCGCGTGCCGGGCGCGCACCCCGTGGAGACGGCGATGAGCGATGTCTTCACCCGCGCCGAGGTGTGCCGCCTCTTCGGCATGACCGAGAGCCGCCTCAAGTATTGGGACCAGTCGGGGTTCATCTCGCCCTCGGGTATGCAGGGCCAGCGGCGCTGCTACACCTTTCAAGACTTGATCGCCATCCGCTCGGCCCGCGCGCTCATGGAGCACGGCGTATCGGTGCGGCGCGTGCGACGCATGCTGCAGCAACTGCAAGACGACTTGCCGCGCACCGCCCATCCGCTGAGCCAACTGCGCATTTGCAGCGATGGGGGCGGCGTGGTGGTGGTGGCGGGAGAGCGCCTCTTTGAGCCCGAGTCCGGCCAGACCGTGATGGACTTCTCGGTGGATGCCCTCCAGCAAGAGATCGTTGAAAAGCTGCCGGACCGCCACGCGCGGGTTCCGCAGCGCAGCGCCTTCGAGTGGTACCTAGCCGGTTGCGCCTTCGAGGATGACGACGCTGCCCAGGACATGGCAGAGGCCGCCTATCTCCGGGCCATTCACCTCGATCCCACCCTGGCCAATGCCTACATCAACCTGGGCAATCTGCGCTATCGGCAGGGCGCCCCCACCGACGCCCGGGTCCTGTATCACAAGGCCGTTGAGCTCGACGCGGGCAGCGCTGAGGCGCATTACAACCTGGGCTTTATCGCCTTTGAAGTGGGCGACTTGCGGCAGGCTCGCGAGTGTTTTTTGAAGACGTCATTTTTGGATCCGACCTTTGCCGATGCGCAGTTCAACCTGGGCATGACCCTCATGATGCTCGACGAGAGCAGCGCGGCCAAAGACCACTTCAAGCGCTACCTCGCCTTGGAGTCGACGGGGCAGTGGGCGGACATCGCCCGCTCTCGCTTGGCAGAGATCTAACCGTGCTGGCGTGGCGCCGAAGCGCCGGTGGCGGCCGCGGACGTTGTCCGGGCATTGCGCTGTTCCAGCATGCGATGAAGGAGTTCCCATGAAGATAGTGAAGTTTGGCGGCAAGTTGTTGCGGGACGCAGCGGCGTTTCAGCGCGCGGTGCAGATCGTCGCCGAGATGGCGCAGAACGGCAGCGCGGTGTGCGTGGTGCTCTCCGCCATCTTCGGGGGGCGCGATGAACTGCGCTCTCTGTCGGCGGCGGCGGCGGCCAAGGATGCGGGGTGGGCGGCGCGTTACGAGGCTTGGGTGGAGCGACACGTCGACATGGCGCGCGCGTTGGCCAGTGATGTCCCGGGCGCTTCCCCCGATGAGGCGGCGGCGTCTTGGCGCGTCGAAGCCCAAGCCCTTCGCGACATATTGACCGGCGTCTTCGACCTGGGCGAGCTGTCGGACAAGGTGTTGGCGCGCATTTTGGCCTTTGGTCCCAACGCGTCGGCGGCGCTCTTCCAGGCGGCGTGCACAGCGATGGGCCTCGAGACGACGTACCGCGATGCCCGGCAGCTCATCGTCACCGACGACCAGTTTTGTGCGGCCCACGTCGATGGGGCGGCCACCCGAGAAGCGCTGCGCGAACACCTAGGGCGCGACAGCGGCGTCTCGGTGCTGGCGGGCTCGGTGGGGGCAACGGAGAAGGGGCTGCCCACAGACCTGGGGCGCAACGGCGCCGACTACACGATGTCGCTGGTGGCATCGGCCCTGGAGGCCAAGAGCGCGCAGTTGTTCACCGAGGGGGCGGGGGTGTCCCAGGTGGGCGGCGCGGCCCAAAAGAACGCCGACGTGATCGCGCAGATGTCCTTTGCCGAGGCCATGGAGCTGTCGCACTACGGCTCGTCGGTCTTGCACGCCCATGCGCTACAGCCCTTGCAGGATGCGCGCATCCCGCTGTGGATTCGCAGCTTTGCCCAGCCGGACGCACCCGGTACGCGGGTGGGGGAGGGCGCGGCCCAAGGGCGCAGCGTCACCGGCGTATCGACCATTTGCGACGTGTCGTTGTTGCACATCGGCGGCAGCGGCATGACCGGCGTGATGGGCACGGCGGCGCGGCTCTTCGGCGTGTTGGCCGCTCATGACATCAACGTAATTTTGATCACGCAGGGCTCCTCGGAGCAGTCGATTTGCGTGGCCTTGCTGCCCGAAGACGCGCAGCGGGCGGTGGTGCACATCGCCGAAGAGTTCGCTCGGGAGATCGCGCGGCGCACCATGGAGGCCCCTTGGGTGGAGCCCGGTGTGAGCGTGCTGGGCGTGGTGGGCGAAAACATGCGGCGGCGTCCGGGCATCTCCGGGCGGCTGTTTTGCGCGTTGGGAGAGGCGGGGGTCAACGTGGTGGCCATTGCCCAGGGGGCCAACGAGTTGAACATCTCTCTGGTGATCGCCAAGGCGGACGTGTCCCGTGCGCAGACGGCGATTCAGCGGGCGTTTTTTGGAGCGGATCAGGCGGGCTGCCAGTAGCAGCGCTTGGGGGAGACGATTTTGCCTTCTTCTTTGAGGGCCTTCATCGCCTTGTCGACCTCTTTTCGATCGAGGCCCGAGAGTTCGGTGACCTTGCCGGCGTTGAGGGGCTCGGCGGCTTTCTTCATCGTTGCCAATACTTTTTCTTTGCTCATGGTGTGTGCTCCTTTGGGTACAGCGCAGGTGCTGTGCGGAACACTGTAATTACTTTTGGGCGAGCTGCAAGAGGCGGGTGGGTTCTTCGCCGGTGGCCTGCCACAGGGCCAGCAGGGAGAGGCGCACCTTGAGGGCGGCGGCCAGTTGGCCGACTTCAGCGGAGAAGGAGACGCGGCGGGCGTCGGTCACGTCGAGGGAGGTGGCGGCGCCGGACTCGTAGGACTTGGTGGCGATGAGCAGGGCTTCGCGGGCCAGGGCCACTTGCACTTGCGAGGTGTCGAGTTCGCGCAGGGCCGACTCGTAGTTGCGCCGGGCTTGGCGGATTTCTTGGGCAGCGTTTTGTTCGGCGTCCTGGAGTTGCAGGTCGGCTTTTTCGAGGGCGGCGCGCTGGACGCGGACGTTTTCGTAGCTGCTCCAGTTAAAGAGCGGGATGTCGAGCATGAGCATAATGGACCAGCGGCTGCGGGTTTGATCGCCCATGGCGGACATCTCGGTGAACTGGTGGGTGCCGCGCCACACGCCGTTTACCGAAGGTAGCAGCGAGAATTGCGCCCCGCGCACTTGGTCCTTGGCGAGATCGCGGCTGCTGCGCAGGGTGTCGAGGTCGGGGCGTTGCACCGGATCGCCGTCGCGCCAATCCGTCGCGGCTTGGGCGTCGGGGTCCTGGGGGACGTCGGGGGCGGCGGGCATGGGCAGCCCGGTGTCGCCCATGAGGACGGCCAGGGCATCGCAAGCGGTGTCCAAGGAGAGATAGGCGTCGTCGAGGGCCTGCCGGGTTTGTTCGAGCAAGGTGTTGGCGCGCAACACGTCGATGCGCAGGCCGGCGCCGGTGGCTTCGCGGCGGGTGGCCACTTCGAGCTGGTAGGCCGTGGAGCGGATTTGCTCCTCCTGCAGTTCGATCATCGCGCGGGCCATGATGGCCATGTAGAAGGCCTGGGCCGTGCCGTAGCACAGGGCGTAGCGCACTTGTTCGACCGCGCTTTCGGTTACAGCCACCCCGGAGCGCGCCGTGCGGATGCCCTTCCACAGGGCGAAATTGATGAGGGGCATCTGGGCCTGCAGGACGCCGCCGAGATCGTGTTTGTGGCGGATGACGATGGGGTCGCTTTCGGGCAAGAGGCCTTCGGGAATGCCGCTCATCATGTTGGAGGTGTCCAAGACGTCGGCGCGATCCAAGAGCGTGTAGTTGAGCGATGCCGTGATGGTGGGCACGAGCATGGACCGGGTCTTGCGCAGTTGGGCTTCGGCCTGGCGCATGTCGGCCTCGATTTGCTGGATGGTGAGGTTGCGCTCCTTGACGCGCTTCAGCACCTCGTCGAGGGTCACCGGGGTGCGCGCGGGGTCATCGAGGCCCAGCGTGGTGATGCGTGGCTTGAGCAGGTTGTCGAGGTCGGCCGCATCGGGGATGAGGTCGCTGACATTGGTGTTGGCAGGGGCGCTCGTCGCTTCACCGGGGGAATCGGAGGGTGCGACAGAGTCGGGGGCCGTCGGTGCGGGCGTCGTCGCCTCGGCCGCTAGGGGTCCAGAGAGCAGCAACAGGAGGACACCGGGCAGCAGGAGCATCGGATGAAAAAGACGGTGGAAGGGTGTCACGCGGGCACCTCCTTGTGGGCGAGAAAAGTGTAAAAAGTCGGCACGACGATTAAGGTGAGCACGGTGGAGAACGTGAGGCCGCCGATGACCGCCTGGGCCATGCCCGCCCAAGATTCGGAGCCATCGCCGATCTCTAGCGCCAAGGGGATCATCGCCGTGATGGTGGTCACGCTCGTCAGGAGCACCGGGCGCAGACGGTTGCGGGCGGCGATGATAATGGCTTCGAGGCGATCTTTGCCCTGCTCGCGCTGCTGGTTGGCGGCGTCGATCATGATGATGCCGTTGTTGACCACGATGCCGATGAGCATGATGACCCCGATGAGGGCGGAGACGTCGAGTTGGTTGCCCGTGAGCGCGAAGGTGAGCACCACGCCGATGAGGGCCAGGGGCACCGTGAATAGGATGATGAAGGGCTGCCGGAAGGACTCGAAGAGGCTGGCCATGACCATGTAAACCAGCAGCACGGAGATGATGAGGGCGATGCCCAGGTAGCGAAAGGACTTAAGGAAGTCCTCGGCAGCGCCGCCGATCTCGTAGCCGAAATTATCGGGCCAGGGGAAGTCTTTTAGCGAGCTTTCGATGACGCCGATGGCCTTGCCCAGGTCTTTGCGACGCTGTTTGCCGCCCTCGTCGATGTAGCTGTCCTTGAGCTTGATGTCGAGGGTGGCGGCGCGCTCTTGGTCGATGCGCTCGATGGCCACCGGACCGGGCTCTAAGCGGATGTCGGCCACGTGGCGGATGGGCACGCTGTTGCCCGTGGGCAGGGCCATGGGGATGCGGCCCAGCTCATCGACTTCGGCGCGGTTGGATTTGTCGTAGCGTACGACGATGGGGATTTCGTCGTCGTCCTCGAAGAAGAACCCCGCGGTGCGACCGAGAAAACTGGTGGCCACGGCCTGGCCGAGCTGCGACATGCTGATGCCCATGCCCAGGGCCTTTTCGCGATCGAAGTCGACCGAGAGTTGCGGGGTGGGTTCGGCGAAGGAAAAGGTGACTTCGCCCACTTGGTTGAAGGTGAGCAGTTTTGTTTCGAGCTCGTTGCCCAGGGAACGCAGCGTGTTGAGATCGTGGCCGCGCAGCTCGAGCTGAATGTCGGAACCGAACATATCGGCGCCGGCAGCGGACACTTTGAGGTCGGGGATCTCTCTGAGTCTTTCGCGCAGTGTGTCTGTGTACTGCATCTGCGTGGTGTCGCGCTTGGTCACCGAGGTGAGGGGCGCGCGCACCATGCCCGAGTGCATGCCCTTGGAGAAGATGGAAGCGAAGCCGTCACCGATACCCGTTTCCATGGAGATGAGCTTGCGATCTTTTTCGGGGACGACCTCTTTGATGATTTCGATGGCTTCTTTGGCGACGCGGGTGGTTTCGTCCAGGTTGCTGCCCACGGGGGTTTCGAGGGTCAGAGCGATCATGGATTGGTCTTGCTCTGCCATGAAGTCGGTGGGCAATGTGGTGGCGATCAGGGCGGTGATGGCGATGGTCGCGACCAAGCCTACGGCCACCACCCATCGACGGCGCAGCAGCGATCGAAGGAAGCGCGTGTAGGGATCGAGAAAGGGCGCCACGGGGTTCCAGCGCGCCAGGCCCGCGACACCTTCTTTGCCGCGGCGCCTGACGAGGAGGCGCGAGGCGGCCAGGGGAACGAAGCTAATGGCCACCAGCAAGGACACCAGCAAGGCGAAGCAGATGGTGACCGCCATGTCTTTAAAGAGAATGCCGGCGATGCCCGGTACGAAGAGCACCGGTACGAAGACCGATACGGTGGTGAGGGTGGAGGCGGTGACCGCCAGTGATACTTCGCCCGCACCGCGGATGGCCGCCTCTCGCAGGGGGACGCCCTCTTGGCGCAAGCGAAAGATGTTTTCGAGCACGACGATGGCGTTGTCCACCAGCATGCCCACCGCCAGCGCCAGACCCGCCATGGAGATGACGTTGAGGGTCATGCCGATGCGGTCCATGACGAAGAAGGTCGCGACCACCGATAGGGGGATGGCCGTGGCCACGATGCTGGCGCTGCGCAGGCTCCCCAAGAAGGTGAACAGCACGATGAAGGTGATGCCCACGGCGAGCAGGGCGCTGCTGGAGAGGTTGCCTAAGGCGTCCTTGATGAAATCACCTTGGCTGAAGATGGTGCCAAAATGCACCCGGCCTTCGGATTCGAGTTCAAATTTTTTGAGCTCGGCCATGGTGGCATCGACAGCCTTGACCGTGTTTTCGCCAGCCTGTTTGCGCACGACAATCCAAGTCGCGGGTTGTCCGTTGACTTCAATGTTGCGGGTGGGTTCGTTAAAGGAGTCGGCCACGTCGGCCACTTGGTGCAGGTAGACCGGAGAGGGAACGCCGCTGGCATTGGGGCGCGAGGCGACGATGACGTTGCGGATGTCTTCGACGGTTTGCAGGCGCGTGTGGGTTTGGATGGTGAAGGCAAAGGAGCCTTCTTCGATGTAGCCGCCGGGCTCCTGAACGTTGTTGTAGCCCACGGCGCCAAACACCGTGAGGGCGTCGATGCCATAGGCCGACAGTTTCGCGGGGTCTGGGATGACGCGGATCTGCCGTTCCAGGCCGCCGATGGCCTCGCAGGCTGCCACGCCGTCTAGGCGGCTTACGCGGTCGCAGATGTCGTCTTCGGCGAGTTTGCGCAGCTCGTCTAGGGGATAGGCCCCTTCGACGGTCATCATGACGATGGGTTGCATCGACGGATCCAAGGCGATGACCAGGGGATCGTCGCTGTCAGTGGGCAGCAGGCGTTTGATCATGTCGAGCTTGCGGCGGACATCTGTTTCCGCCAAGTCCATGTCTTGGCCCCAGTCAAATTCGATGGCGACAAAAGATGTGCCCTGCTTGGAGTTGGAGGTGATCTTGGTCGCGCCCTTGGCGGAGGCCACGGCAGACTCGATGGGCTTCGTAACGAGGGTCTCCATGTCCTCGGGGCTCGCGCCCTGGTAGTTGGTGAGGACGAGGATGATCGGGAAGTTCATCTCGGGGTACAGGTCGAGCTGGAGCTGGTTGAGGGAGTAAATGCCCGCTCCGAAAATGGCGGCGAAGATCATGGAGAAGGTGACGCCACGCTTCACCGAAAGAGTGGAGAGGTTCATTGGACGTCTCCTTCGGAAGCCACCGCTTCGGTCTCCTCAACGGATGCAGTGGTCGGAGTGGTCGAGGGAGAAGTGGTCGCACGGAGCGCGGCCGGCAAGATGTCAGCCGATGCCACCTGGGCGCTGACGGCCTCGCCATCTCTGATACCGAATTGTCCGCGAACGATGATGCGTTCACCCACGCTCAGACCACCTTTGATTTCAAGGACGTCGTCGTTGGTGATGCCGAGCTGCACCTCGCGCTCCCGCACGATATCGCCGTCTTCCAGCACCATGACGCGGCGAATCCCTTCGCGTCCTTGGGGGTCGATCATGAGGGCCCGTGAGGGCACCACCGGGGTGTCTTCGCGGACATCTACGATGATGGCGGCGCGGCCGAACATGCCGGGCTTGAGCCAACGCCCGCCGATTTCGGGATCGGTGGGATTGGGGATTTCAATGCGCACATCGTTGGTGTGGGTGCCGGGATTGAGCACCGGCAAAATGCGCGTGACCTCGCCCTCGAAGGTGCGGCCCGGCCAGGCGTCCACGGTGACGTCCACCCGCATGCCCAGGCGTACCACCGGGATGTCGCGCTCGATGATCGACATCTCGAAGCGGATGGGATCCATCTGCACGACGTGGCACAGCGGCACCTGCGGCGAGGCCACATCGCCCTCTTCGAGGAGCTTGCCCGAGATGACGCCGGCGAAGGGCGCGCGGATGTAGGCGTTGCCCGCGGTGACCTTGAGCTGTCCCAATCCGGCCTGGAGCGCCTTGTGTTGCGCCAGGTTGGCCTGGTACGTGGCCTCGAGCTGGTCGAGGGCCTGCTGGGGCACGATGCGGTGTTCGTACAGGTCGCGCGTGCGGGAGAGCTCGCGATCCATGCCCGCCAGCGTGGCGTCGAGAGACTCGATTTGCGCCTTCATTTGGTTGGTGCTCTGGCGAATGCCGGTGGCGCGAATTTGCGCGATGACTTCGCCCGCCTTGACTTCGGTGCCCTCTTCGACGGGAAAGGTCACGATGCGCTCCGAGAGCAGCGGATACATGGCCACGGTCGCCGAAGCCTTGAGGCCACCGGTGTACACGCGGCGGTCTTCAATTTTTCCGGTGGTGATGGTGGTGAACTCAACATTGCGGCGCATATTTTGGGTTGCCGCGGCGTTGGCCTGTCCTGGAGCGGCCTTGTCGCACCCGGAGAGGGCGAGGGCGGAAAAGAGCCCCAGGAGCAACCATGCGATGACTGCATTACGGTGCGTGTGTGTATGTGCCAAGGTGTTCACGATAAAATCTCCTTAAAAAAGCCATCCGCCCTCAGGCAGAATCGGTTGTTGTCTCGGTTGCCGCGGGCAAGGGCCATCTTGTGGCAACGGCCGCGCCGCCCAACGGTGATATTGTGATGCTGATGGTCCCCGCATTGCGCTGCAGGATGCGGGCGACAATGGCCAGGCCCAGCCCCACGCCACCCGAGGCGCGGCTGCGGCTGTCGTCGAGCCTGACAAAGGGTTCTAAAATGCGCTCGGCGTCGGCGGCGGGAATGCCGGGGCCGTCGTCGTGGACGGCAAAGGTGAACGCGTTGTCTTGCACTTGCAGATGCACCTCCATTTTTTGTTTGGCGTAGCGCGCGGCGTTCTCGGTGAGGTTGCGCAACACCCGGTCGAAGGAGGCGTGATCCAGCACGATGTGCGCGTCGGCATCCAGGGCCGAGACGACGCTCGTTTGCAAGTCGGGATAGAGAATGGACAGGCGTGTGAACTGATCTTGCACGACTTGCAGGGGGCTGACTTGTATGGGCGCTAAATTTTCTTGGCCGCAGTCGTAGCGCGAGTAGAGCAGCAGCTCTTTCACCATGTGATCGAGTTCGTTTAGGTCGGCCTCGATGGCGACGCGGCGCTCGCGAATGGTGTCTGCATCGGTGGCCTGAATTTTCATTTCGATCATTTCGATGCCAAAGCGAATGCGGGAGATGGGGGTGCGCAGCTCGTGGGCCACGGCCTGTATGAGGTGGCGCTGGTTTTCGAGCAACTCCTGCAGGCGCGACACGGTGTGGTTGAAGGTTTTGGCCAGGGAGCCGACGGCGTCTCGCGAGCGGACTTCGGCGCGGGCGCTCAGGTCGCCATCGGCGATGCGCAGGGCGGCGGTCTCGAGGTTGCGCAGGCGGCGGTAAAGGGGAAAAAAGAGCAGCAAGGCCGTGAGAACGACGATGACCAGCACCGTCGACAATTGTTGTAACCAGTGCAGCCAGGTGAAGTTGGTGGGGGGACCTACGAGGGCGATGTCCAGCACGTGGGATTCGTCTTGGGTCGGCATGAAAACGTGCATTTCGTGGCGCAGCCCATACCGTTTTTCATCTCTGGGCTGCTTGTGCATCACAGCGGCGTAGGCGCGGATGCGCTCGCGGAGCGCGTCGGAAAGCTCGGGGCTGTCCATGGACACCAGGCGCATGGGAGCGCGCGTGTGGGATTGCAGTTCGGTCACGAGCCCTTCGCGCTGTGTGGCATCCATGTCGGCGGAGGCTTTTCGAAAGAGCACGCCGAGCATTTCGGCCACCTCGGGCGGGGTGCTTTCCCACTGTTGAAAGATTTGGTGGTGGGTGAGCCAAATGCGCGCCGAAAAAGAGGCCAGCATGGCTACTAAGACGATCAGCGCGCCGCGGAAGAAGAGTCGTCTCATTTAGCCCTCGGCCAATTGGTAACCCGCGCCGCGGATCGACTGAATGATTAAGGGATTTTGCGCGTCGTCGCCGAGCTTTTTGCGCAGCCGGGCGATGCGCAGGTCGATGGAGCGGTCGAGGCCGTCCCATTCGATGCCCCGCAGCTCTTGGTACAGTTGGTCGCGCGAAACCACGTGGCCGGCGTTTTCGGCCAGAAACCAGAGCAGGTCGAATTCGCCGGTGGTGAGTTGCAAGGGAGCGCCGTCGATCCAGGCGGTGCGCTGGGCGGCGTCGATGGCGATGCGCCCCACGCTGATTTTGCGCGTGGTGGTTTCGCCGTCGGCAGAGGGAATGCGCGCGAAGCGGCGCAGGAGGGTTTTGACGCGGGCGGCGAGCAGGCGCGGGCTGGTGGGTTTGGCGATGTAGTCGTCGGCGCCGATCTCCAGGCCCACGACTTCGTCAACTTCGTCGCCCAAGGCCGTCAAAATCAAGATGGGGCCGCGGTACTGCGCACGGACCTCGCGGCAGATGGTGAGCCCGTCCTTTCCCGGCAGCATAATGTCGAGGATGACCATGTCCGGCGTTTCAGCCAAAATGCGCGCCACCGCTGTATCGCCGTGGGTTTCGATGTTCACGCGAACGCCCAAGGTGGATGAGAGATAATCGCCTACCAAGGCGGCGAGCTTTTCATCGTCTTCAACGAGGAGGATGGTGGGGGTTGTTTTTTCGGTAGACATGGGAGCCAGCTCTTTTCGCGTCGTAAATAAATCGTAAACAAGCGCTTGCAGCGCTCGCCACCTGTGTGGTGGCACACTCTATGGATAATGCGGAAATGGCCAAGTGTCCGTGTCGATTTATCGCGCTTTTGTAACAAAACGTAACGCATCTATAGAGCGCCGACCTTCACAGCCCCCATCTCCTTTGGCGATGTCGCAGAGATCTGCAACCCCAACAGCAGTTATTTGGCGAGTTTTCCAGCCTTTTTGCCCGCCATGTGGCGCGTCTGCGACGTGTAGCGGATGGCGGTGCGATCGCCGCTGCGATAGGCCATGCCGAGCTGCACCACGGGGAACCAAGATTTTCGGTAACGCACCTCGTCGCCGGTGTCCATGCCGTTGATGGCATAGGCGGCGCCCGCTTGAATAAAGAAGTTGCCGTAAGAGCGGATGCTCTGTTCGTAGCCCAGCATGGCGGGGGCGACGTAGTAATCGGTTTGGCGGCGCGGCGTGCGCAAGTCGATATCGATGTAAAATTGCGTGGCCAGGTACAGCGCGTGTTTCTTCGCCTCGCCCAGGCGCAGTGAAAAATAGTTGTCGAAGATGAACACCCAGGAGTTGTCGTCGAAGACGAGGTCGTCGTTCAGCTCGGCGCGGTGGTACTTGTAGCCCGTCCGGTAGGCGGTGCCCCAATAGAAGCGCTCGGTGCGCAGTGTTTTGAAGTTTTCCATTTTGGTGTTGAGCAGCGCTTGAAAGACGCCGTAGTCACCGCCCACATCCAAGCCCACCTCCCACCAGTACAAGAGGCCGTAGCGATACCCCACCATTACGGCCGGGGGCAGCAGCTCGCCGTCGAGGTACAGCAGCAGGGCGCGTTCGTTTTTGGCCAACTGTCCGCCGCCGGCGACATAGGACGGCTGGGGCACGTGGCCTTGGGGCGTAAAGTCGCGGCTGTCGGGCGGTCCCCAAAACGGGTCGTGGGTCTCGCTCAGCCCCTTACGCCATTCAAAGTCCTGCATGGACTGCAAGTAGGCGGGGTTGCCCGGCGCCACCAGGTGTCCTTTGGCGTAGGCGCGTCCGCCGCCGTGGGCGTCGCCCATCTTGATTTTGTCGCCGTTGACCAATTTGTCGGTGACCCCGCCGATGGCGGCAGCCCGGCTCGTGGCGTCGCGGTAGGCCTCTTCCAGCGCGGCCTTTACGCTGTCGTCGCCCAGGCGGTACATGTTGGAGATGGCCCATGTGAGGTGCCAGGTGTCAAATCGGCTCGCCATCTTGTCGATGTACGCAAAGTAGAGCGCGGCGATTTGCTGGGCTTGGTCCGCAGTGATGTGTTGGTCGCGCAGGGCCCAGAGGGTGAGCTGGCTGCCCATGCCGCCACGCTTCAGCTCGGCCTCGGCGATGGGGAGGGTTTGGTCGACGTCGAGGTTGTCGACGATGGCCTTGGCGCGCTGCTCGGTGAGGTAGGGCAGACAGCCGCTGGCCAGCGCACTCGACAGAAGAACCAGTATCAAAAACGATATTTTTTTCATGATTTTTGTCATGGCATTACCTGCTTTCTATCCACAGGCTAACCACGGCGTTTTGTTTTGCATGCAAAGCTCCATTCTATACGAGGCAGAACGAGAGTCAGCGATGGTGTGAGGCGTTTGGTTTTTGGGGATGGTGATTAACGCTTCGCCATGCATGCGGCGGCTTCTCCGAAAGGAAGAACCGTGACAGCGACTCCCTTAGGATTCTTTCAGAGAGTGATTTTCCGTCGGGCTTTCCGTGCAAGCAGAGAGCAGGAGAGTCAGGCAGAAGAACAATTGTCGCTGATGCTGGTGGATCATTTTTGGCATTGGATGATGAAAAGTCATGAAATGAAAAGTCATAAAGCCGACTTTAGCACGCTTCGCGAAGGGCTATTCGAGGATCGTCCGCACCGGCCGGAAGCCCACAATGGACCATCGGGCAGTTGTGGCTAGGCTGGACCTTTCGGTGGGCCTTAGTTGGCAGCCGGTTTTTTCGTAATGGCACCCGCGCATCTC
>JAAYKL010000091.1 GCA_012522445.1 Myxococcales bacterium | reverse complement strand
TGAAAATTGCCTCCCATGGTGATTGCGGAACGCAAATCCGTTCCGACAAGTGATTGAATTGTTTGAATGGTGGCGATGTAGCCTAATGGTTTGCTTCGCAGCAAGGGGGATATTCAAAATGAACATGCAATGGATTTGAAGTGCGCATTTTAGACTGTACTTGGCAAGTGGGGGCGGTCAGCGCATTTCGCGTACTGTCCGCGATCTCGGCATTTCCGATAACACCCTAGCCCGGTCGAACGTGAAAAGCGTGTCACAGAAGATGACTTTCAACGGCGCGGGTAGCGGTGAATTGGTGTATGCTGAAAAGTCGTTAATGCGAGCAGCGGTGCTGCGAATGGCGCTGCTGCGACAGGCAAGTCGGGATGCTTCCTTATTGAGAAAGGATTTGGTCATGAACCGAAATCATCGATGTTTGAATTCCGCGATGCTGGGTATGCTGTTGGTTTTCGCACTGCCCTTGTTGGGGGGGTGCGGCGCGAGTTATGTGCGGGGCGACGAAGTGGCGGGCTTTGACGACCTGGCCATGAGCGCCGGGCTCGACAAGCGCGACCTCGAAAAGCTCTTCGATGAAAACATGCAATCGCTCATGGAATCCGCTGTGGCCAGCCGCTGGAAAAACCAATCTGAGCCGCCGGTTCTGTCCATCTTCCCAATCGCCAACGAGACCAGCGAGCACATCCGCGAGTCCCTAGATGCGCTCTCGGCCAAAATGGAAACCCACATGATTAACCAAGGCATTGCCACGGTGGTCGATCACGCCCAGCAGTCCCGCCTCATCGCCGAAGTGGAACGGCAACAGGGCGCGGCATTCAGCGAAGCGCACTCGGCAGACGTGGGGCGTCAACTCGGCGCCGCCTACTTTCTCACGGGGCGCATCTACACTTCCTCGGAGCAGGTCAAAGGCGAAAAACGGGTGCAGTATTTTCTGTTCATGAAGGTGGTCGAAATCGAAACCGCCATCATCCGTTGGCAAAACGAAGCCAACCTGACCAAGGGCCTCATCCGTTAAGTTTCACGATGTTGTCGCGCCGCCGCCGCTTGGGATTGCCTCGGCATCTCAGCCTGTTGTTCTTGGGGGTCTGGGCGGTGAGCTGCGCGGGTTACGCCGGAAATGTGCGCGACATGCGCCATGCCCTGCACGCCGATAATCCCGGCACGGCCATCGATATGGTGAACCGAAATCTGCGCGTGCCCGATGCCGACAAATACCCCAAGAAGATGGGCAGCACCCAAAGCCTGTTGCTCTTGGAGCGCGCGGCATTGCTGCAGGGGATCGGCGAATACCAAGCTTCGGCCATGAACTTTCGCGTGGCGGAGCGCCATATGGAGATGCTCGACGTGCGCCGCATGCCGGTGGGCAACATCAGCCAGTGGATTTTTTCGGGCCAGTCGGGGATATACCGCGCGCCCTTTTATGAAAAATTAATGCTGAGCGTGCTCAACATGCTCAACTACTTGGCCATCGGCGATCTCGAAAACGCCCGCGTGGCCGCCCGGCGGTTTTATCTGACGCAGTCCTACCTGCGCGACATCGGGGCTGCGCGCGACGCCCACCTTCCTTTTGGGAGCTACCTGGCAGGCTTCGTCTTCGAGCAGTCCGGGCGCTACGAGGAGGCCTTGCAGTTTTACGAAGAGGCCTTGCGCCGCCGGACATTCGTCGGGTTGCCCCAGGTGATGATCAATATCGCCGGTTGCACGACCTACCGCACATCGCGGCTCAACGAGCTTTTGTCGCTCGATCCCGATGTGCCCGCGGCGTCTGCTTGCCAACAAAATGCACCGCCGGGGTACGGCACCATCCTGGTGGTTCCCGCCATGGGGTTGGCACCGCATAAGGTGGCGCGGCGCGTGCCCATCGGCGCGGCCATCGTGCTGGCCGGGGTGTTTTTGGCACCGGAAGTGGCGGCCAATGCCAACACGCTGGCGCTGAAGGGGCTGCTCAAGTGGGTGAACTTTCCCGAACTGGTGCAGGCGCCGCCCGCCTTTGACACCGTCTCGGTGCAGGTGAACGACGCGCTGGCGCCAGTTGAAATGGGCGTGGATGTGTCGGCGCAGGCCGTTCGCGCTTGGCAACAGGTGCAGGGAAAATTGATGGCAGCGGCCATTGTGCGCATGATCTCGCGCGCCCTGGCGGGAGAGGCCACGGCCCACGCCGTTGACTCTGGCAGCAGCACCAGTGGCTTCGGACTTTTGGCCCAACTCCTGGTAGAAGGGGCCATGACCGCGGCCGACACGCCCGACACGCGTTCGTGGAATGCCTTGCCGGCGGGGCTGTTTGTGTCGCGCGCGGTGGTACCTGCGGGCACGCACCGCGTCGTTGTTCGGTTTTCGGGGCGGTCCGGAACGCATACCGTGGCCATGGACGCGACGGTTCGGTCCGGTGGTTTTGCTGTGCTGCCGCTGTTTACATTGCGGTAATTAACAAATGAGGAGTTGGCATATGCGTTGGTTTGGGATGATGGCTTGGGTGGTTTTGTTGGGTGGCGTTTCTGCGGCGGCTTGCGGGTCCAAAGCGAGCGCTCCCGCAGCCGAAAATAGCGAAGAGAATGCGGCGACAGCCGGGGCGAAAAGCACGCCCAACGCAGGGGGGAGGGCACCGGCAACCGCAGCCGGGGAGGGCAACGCCGCACCCGATATCTCGCCATCGACAAGCCGCGATGCGCTGCTCTCTTCTGCGCGCTCGGCCATGAGCAAAAAAGAGTACTCCCTGGCGATCTCTTACGCCGATGTGCTGGTGCAAAAGCAGCCCAATGACGCCGAAGCCGTGGCCATCCGCGCCCAGGCACTGCAGGCCAGCGGGGCCACCGAGGAGGCCAAGGCCGACTTTGCGCTTTGCTGCGAGCTGGGGCAAACCGCTTGTTGCCAGTATTGAATCTGCGTCATTCTCGCCGCGTCCAAGCCGCTATGAACGCGCCCCATCCCATCACCCACATGTTGTCGAAATGGTGCCTAGGCGTCCTCTTGGTTGGCGGCTTGATAACCGCTACCGCCGAGGCTGGCTCCGCCGAAAACGCGACAAAGGCTGCCAAGGCCAACGCCAACGCCGCCTCTACCACCCTCACCAGCGCCGATGTCCATGCGTTATTGCCCATCTTGCGCCAGCATGAGTTGCTGGCCTTGGTGTCCCAGGATGCGAGGGGAAAAACCCCCATGATGACCGTGGCGTTGCGCATACATGCACCGCGCAATGTGGTCTTCGATCTCTTTCGCGACCCCGATAACTTTTATTATATTTCGACGCTGTTCAAGGAGAACACCCAGGTGGCAACGCGCGACAACGCCTTTGCCTGGACATGGGCCTCTCGGCACAAGCTCTTTAGCTTTACCGGCACCAACAGCATCGCGCTGCATCCCCCCGGGCGCGCCGACATCAAGGTGGTCAAGAGCACGGTGGGCAGCGCCGCGTTTTCGCTCGCCTTTCTCGAAGACGGCCCCGAACACACTCTCTTTGTCATCGCGGGGTACCTGGACGTGCAAACCTCTGAGTGGCTCATCCGCCACTTGATCGGCAACAGCCCTTCCATGAAGCGCGCCATGAACGCCGCCATCGCCATGGTGATTGCCATGGGCACGCGAGACCTGGCCGAATCGGTGCATCGCGGGAGACCCAAGGCGCCGCACCGCACCGGTGGAAAGGCCGGGGGCATACCGCGATTGCTCAGCGCCGAAGAGATGCGCTTGCTCGCGCCCTTCGCCGCGCGGGGAACGGTGCTGCTCTCGGACTCACATGCGGGAAAGCGGCTGCGGCAGATCAGCGTCATTGAGGCCATGGAGGCGCCGGCGCAAACCGTGTTGCAGGCAGCGGCCGAACCCCACAGCTATGCGCGCCACATCCGCGCCATCAGCGGGCTCAACGTGCTGCGCGAGACCGAACAGTACAAAGAGTTCTCCTGGGAGCTCGGTTTTTCGGTGTTCAAAATTCGTTCGACGAATCGCTTGGTGCGGGGCGAAAATGATGTCGTGCTCTCTGGCATTGACGGCGACCTGATGGGCGCCAGGTGGCGGTGGCAGGTGCAGGCGTTGTCTCCGCAGCGCACACTGGTGGCCTATCACGGCTATGCGGATGTGGGGGCCACGACGGGCATTATGCGTACCACGGTGCGCCGCGAGCCCTACCTCGAACACGGCGTAATGGCCGGGAGCAATCTCATCATGATGAACGCCATGAAGAAGGTCGTCAGCGAGTGGGTGGCCGCTGCCCCATAAGGCGGTTCGACGCGTCCGCGCCCGCAGCCATTGCGATTATTGGTGGTGGTCTTTGGGGTTGAGCTTGCTGCGCAATTTCCACATGGGGGCACGCGGGAACACCGGCTTGGCGGTAATGGGTTCGCCGCGCATGCGCTTCTCAAATTGTGTTTTCACCTCATAGGCGAAGTTGTCGAGGATCTCTGGGTCGACGGGATCGCCGTTGAGGTAGAGGGTGACGCTGTGCAGGCCTTCGGTTTCGGCGATGTGGACGAATTGGTTCTCCGCGATTTTGCTGGGCATGCACTCCAGGGGCGCCACGCTCACTACGCCGTCGATGTGGCGGTTGCGCCATTCGTGAAGCGGACCGCCGATGGTGAGCACCGCCTCGCCGCTCAATTGCTCGCGAATATACGGTTGGGCGGCGGCCAGGGCATCTTGCACCGTGGTGCGCGTGTTCCACCCCAGCACATTGGCCATGCTGTAATAGAGCTGGTGCTGAATGTTGGCCTGGATGTACGAGGAGACAAACTCGGACAGCTTGCGCGATTCGCCGTCCTGATAATCGGTGTATTCGAGCCATTCATTAAAGGGCGCAAAGCGGCAGCGGATGCCGCGCTCTTCGAGGCGGTCGATGACGAAGTTGTTGGAGAAGGGATCGCAGCGCACGTAGATCTCGCCCACCACCAAGACTTCGGGCAGCTCTTTTTCAACCATGAGGTCTTTGTAGGCCTTCGCCGCACGCTTGAGGAGCGCTGGCACCCCGAAGAGCGTACCCGACATTACGGCGGACAATGTGGCGGCGGGCGACAGGCTCGATGTGGCGACGTATTTCTCGAGCAGCACCTCGAGCTCTTTGCGGTAGTACTCCCAGGCCTCGTTGGCCGCGCCCTTTTGGTTCTCTTTGGGGCGGCTGTGGTACAGGCCTTCCAGGAGCAAGTCGCTGGCGGTCAATGCCGCAAAGGCCACTGCGGCGAAGCCCGGCGGTACCGAGGCGAAGTAGTCTTCGTCCACCGGCGACCAGATGCTCACGCGATCGAGGTAGCCCAGGCGTTCCAAGATGATTTTGTCGAGCACGTTGTACGAGCCGAAGCGGCATGGGCCGTTGGCGGTGGGCATGAAGAAAGAGAATTGGCGCGTGGGATCGGGTTCGCGCTCTAGCCGTTGGAGCAGGCTGCCCAAGGTAATGACCATGGGGAAACACTCTTTCCCCGAGGTGTGCCGGCGTCCCAGGGCCAGGGCTTCGGCGTCCGGCAGGGGCAAAGACTCGGCCTTGAGGCCCAGTCCACGCAGCGCAGCGGCCAGGGTTTCGGCGCCGGGACCCATGCGGGGCAAGAGCACCGTGGCGTCGCGATCGCGGATGTCGTCCAGGTCGTCGGTGGGTTGTTGCAGGGCCAAAAAGTCCTTGGGCTCGGCGTGCACGGAGGCCTGGCTTTTGAGGTCTTCGTGAATGCAGTAGAGAAACGCTTCGATGCGCGTCTTGGTGCCCGCGTCGCCGGAGTGTCCGTCGGTCTCGATGAGGGCGTAGGGCTTGCCCTCCATGATGTAGGCGAAGAAGTGCATCGTGAAGCTGTCCGGGCCGCAGGAGTAGTTGCTGGAGAAGAGCCCGTACACGCCGGGGGAGCGCCGGATTTGGTGCGACGCGCGCAGGTTGGTTTGGCCGTAGCCCCAGTAGCCGCGGGGGAAGAGGGGCACGTCGTCGTCGATGGGATAGCAGTCCACCGGGATGGCGATGGCGCCCTGTTCGCGCAGGATGGCGGGCACGTTGGAGTTGAGCACGGGGTTGTGGATCGTGTAGACGCGGCCCAGCACCACGACGGGTGTGATGCCGGTCTCTTGGCAGAAGTCCAGCGCGTGTTGTCCAAAGGTGAGGCACTGGGCGTCGAAGTCGAGCTGTACGTGGGCGGCCTTTTGTCGCGCCGTGTCCCAGTCCAGGTGAGAGACCCCCAGCTCTTCGACCAGGTCGCGGCAGCTATCGATGAAGAGTTGGGAGTCGAAGTTTTTTGTGCCGATGTTGATGACGGGCGAAATGATTTGCGCGGGGATGTCGCCGAGGTCGCGCTTCAGGAGGTCGGGGCTGGCCTGGACGATGGGGCACAAGCGGGCCCAGGGCTCCACACCGCGCCGTTGCGTGCCGCGCACCATGGGCAAGAAGAGATAGTCGGCGTCGGACTCGGCCATGCTGGTGACCATGCCGTGGTACTGCTGCATGGGGGCGCAGAAGGGGATGTTGGCGTCTTCGATGCCGCGCTTTAAGGTCTTCTGGTCGGCGTTGGCAAAGAACTTTAGGTCGAAGCCCAACTCGTACAGGAACGCCGTGAAAAATGGGAACAGCGACTTGAGCACAAACTCGTCGGTCATGGCGATGGTTTTGCCGCCCCGCGGAGTGCCGTAGGTGGCGCGGAGTTTGTCCATCAGCTCGGCGCGTTCGCGGAAGGGGTCCGGGGAGAGGTCCGGGAGCTTTTTGCGTCCGGTGCCTTTGTCGTACAGAGAGCAGCCCCCGCCCCAGGTGAACTTTTGCGTCACGCCCTCCACCACGGTGGTGATGCGATCGATGCGGCATTTGTTGCCCGAGCCGCCACAGCCCTTGGTGGACTTGCAGATGAAGACGTCTTTGCGCGTGACTTCGGCGTTGAGAAATCGCTGCAGCTCCAACGGGGGCGCCTTGGCGACGTCGAGTTCTTTTTGCGCCAGGAGGGCGATGCCCAGGGCCCCCACGGTGCCGGGATTGGGCGGGACGATGACCTGCGCGCCGGTTTGGCGCACCACGGCTGCGGCCAGGGCGTCCGAGGAGAAGGGCATGCCTTGGCAAAAAATAACCGACCCCACCGAGCGGCTGCCTTTGACGCGGTTGAGGTAGTTTTGAATGATGGAGTCGTAGATGCCTGCGATGATGGCGGGCTGGGGCACGTGAGAGGCCACGGCTTCGTCGATGATCTCGGCCATGAAGACGCTGCAGTGCTGGCCCAGTGACACCCCGCTGTCCGATGACAGGGCGGTTTCGCCGAGTTGAATGACGTCGGCGATGTCGGTGAACTTGCGGCCTTGCTCTTCGATGAAGGAGCCGGTGCCCGCGCTGCATGCCTCGTTCATCGCGGCGTCGATGACGCGGCCGCGGGAGAGGCGGATGTACTTGGCGTCTTGGCCGCCGATTTCGAAGATGGTGTCGACCTTGTCGTTGAAGTGCAGCGCCCCTTCGGCGTGGGCGGCGATCTCGTTGAGCACAAAGACCGATGTGTGGGTGTAGCAGGTGGTCATTAGGGAACCGACGATTTCGCGTCCCGACCCCGTGGCGCCCAAGGCGATGACCGGGAGGTCGGCCAAGGGGCTGTCGACAAACTGCTGCATGAGGTTTTGCGCGGCCTTGACCGGCGCGCCATTGGTGTTGATGTAGGCCTCCCAGACGGGCTCCTGGGTGGTGGCGTCGGTGGCCACGACTTTGGAACCGGTGGAGCCGATGTCAAAGCCCAGGATGAGGCGGCTCTTCTTGGTGGGCTTGGCAAAGGGCTTGCGGGGGAGGCGCGTGACCTTGGGCAAAAAATCGGCCAGGGCGGGCAAGCGGTCGAGGTCGTGGCCCTTGGGCGTCTCCAAGAGGCTGTCGAGCGCCGGGACGGATTGGGGCGCTTCGATGGCACCCAGGGCAGCACCCAGGGCTTCGAAGTAAATGCCGTCGTCGTTCTCGGCGGGCAGGAGCTGCATGTTGTGGCGCGCGAGGAATTGCGTGAAGTGACTGCGAATGCGCGGGGCCTGGGCCACGCCGCCGATGAGCACGACATTGGGGGGGCTGATGCGCGGCTTGAGCAGCACCTGTACGTTTTCGCACACCGCGTCGTAAAGGCCCGCCAAGATGCGCTCTTGGGGTTCGCCCTTGTTGGCCAAGTGGGTCATGTCGGTTTTGAGGATGACCGGGCAGCGCCCCGACAATGGCGCGGGATCGGCGATGCCGTCCGTGATGCGGCTGGCCTCTTCAATGGAGAGGTTGAAGCGCTCGACCAATTGGCGCAAGAAGTTGCCGGTGCCTTGAGAGCAGCGGGAATTTTCGCGAAATGTTTCGTGTTTGGATGCGCGCAGCTCCAGCACGGAAAAACCGTGGCTACCGATGGAGACCACCGTGCCCGGCTGGTCGCCATACAGGTGGCGAAATCCGTACACTTGGCTTTGTTTGATGGGAATGCGCGGCAGTTTGACCATGCGGCTCATGCGGCCGGTCACCGCGGCGGCGTGCACCGTGGGCCAGTCGACCTCGGCCAGCATCTCTTTTAGGTGTCGGATGGGGTCTTTGTGGTGTTCGCGGTGGAGGCGGCGCGTCCACTGCACGTCGCCATTTGCGGTGGTGCTGAGTTCGACCACTTTGATGGTCTCTGCACCGACATCAATGCCGATGTAACGAGAAGGCTGTGTCATACGGCTCCTGCTTGGCCAGTGTCCTGGTCGCGGGTGAGGGGACTAGACTCAAGTGTCAGTCGAGCGTTCCATTACCACTAGACTCGAGTGTCAGTCTAGTGAAAAAAAGTGCGTATTTGTCGTTTTTTTGTCACCGAAAAGTCGTGGATAAGCGCTGGTTTGAACCGGTGGAACGGCTTGTTATGGCGGGGAAAAACCAGGGCGCGGCGAGGAAAAGATGCGGGGTTAGCCCCAGATGAGCTTGCCCTTGCCAGCGGAGCCGAGGACGTCTTGGTTTTTGGCGATGATCATCTTTTTGAGCTCTTCGCGCGCCGGTCCCAGGTACTTGCGGGGGTCGAATTCGGCGGGGCTGTCATGGAAGACCTTGCGCACGACAGCGGTCATGGCCAAGCGCCCGTCGGAGTCGATGTTGATTTTGCACACGGCCGATGTGGCGGCGCGGCGGAGTTGATCGGCCGGGATGCCTACGGCGTCTTTGAGGGCACCGCCGTGGCTGTTGATCATGTTGACGTATTCGGGAACCACCGAAGAGGCGCCGTGCAACACGATGGGAAAGCCGGGGATGCGCTTTTCGATTTCTTCGAGGATGTCGAAGCGCAAGGGAGGCGGCACGAGGACGCCTTCGGCGTTGCGGGTGCACTGCTCGGGGGTGAATTTGTTGGCGCCGTGGGAGGTGCCGATGGAGATGGCCAGGGAGTCGACGCCGGTCTTCTCGAGAAACTCTTCAACCTCGTCGGGCTGGGTGTAGACGGACTCCGCCGCCACCACGTCGTCTTCGATGCCAGCGAGGACGCCCAGCTCACCTTCGACGGTGACATCATGCTGGTGGGCGTATTCGACGACCTGGCGGGTCAGCTCGATATTTTTTTCGAAGGAGTGGTGAGAACCGTCGATCATCACCGAGGAAAAACCGCTGTCGATGCAGTTTTTGCACAGCTCAAAGGTGTCGCCGTGATCGAGGTGCAGCGCGAACTTGAGGTGGGGGTTGAGCTCTTTGAGCAATTCGGCGGCGCCTTGGGCCATGTAGCGCAGCAGGGTTTGGTTGGCGTACTTGCGCGCACCGCTGGAGACCTGCAGGATGAAGGGCGAATCGGACTCTGCGCAACCGGTGACGATGGCCTGGAGCTGCTCCATGTTGTTGAAGTTATAGGCGGGGACGGCAAATTTAAGCTCGAACGCCTTTTTGAACATCGCTTTCGTGTTGACCAAGCCGAGATCTTTGTAGCTGACAGTCATTTTTTTCTCCTTCTATCGATGGTGTTGAATGCCAATGAACATTGGGCCTTATATCAGTTTCAGCAGCGGTCTCAACGATTTTCAGTGGGCATCGGCCCAGTTTGCGCCCTCGCCAGTTTCTACTTGTAGGGGCACGGAGAGCGACATCGCCCCCTCCATTTGTGCCACTGCGATTTCGCGGGTGGCATCGATTTGCGTCGCGGGCACTTCGAAGACGAGCTCGTCGTGTACCGTGAGGATCATGCGGGCCGAGAGGCCGTTTTCGCGCAGGGCGCGGTCGACGCGGATCATGGCGAGCTTGAGCAGGTCGGCGGCGGTGGCTTGAATGGGCATGTTGCGGGCCATGCGCTCGGCGGCCTGGCGGATGTTGAAGTTGGGCGAGGCGATGTCGCGCAGCTCGCGGCGCCGTCCGAGCAGGGAAAAGGCAGCGCGATCGACGCGGGCCTGGGCCACGGTGCGCTCCATGTAGTCGGCCACGCCGTGGTAGAGCGAAAAGTATGTATCGATGAAGTGCTGTCCCTGGGCGCGGGAGATGCCGAGCTCCTTGGCCAGGGAGAAGCCGGTTTTTCCGTAGATGACGCCGAAGTTGACGGTTTTGGCGGCGGCGCGTTGGTCGCGCGAGACGGGCGCGTCGTCGGGGATGCCGTAGATGGCCCGGGCGGTGCGCTCGTGGATGTCGACGCCCTGGGTGTAAGCGGCCATGAGGGCGGGGTCGTTGGAGAGGTGGGCGAGGATGCGCAATTCGATCTGCGAGTAGTCGGCGCTCAAGAGCCGCATGTCGCCTTGGGCCACGAAGGCGCGCCGGATCTCTCGCCCGCGCTCGGAGCGAATGGGGATGTTTTGCAGGTTGGGGCTGGAACTCGACAGGCGCCCCGTGGCGGTGACCGCTTGGTTGTAACTCGTGTGGATGCGTCCGGTTTCGGGGTGCACCAGGGCGGGCAGGGCGTCGAGGTAGGTGTTTTTTAATTTGCTGAGCTCGCGGTGTTGCAGGAGCAGTCCCGGCAGCTCGTGCAAAAAGGACAGCTCTTGCAGGACCGCCACATCGGTGGACCAGCCGGTTTGCGTTTTCTTGGAGGGGGGGAGTTTGAGTTCGGTAAACAGAATTTCTTGCAGTTGCTTGGGCGACGCCAGGTTGAATTCGCGTCCCGCAGCGTCATGGGCGCGGGCCGTGATCTCTTCGAGCTCGACGGCAAAGCGCGCGGACATCTCCTGCAATAGCGGCACGTCGACGCTGACACCTGTCATCTCCATGCGCGTGAGCACCCGTGCCAGCGGGATCTCCACGTCGTGCAGCAAGGAGAGCATGTCGGCCTCGCGCAGGGCGCCTTCCATGTGCTGGGAGAGGGCCAGTGTGATCTCGGCGTCTTCGGCGGCGTACTCGGTGGCGGCCTCTAGGGAAACCTCTTGAAACAGGAGCTGGTGCCCGCGCTGTTTTTCGGTGACCTCGTCGTAGGTGCGCGTCTTGCGGTGGAGCAGTGTTTGCGCCAGGACATCGAGGCCGTGGGTGCGCTCTCCGGCGCGCAGCAGGTACGAGGCCAGCATGGGGTCCATGTGAATGTTGGCGATATGGATGCCGTGGCGTTGGAAGATGATGTCCTCGTATTTGAGGTTTTGAATGACCACGGCCACCTGGGCATCGGTGAGCAAGGGCCGCAAGGCCTCGAGCACGTCGCCGAGGGGCAGGTTGGGCCCTTGGGGATCTTGTTGGGGTTGGGCGATGGGGATGTAGACGCCCTCCAGCGCCTGGTAGGAGAGGGCCACGCCCACAATCTCGGCGCGCATGGGATCGACGGAGGTCGTCTCTAGGTCGATGGCCACGCATTTTTGTTCGTGGGCCTTAGCGATGACCGCCCGGACTTCTTCGAGGGTGTGCAGGGCGCGGTATGTCACATCGGGGGGCGCGGGCGCGGCGGTGTCGGTGTTGGGGGCGCCGGGGATGTCGCCGAAGAGGCGCGTCTTCAATTGGTGAAACTCCAGTTGTTCGAGCAGGGGCAAGAGGCGCTCGGCGCGGGGGCCATCGTAGCGCAGTGCGTCGATGTCAACGGCGATGGGGACGTCGTCTTTGAGCGCGACGAGTTGGCGGGAGAGGCGGGCGTCGTCGGCAAAGTCGACCAGGCGCTCGGCGGCTTTGGTTTTGAGGGTGGGGGCCGCCGCCAGGAGGGCCGTCAAGCTGCCGTGTTGCGCCAGGAGCGGGGCAGCGGTCTTGGGGCCGATGCGGGGCACGCCGGGGATGTTGTCGGAGCTGTCGCCGGCCAGGGCGAGGAGATCGCCCAGCAAGGCCGGGGGGACGCCCCACTTCTCGGCGATGGCGTCGCTGTCCCAGACTTTCTTTTTGAGGGTGTCGAGCATCACCACGCGGTCATCGACGAGCTGCATGAGGTCTTTGTCGGCTGACACGATGACCACGCCCATGTCGCGGGCCACAGCGGCCTTGGTGGCGGTGGCGATGATGTCGTCGGCTTCGAACCCGTCGCACTGCAAAACGGCCAGGTCAAAGGCGTCGACCAATTCGGTCACCAGGGAGATTTGCGCCTTGAGGTCTTCGGGGACGGGCGGGCGGTTGGCCTTGTAAGCAGGGTACAGCGTTTTGCGAAACGTGGGCGTGCGGGAGTCCATGGCGATGACCACATGTTGGGGCTGCATCTCGTTGAAGAGCGACACCAGCATGTTGGCGACGCCGAAGACAGCGCCCACGGGCTGGCCATCTCGCGTTGAGAGGTGTCCCACGGAGTAGTAGGCGCGGAAGATAAAGTGGGAGACGTCGATGATGTACAGGGGAGCGTCGGCGCCCTGGACGAGTTTTTTCTGGATGGCGTTTTTCATGGTGTTTGTTCGTAAACCGTGTGCGGAGTTCGGTCAAGGCGGGCAAAAAAAACCGCCGATCCGAAAGACGAACCGGCGGCTTTTTAAATGTGCATGTCACCCGGCAATGCGGGTGCCGCTGGAATTAGTTGAGTTCCAGCAGCGCGAACATGTCGATTTGGCCCTGAACGGTGGCTTTGGCTTTGCCGCCCAGGCCCTTGAGCATCTTGCCCGCATCCGCAAAGGCTGCGATGGCGCAGTTGATGCGGAAGATCGGCACGTCGATGTTCAGGTCGCCCTTGGTGAGGGCTTTGAGCACGGCTTCGAGCTGAACGCCGATGGCCAGGACCGGGGGATCAATGCCCAACTCGGCGTCGCCTTCGATGAGGGCTTTGAGTTTGGTCATGCCTTGAACGATGGCGGCCATTTTGACTTTGAAGACTTCCATGCGGGCGACGAAGTCGGCCTTGGCCTTGGCATCGACACCAGCCTTGAAGTTGAAGTCAACCGTCAAGGAGGGCGGGGTGCAGGTCAGGTCGGCAGAGGCCTGGGCCGAAGCCGAGGCTTCGCAGTCGGCAGAAGCTTCACAGGAAGCGCTGCCTTCGCATTTCGGGGGCTTAACGGTGCCGGAGCAGGAAGCGTCACAACCGCCGGTGCACTTGGCTTCGCAGCGGGGGGCTTTGCCGCCTTCGCACTTGGCGTCGGCTGCAACTTCGATTTCGCAGGAGCCCTTGCAGGTGCCTTCGCACTGGGCTTCGCCGGGCTCGTATTCGCAGGTGCCGTTGCACTCGCCTTCGCAGGCCACGGAGCCGGTTACTTCGCAGGTGCCGTTGCAGGTGCCTTCGCACTCGCCAGCGCAGTTGCCTTCGCCATCTTCAAAGGAGCATTCGCCGTCGCAGGAGCCGTTGCAGGTGCCTTCGCACTGGGCGCTTACTTCAGCGGTGCAGGTGCCGGAGCAGGTGCCGTTGCACGCAAAGCTCGGGGCTTTCACTTCGCAGGAACCGGAGCAAGAGCCTTCGCACTTGCCTTCGGCTGACAGTTCGAGTTCGCACTTGGGCAGGGCGCCTTCGCAGGTGCCTTCGCAGCCGCCGGAGCAGGAGCCTTCGCACTCGATTTTGGCTTCGGGGCCGGAGCAGGATACGTCGACGTCGCAGCCCGCCTTGACCTGACAGTCAACGGAGGCTTCTACCGCCAGGCTGACGTTGGCCGAGCACTTGGGCTTTTGGAGTTTGACCTTGAGGCCGCCCGAGGCGTGGGCGGCGATGTCGGCTTGAATGGCGCCCTTGACAGCGGCCACCATGTCGGCGGTGCCCATGCCTTTGACATCTACGTCAAACGCAGCGGCGAGCTCTTTGAGATCGGCGTTGAAGTTGGCGTTGATGCTGCCCACCGAGGCATCGAGGGTGCCGATGGCTTTGAGCAGGCCGTCTACGCGGGCGTCGCCCACAAAGGAGAACGCACCGTCTTCAACTTTTGCGCATTCGCCGCACGCGGCATCGGAGATGTCGTCGCAAGCGTTGCCCATGCTCATGATGAACAGGGCGCCAATCAAGAGAATCAGCTTCTTTTTCATTTTTGCCTCCTAAAGCAAATGGTTCGAGAAGGGCGCTTGCACTTCTCGAGATTTAGATAAACCGAAAGATGTCTTGTACGTAATTTTGTACGCAATTTGGTACGTAGATACAATATGTGTTGTTTTTGTCCAAGGCATTCTCTGTGTTGCGGCCAAAATATCCCGAAAGGCGATTTGATTGAAAAAAGCGCCTTTTATTCAAATTTTGTGCAACGCAGGCCGATTTCCCGCAATAGCAGGGCGGAATTGGGCGGATGTTCCAGTATTGGGACGCCGTATAGCTGTTGGAGTTCGGTCCACTCGCTGCGGATTTTTTGCATGAGCATGTGTTCTTTGTCGGCGCGTTGGTTCCATTTGTGGGTGGCGTGGGCGATGTACGCTTCGCACGATGGGCTGTCCTGGGCATCGCTCGGGGCCGGGACGCACGGGTGGTGGAGCTGGTTGAGCAGGTAGGCGCGCATGGGGATGTGCATGCGCAACAGTTGGCTGCGGAAATGATTGATTTCGGTCCAGTCGCAGATCTCGGGGCGGGCCACCGCGACGATGGCCACGTCGCTGGACGTGAAGAGGCGCCGCAGGGTTTGGGCGTGGGCGAGAAAGTTTTCGAAGAGCCCGTAGAGCACGTCGACGAACCCCAGCATGTCGCGGACAAATTGTACGCCCACCACCTGCGACAACATTTCGGGAAACGCGCTGGTCCACTGTTTAAAAGGGTTGAAGGTTCTGCGCGTCGTGGGGTTGGCCAGGTGGCGGATGAGGCGCAGCACCGGTCCGTTGAAGAGTTGTTGCGTGCGATCCGGCGCCGAGAAAAAGTCGATGGCGTTGGTGGAAGGCGGGGTGTCGAGGATGACTTTATCGAATGTGGGGTCTTGTTGGATTTGCAGCAGGCGCTCTAGGGCCATGTACTCTTGCATGCCGCTCAGCGATTGCGACATGTGGCGATACAGCGGATTTTGGAGGACCAACCGCTTGCGTTCGGGCGTGACGTCGGCGGCCTGCACCATGGCCTCGAAGGTGGCGGCGGCGTCGAGCATTTCGATGTGCAAAGAACCCGAAAGCGCCACGCCGGACGCGCGTATGGCGTCGCTGACATCGGTCAGTCCGCTGCTGGAAAAGAAGATGCCGGAGCCTGCGCCTGCGCCGAGGCTGTCGGCCAAACGACGCGCGGGATCAATGGTGAGGCAGGCGGTGCGTTCGCCGCGTTGGGCGCCGTGCAGTGCGGTGGCGGCGGCCACGGTGGTCTTGCCCACACCGCCCGTGCCGACAAAGATGATGATGCGCGCCGAGGCGTAGAGCTCGTCGAATGCGCTATTCATGGGATGTCGAAAGCGGGTGGATTGCCGCGCAGGCGAAAAACCTGGGGCACCGCCAGGGGTTGGCCATCTTCGCCAAAGCCGCGAAAGGGTGTGCAGGTGTGAGCGGCGGGAGCGGGGGCGTCGGCGGCCTGTTGCAGTCGTGCGCGCAAATCGAGGCGGTCGGTGGCGCCCTGGGCGATGTAAAAGGCGGCGATGGTTACGGCGTCGTGGGCGTTGGCGGCGAAAGATGTGGGCTCGCTGCGGTATTGGTCGCGGTACACCAGGGCGAATTCGCGGGCGATGGGATTGGCTTCCGGGGCAAACAGCGAGACAAAGAGGGCGTCTTGTAAGTAGCGGCCAGCGCGCTGCACCAGGGCTTGGGAGTGTCCCACGGAGGGAACGAGCCACGTGGTGGGCGGGCGCGACACACCGGCGGGCGGGGTGGTGTTGGGCCAGATGCCTGCGGCTGCCAAGGCCGGTGCTGCCAGGGCCAATTGCGCAGCGGTCATGGGCAGCAACAGCAGATCAAAGTTGCTCTTGGCCAAGTCGCGTGCGGCGGCGGAGAAGTCGGTTTGTTTCGCGTCGACGGCCAGGGCTGCTGCGATGTGCAGGCCGCGTTGTTGGGCGGCGTCTTGGGCGGCGCGCAGCATAAGGCGGCCATAGGAAGCGTCGGGGTAGAGCACGGCCAAGCGCATGCCAGCGCTTTCGGGTACGGCGTCGAGCAGGGCGGTGACTTCTTGGGTGGCGGCCGTCGTTTGCCGGAAGGACCAGGCGGGGCCCCGCACCGCGCCCTCGCGGCTCGTCAGCGTGATGAGGGGGATGCCCATCTCCGCGGCCCGTTGCTCGGCGGCGGCTGAAACTGCGGCGTCCAAGGGGCCGATGACGATGCCCACCTTGTCGACCTCGGCCAACTCCTGCAGAGCGGCCACGGCGCGTTGCGGATCGCCAGCGGTGTCTTTGATCACCAGGCGCAGGGGCTTTCCGCGCTGGGTGCGGGCGTGGCGCAAGACCGCTGCTTGGGCGCCTTTGGCGGCGGCATCTCCCAGCAATTGCATGCGGCCCGTGAGGGGGAGCAGGAGCCCAATGGTGTGCATGTCGGCGCGCATTTGGTGTGCAAAGGCAGCGAGGGCGTTGCGGATGAGGGCCCATTCGGGTTGTTGGCACTCCGGGGCAACGGCGCAGTGTTCTTGCAGTGCGGCGGCGATGTCAGCGGCGGCGTTCATGTTGGCGTGGCGCATATGGAGTTGCAGGGATTGCGCCATTAAGAGTCCCCAGGGCCAGCCGTGTCCCTGTAGCTCCGCCAAAAGGCGTTCGAGTTGGGCGGGGTCTTGTAGCGGGAGCAGTCGCGTTTGTATGTCGGTGTAAATTTCGCGGCGTGCGGCGCTTTCGCCGGCGGGCAAGGCGAGCAGGTATAGTTCGGAGAAGCGAATGATGGCGGGGAGGTCGTCTAGGTGCTGGCTGGCGCGCCACAGGGTTTGCAGGAGCAACCGGTGTTCTTGGGGGTCGGAGAACCGTCCGGCGTAGGGCTCGAGGCGCTGGAAGGCCGCAGCGTATTGGCCGAGCTCGAATTGGGCCCGCCCCAAGTACAGGGCGAGGTGGTGGCGCAGGGGATCGCCTTCGGAGAGGTGCAGCGCGCTCAGTATTTCGAAGGCGCGGGCGGGGTCTCCTTGTTCCAGTGCGATGCGTCCTTGTTGAATTTGCGCCGCGGACAACAAATTGTCTTGGGGGTAGTCGGCGGTGAATTGAGAAAATTGGGTTGCCGCAACGGTGAGGTCGCCTTGCTCGTAATGTTGTTGGGCGCTCTGATAGGCGTTGTGGGCGTCGGGGTTTTCGCTGGTGGCGCTGATGGGCGGCACCATGGTTGGCGACG
Organism: Myxococcales bacterium; assembly: GCA_012522445.1. Taxonomy (GTDB): domain Bacteria; phylum Myxococcota_A; class Polyangia; order JAAYKL01; family JAAYKL01; genus JAAYKL01. The sequence continues at coordinate 4,688 of JAAYKL010000091.1, read as the reverse complement.
GCGTCGAGGTGCCAGAGGGGCAGGCCGGGACGACCAGAAACGCGGCGATAACAAGTAGATGCAGATGGCGATACATCGGTGGATTCTCCGTGGGGTTAACGGGGGCTGTGGATGGGAAAGTCCAGGCGAAATTCGGCGCCGCCAAGCGCAGACGTTCCCACTTCGATGGTGCCCCCGTGGGCGTGAACAATGCGCGTACAGATGGACAGGCCCAGGCCCATGCCCTGTTTTCGCGTGCTGAAGAAGGGCTCGAGGATGCGCTGTCGATCGGCGGGGCGCACACCGGGTCCGTTGTCGCCAACGACAATGCGGACATGGTCGTTGACGTGTGAGATCGCAAGCGAGACCGCGCCGTTGCCGGAGACCGCTTGGACCGCGTTGCGCAGCAGGTTCCACAAAATTTGGTTGAGTTGGAAGGGGTCGAGTTCGGCGTAGATATCTTCGCTACAGGTGCAGGTGATTTGGACGTCGTCGTTTTGGTGCAGCCGAAAGGCGGTCAGGACGTCGCGGACAGCTTGGGCGATGTTGGTGCGGGTCTTTTCGGGCGGTTTGGGGCGCGTGTACTGCAGCAGATCGCTGAGCAGGCGCTCGATGCGGGTGGTTTCTTTTTCGGCCATCTGCAGGAGGTGGCGGTCTTCGAGGCTGGGGGAGGTGCTGGTGGAGAGGAGTTGAAACGTGCCCGACACGACAGAGAGGGGGTTGCGCACCTCGTGGGCGAAGGTGGCGGCGAGCTCGCCCAGGGCTGCCAGGCGGCGCGTCTGTTCGAGTTCTTCTTCGAGCCGTTGGATGCGCGACAGGTCTTTGAAGTTGAGGATGAAGCCCTTGGGTGTGTCGTCGTGATCCAGCAGGGCCGTGAGGGTGTGCTCGATGGGAAATGGCTCGCCGTCTTCGCCGCGGGCGGCATCGCGCTGTCGCTCTTCGTGTGGCACGGGGGCGGTGAAGACCAGGGGCAGACCCGGAAACCAGCGAGAGATGGGTTGCCCGAACACCGGTGTCGCCGCGTCGATTTTGAGCAGGTTGCGCCCCTCGGGGTTGATGTCCATCACGTGTCCTTTTTCGTCTGCGATGACCAGTCCGTTGGTCATGGAGCGGATGACTTCGGAGTGCAGTTTTTGCAGATCGGCGGTGGTGGCTTGTGCCACAGCGAGGCCGCGGTGGACGTCTTCGAGGCGGTGCACCAGGGAGGTCATGAGCCAGGCCACGAGGAAGAGGCTGAGCAGGTTGACGCCCAAGTGGTAGAGGGTCTCGGAGAAGGTTTGCGGTTGCACAAAGAGGTCGGCCAACGGCGGGATAATTTCCCAGGACGACAGCAGGCTTAACAAGACGAGCACCACGGCGGAGATGGCGGCGGAATAGTAGGCGTTTTTGCCGCCCAGGACGATGGCCGTAACGATGATCCAGAGGTGAAACAAAAAGGTAAAGCCCGAACCGATGCCGCCGGTGGCGTATGCCAGGGCACCGCAGGTCAGGGCGTCGATGGCGAATTGGATGCGGGCGAGCCAGACCATGCGCCACTCGATGCGCAGCCAAATGGCGTAGGCGATGCTGAACACGTAAGTGAACGCAACAATAACGATGAGGAAGCGCGCCGAGGGCTCGGACAGCGTGTTGCGGGTTTGGTAGTTGAGAAACAGCGTGGCGCCCAGCAGCGAGGAGATGATGCCCAGGCGCAGCAGCATGGCCAGAGAGATTCGTTTTTTGAGTTGCGCAGTGCTCTGGGTGGCTTCTGGGGAGATGTCCGGTGACATCGGTGTTATTCGATGGTGCCGGCGATGGAGAAGATGGGCAGGTACATCGCGATGACCATGCCGCCCACGACGCCGCCCAAGAACACCATCATGATGGGCTCGAGCAGACTGGTCATGGCGCCGATGGCGATCTCGACCTCTTCGTCGTAGAAGTCGGCAATTTTGTTGCACATGACGTCGAGGGCACCGGTTTGCTCGCCTACGGCGATCATTTGCACCACCATGCCGGGGAAGATGCGGCTCTCCTGCAGGGGCTCAGACATGTTGCGTCCTTCGGAGATGCGGTCGCGGGCGAAGTTGATGGCGCGCTCGATGACGACGTTGCCCGCCGCCTTGGCCACGGTGTTGAGGGCGTCGATGATGGGTACACCGGAGGAGAGGAGGGTGCCCAGCGTGCGGGTAAAGCGCGCGACGGCGACCTTTTTGACGACCGGTCCGATGACGGGAGCGTTTAAAAATAGGCGGTCCATGAATTCGCGGCCGAAGGGGGAGCGGACGAAAAAGCGATAGCCGACGATGAGGGCGATGGTGCCAACCGTGATGATGATGAAGTGATCTTGGAACCAGTTGCTGAGGCTGATGACCACTTGGGTGGGGCCGGGGAGCTCGTCCTCTTTGCCGAAGTCGGCGAACATGTTTTCGAAGGTGGGCACCACCCACTTGAGCAACACCGCCACGACGACGATGGAGACCGTGAGCACGCCCGCCGGATAGACCATGGCGCCTTTGACGCGGCGGATGAGGCGCTCGTTTTTTTCGATGTATTCGGAGAGGCGCCGCATGATGGTGTCGAGGATACCGCCGAGCTCGCCCGCTGCGACGAGGTTGACAAACAGGGTGTCGAAGATGTTGGGGTACTTGGCCAATGCCTCTGAGAAGGTGGACCCGCCTTCGACGTGGGCTTTGATTTCGAGGATTTTGGCGCCGAATTTTTTGTTTTCGGATTGGGTGCCCAGAATGTCGAGCACTTGCACCAGCGGGAGGCCCGCGTCGATCATGGTGGCGAATTGCTGCGTAAAGGTTTTGAGGTCTTTGATGCTGACGCCACCGCCGCCAAAGCTGGGCAACGAGAGGGTGATGGGCGCCTTTTTGATGGAGACGACGTTTAGGCCCTGCGCTTTTACCGCAGCCTCGGCAGTTGAGATATCCTTGGCGGAGATTTTTCCGGTGATGACTTTTCCGGATTGGTTTTTCGCTTCGTATAGAAAATCGGCCATGCTTGTATCTGCCTTACTGTGAGCGCCCCAGGCGTGGGCTTTTTGTATTGCTCGTCATTGTATCCCGATATTTGCGCGAGGGTCAAAAATCGGGGCCGAGGATTGTGGCGACGGTTATGCGCCCCCCTTTTTGGCCGCGTCGGCGATCATGTTTTTGAGTTCGTCAATGTCCATGGAGCGCCCCAGGGCTTCGTCCATGGTGATGAGGCGGCGTTGCAGGAGTCCGAACAGCGACTGGTTGAAGGTCAACATGCCGTGCTTGCCTTGTCCCACCTGCATCTGCGAGTACATTTGATGGATTTTGTCTTCGCGAATGAGGTTGCGCATGGCGGCATTGGGGATGAGCACTTCTGCGGCGAGAACGCGGCCAGGGCTCCCGGCGCGGGGCAGGAGCTGTTGGGTGAGGATGCCCTGCAGCACGAACGAGAGCTGGGCGCGAATTTGCGACTGCTGGTGCGGCGGAAACAAGTCGATGATGCGGTTGATGGTTTGCACGCAGGAGTTGGTGTGCAGCGTCGCGAACACCAAGTGCCCTGTTTCGGAGATGGTGAGGGCAGCCTCCACGGTTTCGCGGTCGCGCATTTCGCCGATGAGCACCACGTCGGGGTCTTGGCGCAAGACGTATTTCAGGGCGCCGGAGAACGAGTTGGTGTCGCTGCCCACTTCGCGCTGGTTGACCAGGGATCGCTTGTGCGGGTGCAGGTACTCGATGGGATCCTCAATGGTCATGATGTGGTAGCGCTGGGTGGAGTTTAGGTAGTCGATGAGGGCCGCCAAGGTGGTGGATTTTCCGGCACCGGTGGGGCCCGTGATGCAGACCAGTCCCTTGGGGCGGTGTGCCAGTTCCAGGGCGACTTTGGGCAGCCCCAGCTCTTCGAGGGAGAGAATCTTGAAAGGGATGGCGCGGAAAGCACCGGCCACGGCACCGCGTTGAATGAAGATGTTGGCGCGGTATCGCGCGAGGTTTTTGACGCCGAAGGAGAGGTCGAGCTCGTTGTTTTTTTCGAACTGAATCTTCTGCTCTTCTGTGAGGATGGAGTAGCACAGGCGCTTGGTGTCCGGGGGTGTCAGGGGGTCGGTCTTGAGGGGGACCAGGCTGCCGTCGATGCGCAACTGCGGGGGAGAGCCCGTGGTGATGTGCAGGTCGGAAGCGCCTTTGTCGATCATGGCCTTGAGTAGCTGGTGCAGGTTCACGGTTTCCTCCTTGCAGGGGGTTGAGGTGATGTGATCAATCGGCTGCGGTAACGCGCAGGATTTCTTCGTAGGACGTGACGCCCTCTTCGAGTTTTTTCAGGCCGGCCATGCGAAGGGAGTTCATGCCGCGTCGGATGGCTTCGGCCTTGAGTTCGGCGGTGGAGCAGCCCTGCAGCACGAGTTCTTTGAGGGTGTCGTCGAACACCATGACCTCGTAGAGCGCGACGCGGCCTTTGTAACCGGTGTTGCCGCACTTGCCGCACCCTTGTCCGATCATGGGCTGGAGGCCTCTGGCGATGTCCTCTGGGGTGGCGCCAGCTTCGAGCAGGGCTTCCTTTGTGACGCTCTCGTCGGGGACTTTGCACTCGGCACAGATGCGTCGACCGAGCCGTTGGGCCACGACGAGGTTCACCGATGCCGACACGAGGAACGGCTCGACGCCCATGTTGAGCAGGCGGCTGATGGTGGAGGGCGCGTCGTTGGTGTGCAGGGTGGAGAGCACCATGTGACCGGTGAGCGCGGCCTTGAC
>JAAYKL010000090.1 GCA_012522445.1 Myxococcales bacterium | reverse complement strand
CGGGAATTTGATAATCGGGCCAATCCACCGGGTTTTTGGGCGACACGTCTTCGCACATCTGCGCGATCTTGAGCGTGTTGTCGTAGGCCTCGGGAAAGGCGTGCAGGGCCTGGCGCATCTCGTCGTTGTTTTTGAGGTACAGTTGATCGGAGTAGTGGCGGTCGGGGGAGAGGGAGTCGAGGGTGCTGTTGCTGTTGATGCAGGTGAGGACCTCGTGGGCCTTGGCGTCGGTGGATTTGAGGTAGTGGCAGTCGTTGGTGCCCACCAGGGGGATGTCGAGCTCTTCGCCGATGCGCTTGAGCGCTGCATTGTAGGCCGCTTGGGGGGCGTAGCCGTTGTTTTGGACCTCCAAAAAGAACATGCCGGGTTCGAAGATGTCTTTGAGGCTTTGCGCCGCGGCCTTGGCCTTGTCGTAGCCATGTTCGGCAAAGGAGCGGGCCACTTCACCGCCGAGACAGGCGCTGCAGCCGATGAGCCCTTCGGTGTGTTGGGCGAGGAGCTCTTTGTCGATGCGCGCCGTGTAGTAAAAGCCTTCGCTATATCCCATGGAGACCAGGTACTTCAGGTTTTGATAGCCCTGTTGCGTGCGCGCCAAGAGCACCAGGTGGAAGCTGCCGCGCTGGGTCTTGTCGTGGCGACTTTGGGGCGCCACATAGACCTCGCAGCCCAAGATGGGCTTGATGCCGGCTTTTTTGGCTTGTTCGTAGAAATCGTAGGCCCCGAACATGTTGCCGTGATCGGTGACCGCCACCGCGGGCATGCCGAATTCTTTGGCGGTTTGTACGAGCTCTTTGATGTGAATGGCGCCGTCGAGCAGCGAGTATTGGCTGTGCAAATGGAGGTGTACAAATGGTGATGTCATGCTCATTTGTTCACTATAGATAGCTCCATTTTGGTTTGCAAAGCGAAAATGGGCGGGGGATTTGTTTGCCGCCGCCAGCCGCGTTTTCAGGGGCGCGCTGTCGCCAAGGGGCGGCTTTTTTCGCGTGCGGTGGGGTCAGTGGAGGGTGTCTTTTTTGTGCAAGATGTATTCGCGCCCACAGCGGGGGCATTCGATTTCCAGTTGGCCGTCGTCGCCCCACAGCTCTTTGCGCCGGTTTTTGGGCAGGGAGGTGATTAGGTCGAGGACCATGTTTTCGTCGCAGCGGCACTCGTAAAACACGAGGAATTCGGCCATGGGCTTGAGGCTCCCGGCGTCGCGAAGCGCTCGCGCTTGGGCGATAAAGTCTTCGGGGGAGGCTTGAAAGAACGCCTCGGGATCGCCGTTGGGCAGCGCCTGGATGAGCACGCCATTGAGGGCGTCGTCGAGCTCGATGCGCGTGGGGATTTGCAAGGAGGCTTCGAAATAACCCTGGATGGCCTTAACGGGATCGTCGCTGGAGGGGGTGTAATGGCTCTCGGTGATGGGGCCCTGCGCTTGCTTGCGGTTCACGTATACCGCTGCGCGTTCCGGCGGGGCTGGCCTGGCGCGTCCGCAAATCATGCCCTCGGGCTCCACGGCGCAAAAAAAGCCCATGGGGCTGCCGGGGAGGGTCAGGGTCCAGCCAAAGGATTCGCGCTCGGCCAAACTGTGGGCCACCAGGGCACACGCGCTGAGCACTCTACGCATGGGGGGCTCGGCTTCGTCGTGCAAGGGCGCGATGTTGTGGCGCTCGTTGTAGCGTTCGCGGCTGACTTGCACCGTCTCAAAATCGCCAAAGATGATGATGAGGTCTTTCGCTTCGTACAGGTACTTGCGGTATTTTCCCAGGTATAGCTTTATCGATGGGTCCACGGAGTTCTCCTTGCGATGGACGCGGCACGGGCAGCGTGGTCTAGAGGCTCAATTCGGTGAGCAAGGCCTGCACTTCTTTGCGGTCGACGGCGCGCTCGGGCGCTATCTCGAGATAGGTTTTGAAAGATGCGATGGCATCGGTTTTGGCCCCGGTGGATTTTTGCGCCTTTCCGATTTCGTAGTAGGCATTGGAAAACTACGGGGGGATTGGGCCGCTCTTGTTGAGCCGCTGCGCTTCGATGAGGCGGATGGCATTGAGCAGTGGCGGGATGGCGGCTTTGTTGCCCTTGGTTTGCAGGGACACCACGCCCAAGCGGTAGTGGGCCTCGGCATCGGTCGGGAAATTTTGGGTGGCCTGTTGGTAGGCTTTTTCGGCGGCGTGTAGGTTGGCCAGCTCTTCCCAGGCGCGGCCGATGAGCAGGTGCGCCCCTTCGATATCGGGGTTGAGCTGCAGGGATTTGTTGAGCTGGATAATGGCGTCCCGTGCGCTGCCCGAACGCAGGAGGAGCTCGCCCCGGCGCAGATAGACTTCGGGGAGATCAGCGTCGAGCTCTTTGGCGCGCTCCAGGGCTTGGCGCGCTTTGACGATGTCGTGCAGCATGGAAAACGCGGCGCCGTATCGCACCCAGTACAGCGGGTTCTTCGCGTCGTTTTTCACCGCTGCGTCCAGGTAGGGGATGGCGTTGGCCGGGCTGTTTTCGAGGCGAAAGACCTCTCCCATGTAGAAGTTGGCCTCGGCGGAGTCGGCGTTGGCTTCGAGGACTTCGGTCAGGAGGTCCTTGGCCCGGGTGTAGTTCTTTTTGTAGATGGAGGCTGCGGCCACGCGTATCTTGGCGTTTAAATCCTCGGGGGCGGCTTTGAGCGCCGCTTCGTAGGCCAGGATGGCCTGGTCCACGTTGCCCGAAAGCTCCATCAAGTAGCCCTGTTCCACGGAGACGCCGGGGAAGGTGGCGTCGATGCGCAGGACCTCGTCGATGGCGGTTTGGGCGTCTTTGTAGGCCTCCATTTTGCGGTACATCTGGGCCATGCGAAAATGGATCTCCGGGTTGTCCGGCTCCACGATGACGGCCTCGTCTAGGACGACGATGGCGGAGCTCCAATCGCTGTTGGCGGCATGCCCCGCCGCTAGGGTGAGCTTGATGAGCGTGGAGTTGGGCACGGCATCTGCGGCGTCGTCCAGGGCTTTCATGGCTTCTTGGCTGCGCTTTTGCTTGGTGTAGAGATCGGCCAGCGCGACATAGGCCTCCACCAGGCGCGCGTCGAGCGAAATGGCCTTTTGGAAGGAGGCTTCTGCGTTGTCTGGGGATGCCAACTCTTGCTCGATGAGGCCTTGGACATAGTGCGCCTCGGCGAAGTGTTCGGCCTTGGGCATGAGCTCCTTGAGCTGGTCGCGGGCGTTTTCGATTTTTCCCTGCATGAGCACGGCGTGAATTTCACCGACCTGCGCCTCGATGTTGACGGGTTGGTCGGCGCGCACTTTGAGAAAGAGGGCGATGGCGTCGGTGTGGCGTTTCTCGTAGTTGGCGATGCGCCCCAGTCCCAGCAGGGCGATGGGTTCGTGGGGATTGAGGGCGGTGGCCTTGGTGAATTCGTCCTTGGCCTTGGCGTAGTTGCGCCGCTGCAACAGGACCTGACCGAGCAAGGCGTGGATGCGCCCCTTTTGCCCAGTGGTGGTCACCGCTGCGGATGCGGCCTCGATGGGGGAGAGGAGCTGGGTGATTTGCGCGGTGTCCTTGGTGTAGTCGCGGATGTGGATCTCGGCCAAGAGCAGGCGCGCGTCCCAGTGCTCGGGGTGTTGGGCGATGAGCGCCTCCAGGAGCTTTTGAGCGGCTGGGTCATCGTGGGCGGCAGAGAGCGCCAGCGCCTTGAGATATTGTATGCGCGTCGTGTTGGCGGCGTCTTTCTTGAGCTTTTCCAAGGGGACCAGCGCTTGGTCCGCTGTGCCGGCGTGGATGTGGGCATAGACGAGGAGGGCGGCTTCGTTGGCGCTCAACACGGGCTTGGCTCCCAGTTGTTGGATGGTTTTTCCGGGCTTGAGGGCGATGATGTTTCGCGAATGGTGGGCGATGGGGGCGTAGCGCGATTTGCTGTTTTCGAGGCTGACGGTTCCCAGGGCCTGGATGCCCTTTTTTTCGATGCCGGCGTTCATGCCGTAGCGAATTTGGTGCCAGTTGTAGAGGAAGTGGGCGATCAAGCGGATGTCTTCGTTGTTGCGCAGATCCTTTTTGGCTTTTTCGAGCTCGGTGAGGGCGCTGTTTAGGTCGGTGACGGTGTCTTTTTCGATGAGGCGTGTGGCGGTGGTAAAGAAGTTTTCGGCCACGGTGCCCTGATTGACGGTGGGCAGCATCTCGATGAGCTTGTTGACGCCAAAGGCACCGACAGAGGTGAAGTGCAGCGCGCCGCCACCGAGGATGACCAGCCCCAGCAAGCCCAGGAAGAGGACCTTGATGTTGCGGCTTTGGCGCTCGTACTTGCGCCGGCCAATGAACTTGCGCGCGGCCTTGCGTTGTTCGGCGGTTCCGGCTTCGCCATCGGCAGCCGCGTGGTCGCCAAACATATCGGCGGGGGGCATGGACGGGGGCGCCAAGGGCTCGGCGAGGTCGAGGGTGTCAGCGCCATAAAATTGTTGTGATTGGGACTTTTCGCTTGTGTCGGGCTCCTCGTCTGAGATGG
>JAAYKL010000089.1 GCA_012522445.1 Myxococcales bacterium | reverse complement strand
TGTCCTCCTGTTGTTGGTTTTGTTTTTTCAGGAGATATATCGGCCGCTTTTCGCGTTTGTTTCCTCTCAACGCGCATTTTCTGCAAAATAAATGAAAATAATCACTCAGAACGAGCTGAAACCGGCGGGAAATCACTCTGAACAGGGGGGGAGTGGTGGTGGATTGCTTATTGGAAATTTGGGTCAGGTGTTCACAGCGAGGAGGCGAGGTTAGGTGCGGTGGCGGTCGGTGAAACGACGGGAGTCGCCCCATTCGTGGAGGCCCACTTCGCGCCCCAGTTTGGCCAGGCGGCGTTTGAGGATGTCGCCAAAGGGCTCGGTGTCCTCGTTGTACAGCGGTTTTTCGTCGTACAACAGATAGTGCTGTCGGGCTGCTTCTGGCGTGAGGTTGGGCATGGTGATGTTGGCGCCATAAGAGAAGCCCAGTTCTCGTCCCTCGGGGCTCAGCGCTTGCAACGCCGTGGTGGAGGCGATGTTGGCCGTGGGCAGCACCAAGCGCGTCACCGCGATCATGTTGAGGGCGCGTTGCAGTCGCTCTGCAGCGGACAGCGTGGGCTCGTCGGCCATGGGCGTATCGGCGTGGGGTTGGTAAGGTCCCATGCCGATCATGTCGATTTCGAACGTCTTGAAAAACAAAACATCGCGGGCCAGTTGGACGAGGGTTTGCCCGGGCAGGCCGATCATGACGCCGGTGCCCACCTGGTACCCCACATCGCGCAGCGCCTGCAGAGCTTCGATGCGCTCGTCGAGCGTTTGTTCGGGCGGGTGAATGCGGGCAAAGAGCTGCGGGTCGGTGGTTTCGACGCGCAGCAGATAACGGTGTGCACCCGCGGCAAACCAACGGCGATAGACATCGCTTGTTTGCACCCCCAGGCTCAAGGTGATGCCCAGCCCTTCGGGTTGCCGTGGATTGCGCGTCAACGCCTTGATGCGCGTTACGGTGTCGGCGATGAACTCGACGGCAGCAGCGCTGGTGTTTTCGCCCCCTTGTAGCACGACAGAGCCGTATCCCTGGGCCGCACACCACTGCGCCGCATCGAGGATTTCGGGCTGCGTTAAGGTGTAGCGCGCCACGTGAGCGTTGCTGCGTCGGATGCCGCAGTAGCAACAGTCTTGGGAGCAAATGTTGGAGATTTCGATGAGTCCGCGGTAGTGCACCCGGTTGCCGATGGTGCGCAGGGTGAGGGCTTCGGCGCGTGCGCGCAGGGCTTCGATGTCATCGGTGTCGGTGAAGCCCAACAGGGTGGCCAGTGCGTCGGTGTCGTCTAGTTGTTGGCAGAGCCTGTCGAGATCGCGTTCCATAGCGGACATCATGCGCATCCCCTGCACGGCTTTCAAGCTTCGATGCGTTTGTTGTGCGTCTTTTAAAGGTCGTAGGGCTGGGCGCGTTTCATGATGAAAGTGTAGAAAATGGGCACGTTCACCAAGGCAAAAACGGTAACCAGCGAGAGCCCGACGACCATGGCCCAGGCCATGGGTTCAAACAGGACTCCGCCGAACAAGGCCAGGGGCAAAAGCCCACCCACCGTGGTGCCAGCGGTGAGCAGTATCGGTCGTAGACGATAGATGCCCGCGTTGATCACCGCGTCGTTCAATGCCATGCCGCTGGCGCGCGACTCCTCGACAAATTCTATCCAGATGACGGCGTTTTTGATGGCCATGCCCGCCAGCGATACAACGCCCAAAAAGGCCATGAGGCTGAAGGAGTAGCCGCCGAGATAGAGCCCCAGGGCCGCGCCGATGGTGGACAGGGGAATGGCGAGCAACACCACTAGCGTGCGACGCAACGTGCGCAATTGAAAGAGCAAGAGCAAAAGCAAGCAAACCAGAATGATGCCGAAGACGACGGTCAAATCCCAAAAAGCTTGGTCCATTTCTTCTTTTTCGCCGGCGATGGCGATTTGGTAGCCCTCGGGCAGGGGTAGCTGTTGGATCAGGGGCCAGGCGTCGCGGACGATGTCGTCGGCGAGGCGGCCTTCGTTCCAGGCTTGTACGGTGATGATGCGTTGGCTGTTCACGTGGCGGATAATGCCCGGGGCAAATTGCGGGGACACATCGGCGATGCTGCCCAAGGGCACTTTGGCCGAAGTAAAATTGGAGGCCACCGGAAGATTGTTGATGTCGTCGTCGATCTGGCGCTCGCTCTCGTCGAGGCGCAGCACCACGGGAATATCGCGGTCGCCGTCGGTGAAGTGGGTCAAGGGGTAGCCCTCGTACGCGGACAAAAAGGCTAGGGCAATGTCGGTGTGGGTGACGGCCACGCGACCGGCGCGCTGGGCATCGATATTGACCTTTAAGCTGGGCACGTCGGGGCCGACGTTGTCGCGCACCGGTTCTGCCCCGGGGATGGTGCGCAGTATTTCTTGTATTTGTTGGGAGATTTTTTTGAGCTGCGAGAGGTCGTCGCCGGAGATGCGAAACTCCACCGGCGCACCGATGGGTTTGCCCATGACGATTTTTTTGGCGAAGACACGGGCACCGGGCCAGGCGTTGCGGGCCTTGGCATTGAAGCGTTCAATGACGTCGACGGTGTGATCGGCGTCGCGTGTGTTGACGACGATTTGCGCGTAATTCGCCGTTTGAAATTCGGGCATGACGGTGATGTAAAAGCGCGGTCCGCCTTGTCCGACAAAGACGAGCGTGGTGTCGACGTCGGGGTCTTTGAGGAGCTCGGCCTCGGCCAGCTTGGCGATGCGATCGGTCTCGGCCACGGCGCTCCCCTCTTTGAGCCAAATGTCGACGGTGAACTGGTCGCGGTGCGCGTCGGGAAAGAAGGAAAAACCTGCGGCGCGAAACATCCACACCCCCGCCCCGAGCGCTGCCAGTGTGAGCAGCAGCACGACAAAACGCCAGCGCAGGCACAGGCGCATGAAGCGGGTGTAGAGGCGGGCCATGCGCTTTTCGGTGATGGCGGTTTCGTTGCGTGTGGCGGGCTTGAGCAGCTTGGACGTGAGCATGGGGGTGATGGTTTGAGAGACGAAGAGACTGGTGGTGAGGGAGATGGTGACCACCAGGGGAAGACTGCGGACGTAGGCGCCGATCTCGTCGGGGAGGAGCACCATGGGAAAGAAGGCCGCCACCGTGGCCAGCGTGCCCACCACCACTGGGCGAATGATTTCGTGAGCGCCGCGCCAAGAAGCCTCATAAGGCGGCACCCCAGCGCGAATTTTTACGTCGACGTTGTCGGTGACGATGATGCTGTTGTCGACGAGCATGCCCAGGGCGACGATGAACGCGGCGATGGAGACCATCTCTAGGTCGACGCCAAACACCGGCATGAGGGCCATGGTGACCACCACGGAGACCGGAATGGCCACAGCGCTGATAATGGCGGTGCGCAGCCCCATGAGCAGGGTCATGGCGACGATGACGATGATCATGCCTTCGACGAGGTTGGACATGAAGTTGCTGATTTGCGCGTCGACTTGCCGCGGCGAATCGTGGACCACCTCGAGCGCCACCTCCTTGGGGAGGCGCTTCTCGAAGCGGGTGAGCATGTCACCGACTTCTTTGCCCAGGGCCACGACGTTGAAGCCCTTCTTCATGGCGATGCCCACGACGACTGCTGGCGCCGCATTTTGATAGAGGGCGGTGAGGGCGGGGTTGCGCTCGGTGCGGGTCACGGTGAAAACATCGCGCACGTGGACGGGTTGTCCCGTGGTGGGCGACAGGTCGATAATGGTGTTCTCGATGTCTTCGAGGCTTTGAAAAGCACCGGTGGGTTCCAGGCGGTATTGGTAGCGCTCGGTTTGGATGGCCCCCGCTGGAATGCGGAGGTTGCGCAGTTGGAGCATCTGTCCCACTTGGTATGGGGTGAAGCCGTAGCGGGCCATGTCGGCGCGGCGCGCTTCCAGGTACACCACTTCGTCGGGCTCGCCGTATAGGGTGACCTCGCCCACGGCGCGGATGCTGCGCAGCTCGCTTTTGAGGTCCTTGGCGATTTCGTACAGGGCGGTGGGCTCAGCGCCGGTGAGGGAGAGCAGCATGGCCGTGGTGTCGCCGAAGTTGTCCCAGATGTCGGGGCCGATGATGGAAGAGGGCATGTGCGGCCGGGCCGCCTCTACGCGGGCGCGTAATTTTTGCCATTCCATGTCGGTGTCGGCGTCGTACTCCACCGAGACAAACAAAACGGAAATGTTGGCGCGAGAGATGGAGTCGAGTTTCTTGAGGTTGGTCATGGACTCGATTTCGTCTTCGAGTCGCTTGGTGACTTCCAGTTCGACTTTGTCGGCGCCGGCACCGGGATAGATGGTGATGACCAAGGCGGTGGCGACGCGGAGCTCTGGGTCCTCTCGCCGGGACATCGTGAGGTATGAAACGATGCCCGCCGCGGTGAGGGCCAGGGTGATGATCCAGACCAGGGTGGGCGTTTGCAGGGCCCACTTGGCCATGGCGGTGCGTCCGGAGGGGCGGTTCATTGGATTTGCACCGGGTCGTTTTCGACAGTCTGCCCGCGGATGATCACGCGGTCGCCCTCATTGAGGCCTGTGAGGATTTCAATTTTTTCGCCCAACACGCTGCCTAGAGAGATGAGCTTGGATTGGGCCACGGCTTGTTGCTGAGCGTCGGTGTTGACCACCATGACGGTGGGCATGCCCGAAGCGCTGCGCGAAATGGCGTCCAGGGGGATGAAGATGCCTTCGCGTTCGCCGATTTTGACAGCGGCTTCAACGATCATGCCCGCGCGCAGTTGGAGGTTGGGATTGGGCACCTCCAGGGTGATGGGAAACGTGCGGGTGCGCTCTTCGGCGGCGAACCCCACGGCGTGCACCGTGCCTTCGAAGGGCTCGGAGATTTCGGCGGTGGTCAGCGCGATGCGGTCGCCGACTTGCAGGTAGGGGACGTCGCGTTGGGTGACCGAGAGAATGACCTTCACCCGCTCCATTTGCGCGACGATGGCCACGGGGTGTTGCGGGTCTGTCATGTCGCCAACGGTGGCTTTCTTTTGCAAGATGATGCCGCTGACCGGTGAGTGGAGGCGCGTGTAGGAGAGCTGTGCGTCGGCCTGGGTTTTTTGGACGCGGGCCACCTTCATGCGGCCGGAGAGCTCGTCGACGGTGGCCTGGGGAACCACTTCGGCGTCCTTGAGGCGCAAGGCCCGGTCGAGGTGCGGGTTGAGGGCATCGACTTGGGCGCTGGCGAGGTCGCGGATCAGGCGGTAGTCGCGCGTGTCGAGGGCGCCGATGAATTGATTGGTGCTGACGGGTTGGCCCTCTTCAATTTCAAGTTGCGTGATGCGGCCGCCCACCTTGAAGAGCAACGGCACCACCGACCAGGGCATGACATCGCCGTTGAGCTTGCGGAATTCCTCGCGCGTTTTCCGGGCGACAATTTCGACGCTAACCGGGATGGGTTGTGTGCGCGCGGTCGGTTCGGAGACCTGCTCATCGCCGCCGCGGCGACAGCCAAAGGGTGTCAGCAGGAGGAGCGTTGCAGCGGTAAAGAACAAGGCATGGATGGTGGGCTTGCGCATGACTCTCTCTTTGCGTCCTTTTGTTTTGTGGGCCTGTCTCACTGGCAATGCGGCAGCATGTCGGCCAGCATACCTTTGATGAACTTTTGGGTGAGGGCGATTTGCATCTCCTGGGAGGCACCAAAGGCGTTTTGCACGGTAAACCCCAGCATCAACCCCATGCCGAATTCGAGGGCTTCGGTTAGCTTGGCGTGGAACGCGTCGTCGATGGGAGCGCCTTCGCGCTTGGCCAGTCCGGTGATGAGGGCGGCGAACTTGTCTTGAATCTTTTGGACTTGCCGCTCGTGCACTTCGCGGAATTGCGCGTCGCTTAGCACTTCGGGAATGAGCCGCAACCACAGGCGATCGGCGCGTTGGCTCTCCGGGTTGTTGGGGGCGGTGTGAAAGCGGTGGAGTACGTGAAAGGCGGCTTCTTTGGCAGAGACATTGGATTGGATCGCGGCCTCGGCGTCGAAGTTGAGCCAGGGATCGTACAGGCTTTCGAAGAGCTGCAGGGCGAGATCGCGGCGGTTGCGAAAAAAGCGGTACACGCCACCCTTGCTGAGAACGGTGCGCCGGATCACGGCCTCCATGGAGAAGCTGGAGTAGCCATTTTCTTCGATTTCGTCGGAAGCGGCCTGCATGATGTGTTCGATCCATTCGGCTTTGCTGCGGTGTTTCGTCACAAAAACCTCTCTTTCTCGTTCTGCATATGATGCGTTGCGATTTGCCGTCAACCAGCAAGTGACTGCAGCGTTTAGTTTGCAACTGCGACGCATGACGCGATGGCTGTCGGCGACGTGTCGACGGCGTTCGAATGGCGCATGCGTAAGGTTTTATGGTGAGAGAAGAAAGGCAGGTGTCAGGCGGTACGGCACCGGAGGCGTCACACGGCCACTGCGTATGCTTGCTTCTCGTATGCTTACTTTTTAACGCGCTCGGAGTAGGAGCCGTCGCGGGTGTCGACGCGGATCCACTCGCCTTCGTCGACAAAGAGGGGCACTTGCAGCACGTAGCCCGTAGAGAGTGTGGCGGGTTTCGTGGTGTTGGAAGCGGTGTCGCCCTTGATGCCCGGATCGGATTGGGTGATTTGCAGTTCGACGAAGTTGGGCAGGGTAAGGCCGATGGGCTCGTTGTTGAAAAAGAGCATGTCTACATCGAGGTTTTCGTAGAGGAAGTTGCTGGCGTCGCCGACTTGGTCGTTGGTGAGGGCGATTTGGTCGTAGGTCTCGTTGTTCATGAAGTGAAACGCCTCGCCATCGGAGTAGAGATATTGCATGCGGCGCTCTTCGAGGTCGGCTTTTTCAAACTTCTCGCCGCTGCGCCAGGTTTTGTCCCACAGGGCGCCGGTGATCATGTTGCGGACCTTGCACTTGTAAAGCGCAGTGCCCTTGCCGGGTTTGACGAAATTGTACTCCTGGATCACGCAAGGGTGGCCGTCCTGTACAATTTTGGATCCTTTTCTCAGTTCGGAAATGTCGATTAGCATCTGTCTGTTGACTCCTTGAGCGGGCCGAGGCTGCCCCCCGGTTGGTGTGGGCCGTAGGTGTACAGCCCAATGATATATGCCCGGGCTTTTACACGGTAGGGGCTGTGGCGTCAATGTAGGGCTGTGGTCCTTTTGACAACTGCGACGGTCTTTTCTGCGGTTGGTGACATTATGTCAAACGCAGCCGTATGGGGGCAAAACAACCCCTGCCGCGCGAGTGCCAAGTCGTTAAAATTACAGGGACATTGATGCGCACAGGGGATTGTCTGTCATTGGCATGGTTTTCGCTTCACACGCGTTACGTTAATTGGGTTGAGCGCCCACATGAAACGATGTATCAGCCGTATGCCGATACGAAACAAACTATCAGTGGTGGCAAGGTATAAAAACAAAAAAGCGGTTTTGCCGTGGAGCGCGCGGGACAGCGTTGTTGAAAGTGGACAGATGTTGAAAGTGGACAGACGCATGAAAAAAAAATGGGTTCAGGGTGTTGCGATAGGCATTTCTTTGGGGCTGCTGGGCGTTGTCACGCCGTCTTTGGCGAGGGCACAGCAGACACCTCCGGAGTCGGGGGCGCGTTCGCGCGCGAACTTGCAGCGCACCGGGTCGCCACCGCAACTCAGCACGCGGGGTACGGGGACGCCCTCGGGGACGCCCCCTGCCACAGCGACGCCGGCACGCACCGCACCAGCCCTGGAGCAGGGCCGGGATGGCTTTGCCAGCGTACCGCAGTCCCAGCCCATCGACACCTCACTGGATTACAAGCCCCCCAAGAAGGGCGAGCGGTTCACGTTCAACCTCGTAGATGCCGACCTCATCGAACTGGTGAAAATCATTGGCAACATTACGGGCAAGAGCTTCATCTTGGGCGGCAAAGCCCCGACCATCAAAGCCACGATTTACGCCCCCACAAAAATTACCGCTGAGGAGGCCTACCGCGCCTTTTTGAGCGTGTTGCAGGTCAACGGCCTCACGGTTATTCCCTCGGGCAAGTACCTGAAAATATTGCCCACCGCTGGCGCCACCGGCGAAAACACGCCCATCGTGACGGCCGTGCCAGGGCGCGATCAAATCGTCACGCGGCTGCACCAATTCGACAACGTCGCGGCCGCCGACATCGTCCCCACACTGGAGCGCTTCAAGTCCAAGGAGGGCGACATCGCGGTGTATGCCCCCACCAACACGGTGATTATCACCGATTACGGCACCTCCATTCAGCGCCTCACCAAGCTCATTTCGCTGCTGGACGTGCCCGGCACCACGCCGCAAATCTGGGTGGAGCCCATTCACTATGCCGACGCCACAGATGTCGCGACGCGCATCACCGAAATTTACGAGGCGCTCACCAATGGCGGTGGCAGCACGCAGACACCGGCGCGCAGGGGAGGGGGGGGCACGGCGCGTGGTTCAGGGGCTACTGGCACGGGGGCGCGTCCCCCCGGGGGGCGAGGGGCGCAACAACAACCGGCGGGTTCGGCACCACCCGGCGACATTGTCGACGTGGGCAGTTTGGCGCGCATCCTGGCCGATGCCCGCACCAACGCGCTCATCATCATCGGTTCGGAGAGCGCTTATCTGCGCATCATGGAACTCGTCAAAGTGCTCGATGTACCCATGGAAGGCGAAGGCACGATGTACGTGCACAAGCTGCAGCACACCGACGCCGAAGAGCTCGCCAAAACCCTGAACACCCTCTCAAAAGGCGCGACCACCGCGGCCCGCAGCACGCAAAACAAAGGCACGGAGATGTTTGAGGGGCAACTCTCGATTTCGGCGGACAAGGCGACCAACTCGTTGGTGATCGTGGCCACCATGCGCGATTACGCCGCCTTGAAGAGCGTCATCGACAAACTCGACACCGTGCAGCGCCAGGTGTTTGTGGAAGCGGTCATCATGGAGGTGAGCCTCGAAAAGACGCGCCAGTTAGGCTTTAGCTTGCACGGTGGCACCATGGTGGGCACCGGAGATAGGCAGAGCTTGGTCTATGGCCTGAGCGCACCGCCGGGCGGCCCCAACTCTCTGGTGCTCGATCCCACTTCCTTGACCGGTCTGGCAGCCGGGGTACGTGGCCCCGAAATTGAGGGCAGCGAGGGCATGGTGGGGTTTTCGGTGCCCGCCTTTGGCGTGGCCCTGCAGGCCTTGCAACAAAACACCGACGTCAATGTGCTCTCGTCGCCGCACATTTTGGCCACCGATAATGTCGAGGCGATTATCACCGTTGGCGAAAACGTGCCGGTGCTCCAGGGGGTGAACTCCGGCGCGCAACTGCTCAGTGCGTTGGCCGGTGGCTCTACATCTTCTCTGGCCAACAACTTGCTCGGCGGTAGTGGACTAACCGGCATGATGAGCTCTTACACGCGCCAAGACGTCGGCATCTCGCTCAAGATCAAGCCCCACATCAACGACGACAACCAGGTGCGCATCGAAGTCGACATGGAGATCAGCAACGTCAAATCAGTCGATCCCACCCAGGGCCCCACCATCTCCAAAGAGAGCGCCAAAACCACTTCCGTGGTGGCGGATCAGCAAACCTTTGTGCTGGGCGGTCTCATCACCGACAACCAAGTCGAGACCACCAACAAGGTGCCGTTCTTGGGCGACATCCCGCTGATCGGCGCCCTGTTTCGCCACAAGGCCAGCATCACCAAAAAGCGAAATCTCATCATTTTTCTGACGCCTTACATCATCCGCAATGCCGACGATTTTCGTGAAATTTACGAGCGAAAGATGGCCGAGCGCCGCGAATTCATCGAGCGCTACACCGCCTTTATGCACCACCGCTACGACCCGCACATCGAGTGGTCGCGCACCCAGGGGGCCATTACGGTTATCGACAAAGTGATCGGCACCGCCGAAGAAGACGCGCGTTTGCGCCGGATGGCCAGCGATCCCAGGGAGCGGGCACATTACCCCAAGGCGCCGCTCAACTTCTCGCGCCAAGGCGGCGTGACCCTGGAAGGCGATGAAGTGGCGGACATCGCTCCGGGAGACATTGTGATAGAGGCCACCCCCGCCGATGCAGGGGCATCCACCGCGCTTGAGACTGCGGAGGAAGATCTGTGAACACCCCCAAGGACGCCTATATCGGTCAGATGCTCGTCGCTGGCGGTGTGCTGAGTGCTGAACAGCTCTCCGAAGCGCGCAACGCCGTCGCCACGCGCGGGGGCACGCTGTCCGAAGCCATCGTCGCGCAGGGGGAGCTCTCCGACAAGCAAATCACCGCCACCATCGCTGCCCAAATGGGCCTGCCTTGGCTCGAGGGGATCAAAAAAGAGGACGTAGATGCCGAGCTCGTTACGGCGGTGCCCATCGTCTTTGCCAAGAACAACCGCGTCCTGCCCCTGTCGTTAACCCCCACGGGTGGCGTGCGCGTGGCCTGCGCCGATCCCCTCGACTTGAACACCTTGGACGCCGTGCAGGCGTTGCTAGACAAGCCCGTAGAGCCCGTGGTGATGAGCGCCGATGTCATCATCGAGACCATCAACGAGGTCTACGAGCGCGCAGGTGCTGACGACGACCTGGATGGTGCCGGTGTCGCCGAAGAAGAAGAGCTCACCGACCTCATCGACGCCGAAGACGAAGCGCCGATTATCCGTTGGGTGAACAACTTGTTTTTTGAGGCGGTGAAGCTGCGGGCCAGTGACATTCACATCGAGCCCCTCGACAAAGAGGTGGGGGTGCGCTACCGGGTCGACGGCGTGCTGCAAGAAGCGCGCAGCGTGAAGAAGAACTTTCTCGCCTCGATCATTTCCCGCGTGAAGATTCTCGCCAAACTCAACATCGCCGAAAAACGCCTGCCCCAAGACGGCCGCATCGCGTTGAAGATCGCCGGCAAGAGCATCGACGTGCGCGTTTCCACAGTGCCCACCAGCCAAGGAGAGCGCGTCGTCATGCGGCTGCTCGACAAGCAAACGGTGCTGCACGATATTTCGGACCTCGGATTTTGGCCCGATCACTACACGCTGTTTCACGGTTTGATCCGCCGGCCCCACGGCATCATTCTCGTCACCGGCCCTACGGGGTCGGGGAAAACGACAACCCTGTACGCCGGTCTCTCGCAGATCAACACGCCGGACAAAAACATCCTCACCGTTGAGGACCCTGTTGAATACGACATTGAGGGCATCGGGCAGGTGCACGTGAACCCCAAAATTCACCTCACCTTCGCCAACGGTCTGCGCGCGTTTTTGCGCCAAGACCCCGATGTCATCATGGTGGGTGAAATCCGCGACCGCGAAACGGCAGAGATCGCCGTGCAGTCCTCTCTCACTGGACACTTGGTGCTTTCGACCATTCACACCAACGACGCCGCCGGCGCCCTGACGCGCCTGGTGGAGATGGACATCGAACCTTTTTTGGTGGCCTCGTCCATGATCGGCATCCAGGCCCAGCGGCTCATTCGCGTGTTGTGCCCACATTGCCGCGAGACTTACGAGCCCACGCGCGACCAACTGGAGGAGCTCGGCGTCGCCCCCGACAACCCCTACGTCGTCTCGCACATCCCCGCGCATCCGGTGTACCGCGCAGCGGCGGCCAAGCTGCCACCCATCCAGCCCATCGAACCGGGCAAGGTGGCGCTGTACCGCGCGGTGGGGTGTCCGGAGTGTTTGGGCTTGGGCTACCGCGGTCGAAGTGGCCTGTACGAAATGCTGATGATCACCGACGAAATTCGCGCCCTGGTGCTCAAAAACGCCGACTCCAACACCATCAAAAAATTGGCCCGCGAAGAGGGGATGGTCAACCTGCGCGAGGACGGCGCACGCAAGGTGTTGCAGGGCGTTACGACGATTGAAGAGGTGCTGCGCGTCACCCACGAAGACGTGAACTGAGGCGCCAGCACAGCGCTGTCCGTTGAGGGCGGTGCGAAAGGAAGACGGCTTTGCCACTGTATAAGTACGAGGGAATGCGACGCGCCGATGGCCGAACGGTCAAGGGCGTGCTGGATGCGGAGAGCGAAAAAGCGCTGCGCACCCAGCTCAAGCGCGAAGGCATTTTGCTCACTTCGTTGCGCATCACCAGCAGCGCGGACAAGGGGCGAGAGGTCGATGTCAAGCGCATGTTCCAGGGTGTCAGTCGCGCCGACATTGCGCTGACCACGCGCCAACTCGCCACGCTGCTGCGCTCGGGGGTCTCGTTGGTCGAGTCCCTGACTGCGGTGATCGATCAAAGCGAAAAACCCGATCTGCGCACCGCCATGAGCGACATCCGCGACCAGGTCAATCAGGGCATCAGCCTCTCCGACGCCTTTGCGCGCCACGGCAAGTATTTCGACAAGCTCTACTGCAATATGGTGAACGCCGGCGAGCACTCGGGCACCTTGGAGCAAGTGTTGGTGCGCTTGGCCGACTTCATCGAGGCGCAAAATCGCCTGAAGGGCAAGGTGATGGGAGCCATGGCTTATCCCGCGGTGATGCTCGCCATGGGCGTTGTTGTCATCAGCATTTTGATGATCGTTGTGGTGCCCAAAGTAACGTCTATCTTCGACACTTTTGATCGCGAGCTGCCCATCTACACCCGCATCCTCGTGGGCCTCAGCGAGTTCATGGCCGCCTATTGGTGGATCCTGTTTCTGGCGGTGGCCCTCGTCGTCATCGTCTTCCAAAAATGGAAAAAAACGCCCAAGGGCGAGTTCCGCTGGCACCGCTTTGTGTTGCGCGCCCCGCTCTTTGGCAAGCTCACCATGATGGTGGCCATCTCTCGGTTTTCAAAGACCCTGGCGACGCTGCTGTCTTCGGGGGTGCCGCTGCTTACGGCCATGGACATCACCCGCGGCGTGCTGGGAAATGCCGTGCTCGAAAAGGTGGTGGTGGATGCGAGCTCAAGCATCCGCGAAGGGGAGAGCATCGCTGAGCCCCTCAAGGCGTCGGGGTATTTCCCACCGCTGGTCACCCACATGATCGCCGTGGGAGAGCGTTCGGGACAACTCGAGGAGATGTTGGAAAATGTCTCACAGTCTTATGACGCACAGGTGGAAAGCCGCGTCATGGCCATGACCTCCCTGATTGAACCCTTGCTGATCGTGCTCATGGGGGGCATGGCGGGTGGCATCGCGGCGGCGATCTTGGTGCCGCTCATGCAGATGACGGACTTTGTGTAGCGATGAGAATGGAAAAGCGCATCACGGTGGGGGGAGGCGAAAGCCGTCGCAAACGCTTTGGTGCGTTGCGGCGCAAGGTGTTGCGCTGGGGTGCCTTGGTGGGGCTGGTGGTGCTTGTCGGTTGGTCGATGGCCACCATGAAGCACCAAATGCGCGTGCGACAAGTGCACCTGGACATATCGCGCATCAGCCACGCCGCCCGGTTGTTTCGCGCCGATTTTCAACGCTGTCCCGAGACCATCGACGAGCTGGTACATCCCTCCGAGGGACTTTCATATCTGCAGGAGGTGATCGACCCCTGGGGCAATCCGTACCGCATGGTTTGTCCGTCCCTGCACGATGAAACCGATGTGCAAGTAATCTCCAACGGCCCCGATGGCGATCCACTGGGCCGCGACAATATTTCAACGCTGTATTTTTCCGAACCCCCCTAGTCGGAGCGGTTCGCGAACCGAAGGAGCAATGCAATGATGTTACCCCAAGTAAAAATGTCCCAGCGGATGGCGCGCCACGCACGTGCCCAACGCGGCATGACCCTCATCGAAATCATGATCGTCATCATCATTATGGCCATGGTAGCCACCGGTGTTTCACTGGGTGTCATGCGCCAACTCGACAAAGCCAAAATCAAGGACGCCCGCATGGGTGCCTGCACCATCGCCAATGCGGCGAGGCTGTACATCGCTGAGTACAACCAGTGCCCCACCATCGAACAGGTCAAAGAAGAGCTCGAGAGAAGCGCCCGCACCACCGACCCGTGGGACAACGACTACGTTATCGAGTGCCAGGGCCGCGAACCCATCGTCTTTTCGCAGGGCCCCGAAGGCAATGAGCGCCTGACCTGCGTGGGAGACGACAAGGATTAATTTCGCATGAAGGTTTCGTCCGCACGGACTGGCTTCACGATCATCGAGTTGATGATTGTGATCGTCATTATTGCGTTGGCCCTGGGCGGCGTCGCGTTGGGGTTGGGTACATCGACGCGCTCGCAACTGCGCTCCTCGGCTTGGACGTTGGCGTCGGCGTCGCGCTATGCCTTTGCCCGTGCGGTGTCCCGCGGTACCACGGTGCGGTTGGTGATCGATCTCGACAACGGCACCTTGCAATTGCAGGAGACCACGGCGCGACTCGTGCTCAATCGCCAAGACGAAACCGGCGAAGGCACGCAGCGACAAGATCTCGACGTCGAGCTAGATGCGGATGGCAACCTGGTGGACGCCTCTCTTTCGGGGCGACTGGGGCGCATCGGCAGCAGCATAACGACGGGGTTTTCAAGCAGTACCAGCACGGCGTCCAGCAGCGATGATCTGCTGACGCAAATTTTGGGCGCTGCAGCGGTCCAGGGGTTTACCGATCCGTACTTTCAAATGCTGGACGGCGCCACTACCGCTCCGGGGGCCACGGTGTTTTACATGGGCCCCACCTTCGAACTCATTGAGGAGAGCCAGGGGAAAGAGCGGCGGCTCAAGGGCAACACCAGGGTGCAGCGGGTGTTTTCACCGCATGCCCCGCAGCCCATCGAAGACGGCATGGCTTTTGTGTACTTCTTTCCCGGTGGCACGACGGAGCATACGTTCATTCAGGTGAACGACGGCAACGAAGACGAACCGATGGTGTACACATTGGAAGTGCATCCCCTCACGGGCAAGGTGCGCATTCATCGCGAAGAGATCGAGCCGCCGCACGACTACGAAGAAGAAGAAGCCGAGGCCTTTTGATGCACCGCGGTGATACCCAGTCGCACGGCTTTACGATCATCGAGGTGATGGTGGCCATTCTCCTGCTCGCCACGGCCCTGGTGGCGGTGTTCGGCGCGCAATTCGGCGCCATCTCTTCTACGTCCTACGCGCGGGATTTGACGCAGGCGGTGGAGCTGGCCCGGTGTCGCATGAGCGAGATCGAGCTGCTGCTGGCCGAAGAGGGCTTTCAAGAAGGCGATGTCGTAGAGAGCGGCGAGTGCTGTCAATTCCTGGACGACGTGCCCGATATCAACGACACCTTTGTCTGCCACACGGTTGTCAAAACCATCCTCTTTCCCACCGGTGTCGACCTCATGGGCGACGACGACGACGACGACGACGATGACTTTTCGCTGTTGGGCGGTTTGGGGCTCGGCGAGGATGCGACCTCCACGCTGGGCATCGACAGCGCCCTGGAGGCGTTTTTGCCCATGGTGACCGACTTGCTGGAGCAGGCCATCCGGCGGGTCACGGTCTCGGTGCAGTGGCAGCAAGGCACGCGCGAGCGCGAATTCGAATTGGTGCAATACGTGACCAATCCCACCCAGGGCGTGCTGGAGTTGTTGCAGCAGGCAGGGGCGACCCAGGGGTTGGTCGAAGATGCGGTCGAAGCGACATCGGGAACGGCGCGCGGCGCGGATGCGGGCACGAGGCGCGGCAGCAGTACGGAATCTCAGCGCGGTAGCACGGGCACCCAGCGCGGCAGCACCGGCACCCAGCGCGGCAGCACGAGCACCCAGCGCGGCAGCACGGGGAGACAGCGATGAGACACCGCATGCATGCCGAACAAGGGTTTACATTGCTCGAGGTCATGGTGGCCATGGTGGTCATGGGCCTGATCGCCATCAGCCTTTGGTCGGCCACGAGCCAAACCGCCAAGGCGCGCGACATTGTCGAAAACACGCAGGAGCAACAACACCACGTGCGCACCGCTTTTGCGATGATCGCCCGAGACCTGAGCAGCGCCTTTTTGTCGATGCACCGCGCCCATGTGGACCCCACGCACGACACGGTCTTTGTGGGCACAGACGGCGGTAGCAGCGATCGCCTCGACTTCGCGGCTTTTTCGCATACGCGCCGCTTCTTCAATGTCAAGGAGTCCGACCAAACAGAGATATCCTATTACCTCGAGGACAGCGTGGCGGTTCCCGGTGCGAAAGATCTGGTGCGCCGCGCCTCCCCGAATCTCGACGAGAAGGCCACCGAGGGCGGGCGTGTCCTGGTGTTGCTGCACGATGTCGAGGAGCTGGATTTTGAATACTACGATGCGACGGCCCAAGAGTGGAAAACCGAGTGGGACACGACGCAGTTCACCGGCGAGGGCAGCATTCTCCCCTACCAGATCCGCGTGCGCCTGGTGGCGAGCGAACGCCTGGGACAGCAGATGTTTCAGCGCTCGGACGAACGCCGGCGTTCGGTGACGTACGGCACGCAATTTGGCATTCCTATGCGCCAGGCCATTTGGTTCAAACCCTACATCCCGGGGCCGACCATTCCGGTGAATTGAGATGAAAAGAAACGCCGACAAAAAGCGATTGCAACGCGGCATGGCCCTCTTGGTGGTGCTCATTACGCTGACGATTCTCTCGGCGATGACGGTGGAATTCATCGAAACCAACGAGGTGTACTTGGCGGCGGCCTTCCAGCACCGCGACGGGGTTCAGGCCGAGTACCTGGCGCGCTCTGGGGTGAACCTGAGCCGCCTCTTGCTCTCGTTGCAGGGCACTCCGGTGTTGCAGTCCATCGGCTCTTATCCCTTTTGGAAGTTCGCCGACATGCTCTTGGATCCCTTCTTGGTGCCCATCGGCGATGACGGCCAGCCCCTAGACGACGACGAACAGCGCGGGGGCCTAGAGCGCGAGATGGCCAACATCAACTTCAGCACGGCCGAAGGCTTGGGGCTAAAAGAGGGGCAGTCGTTCTCGGTGACCATCGTCGACGAGGAGAGCAAATTTAACCTGAACGTCGGCACTTTGACGCAACCCGCGCGCCGCGATGCGACCCTGGCGAGCCTGATGACCCTGGTGGAGTCGCCGATTTATGACGAACTGTTTCGCCACACCCCTGAGGGAGATTCAATTGAGCGCGAAGACGTCATCGGAGAAATCTTTGATTGGTCCGATCCCGACCAAGACAAACTGGGCGGGGCGGCGGGAGAAGAAAACTACTACGCGCACTTGACGCCATCCTATCGCCGCAAAAACGCGCCCTTCGACAGCCTGCAGGAGCTCTTCTTGCTCCACGGCATCGGCGATGATTTCTGGTCGGCCTTTGTGGAGCCGAACCCGGAGAACCCAGACAGCCGTGTCATGACGGTTTGGGGAACGGGCAAGGTCAACATCAACACCGCCAACTCGCAGGTGCTGCTCGCCACGCTGTGCCAACTGGCCAAGGACGAAGCCACGGGACAAAACCCTTGCCTCGACTTGACCACGCAGTGGAACGTGATGTTTTTGTTGCAGCAATTTTTAACGATACGTACGTTTATCCCCGCCGAGGACGTGGGCAGTTTTCTCAATATGATTTCGGACCCCAGCTCTGATCCCATGCTGGCGATGATGATGGCCATGAGCGGCGAGGTGGCGCTGGTGGGATTGCCGATGTCGAGGCAGGCCAAAAATGAAGCCCGGACATTTCTCGCCACGCAAAGCGAAGTGTTTTCGATCTATGCCGAAGGCGAGGTCGGCAACGCGGTGAAACGCATTCATGCGGTGGTACACGCCAACCCGCGAGATCCGGATATGCTGGACCCGCAAAAGAAAATCATGCTGGCCGGCGGCAAGGTTCTTTACTGGAGAATGGAATAGCAAATGGCACAAAAAGTTATCGGTCTCGATTTGGGTAGCAGCAGCATCAAGGCGGTGGTGGTCCGCATGGGGTTGCGCGGTGCAGAGATACTCAAGTGCGACAAAGAACCTGTGACCGGAGACGAGGCGGGAACCCCGCTGGAGGAGTGTATGGCGCAGGCCGCGGGTCGGCTGCTCTCGCGCCTGGGAACCGCCGATGCGTCGGTGTTCACGGCGCTGCCCGGAGATGCGGTCTCGGTGCACCGCTTGTCACTGCCGTCCAATATCGGCCGCCGCGCCGACCAAGTGATCCATTACGAGCTGGATGAACAGCTCCCCTTCGATATTGAGGACGCGGTGTTTCACGCCATCCCGCAGGTGAAGAAGGGCGACGAGATGCAGTGGCTGGCCATGGTGGCGCGGGTGGATCGCATTCGCCCCCAGCTCGACGCTTTGGCACAAGAGGAAATTGAACCCCGGAGCATCTCCGTGGCCCATTGGATGTTGGGGGAGTTTTTCGATAAAGAAGTCACGGCACCCACGCTCATCATCGATATTGGGCATGTCCGAACCACCATGGCGGTCGTCGGCGATTCCCAGCGAACCGGTCGCACCTTTTTGCGGGGCGGAAAGTCGTTCACCGCCTACCTGGCCCAGGAGGGAAATATCGCGTTGGCGGATGCCGAGGTGCTCAAACACCGCGACGGCATGACCGGTCGCGTCGGCGAGATTTTGCAGGGCGCCATGCAGCCCTTGGTGCGAGAGATACAGCAAACCCTGGCCGGATACGCGGCGGTGGGCGGTCAGCCGGTGACGTCGGCCATTCTGTGCGGCGGCAGCAGCCAGATGCCCGGGTTGGCGCTGTTTTTGTCCCAAGCGTTATCGATGTCTGTCGAGGTGTACAACGCGCCGACGGCCTTCGAAAAGCTGGGCGTGAACCATGGGGAGATGCGGGCGCAAGAGTTTGTGCTGGCGCTGTCGTTGGCCCGCTCCGAAGAGATTCACCGGTCCCGGCGCTTCAACCTGCGGCGTGGAGAGTTTGCGTTTAAAGGCGACAGCGAGGCGCTGCAGCGAAAGCTGATCTGGGCCTTGGTGGCGGTGCTGCTGCTGCTGGGTGCGTGGGTGTTTTCGGCGGTGACGCGCTACATGACGGTGGAGCACGACGTGGCTGCCATCGAAGCCCAGGTGCGTGCAGAGACGAAGCGCGTTCTCGGCGAAGAGCTGGTCAATGCCGAGACCATCGCCGCCCGCCTCAACCCGTCGGTGGATACGCGCATGCCGGTGCCCACCAAGGACGCCTACGATATTTTGGTGGAGCTCTCCCACCGCATCCCCGAGTCGGTGGCGCACGATCTCGACCTGCTCGACATCAAGCCGCGCAAAATCAAAATGCGCGGAGAGGTGAACAACACCGTTGTCTCGGATGCGGGCGACACGGATGGCGACGACGACCTGTCTCCCACCGACTTCATCAAACAGCGGCTCGCCGAATACAGCGAGTGCTTTGTCACCTTTCGCATTCCGCGCGTGCAAAACGTGGGGAACCGCCAAAAATACGATATGGAGATCGACAGCCGATGTCCTTGAAGAATGCCGAGAACTGTAACGCGGGAGTACGACGATGTCTTCGATGATTCACAATTTGCTCGCGGGCATGACCCCCAGGGAGAAGCGCCTGGCGCTGTTGATGATCTCCATCACGCTCTTGTTCATCGTCTTTGTGATCGATTACCTGGTGGACAGCTCCATCGTCCGCAGCCAAGAGCGCGTCACGCAGAGCCAGGGCGCCTTGAAGCTGCTGCGCGAAAAGGAAGGCGAATACTACGCCAAGCGCGATGCCGAGAAACAGCTCAACCAACTCGACGCCCCCAAGCCCTTGCGAACCCTCATCGACAACGTGGTGCAAAAGGTGAAAATCTCCGAGCCAGACACCAAGGAGATGCCCGATCAAAATTATCCGGGGGGGTGGTTGGAGCGCTCGATGGAATTGAACTTCGCCGAAGTCGAGCTCGTGCCGCTGGTGCGCTTTATGGAAGAACTGAGCTCCAATCGCACGCGCTTTCCCATTGCCATCACCAAACTCGAGGTGCGGCGCGCGCGGCGCGGAAAGCCGTACCACACCACCAAAATGACCATCTCTACTTACGAGCGCACGGGGCGTGACGATGCGGCCCAGGGCTCCCGAGGAGGTCGTTGATGCTGTCTCCTACTGTAAAGAAAATTTTGTACATCACCGCCTTGGTGGTGTTGTTCATCGCGTTCTTTTTCATGTTCTTGGCGCTGACCTTTCCGGCGGAACGCTTCATTCCTTCGGTGGAACAAACGCTCTCCGAAACCCTGGGCCGCGAGGTGCGCATCGGCGATATGTCATTGACACCCCTGGGCAAGTTGCGCCTGGAGATGGTGCGCATCAGCGGGCCCACCAAAAATGCCAAAACCCAAGGCAGCGCAACCGCCGCACCTACGAGCGCGGCCAAGGACGACGCATCGAAAAATGGCGATGCGGCGCCGAACGATGACGAAGCGGCTTCGGCTGGTCCTGCGCCGGGCTACCACATCGACGAGGCCCTGGTCTCAGTGGGCTTTGGGGCCTTGTTGCGCAATCGCATCGACGTCTCGGCCAAGATGCGGTTGGCGGGCGGCGATGTGCGCTTTCGCTATGTAGATGACGTCTCTACGCGGCGTCGCAACAAATCTGCGGACACTGGCAAACAGTCCGCTGACAGCCCCGCCGAAGCCAAGAAGGGGCCGCTGCATTTTTCGCTGCAGATGACAGAGGTGTCGCTGGGGAGCTTGGTGGATTTCCGCTCCCTCCTGCCCATGCCCATCTATGGCCAGTTGGACTTCGACTTCCAACTCGACTCGGCCACCGGTTTGTTCCAGGACGCCAACGGGCGCATGGATGTGCGCATCACCGAGGGCTCTCTGGGGCGCGGCAAGGTGAAGGTTGCCGTGATGGAGGGGATGGATCCGATGACGGTCGACGCCGTTGTGTTCGACGCCTTGGATCTGCATGTCGAGATCGACGCGGGCACCGCCATGTTCGAAACGCGCAGATTCAAGTCGCCGGACCTCGACTTCTCGCTAGAGGGCAACTTCGACTTTATGGATCCATTCCGCCTCTCTATGGCGAACCTGTACTTCAAATTCAGGATGCTCGACGCCTACAAGAGCAAGAGCGCGAGCGCGCAAACCCTGGTGTCGCTGATGGATACCGTGCCCTCCATCTCTCGGGGGAAACGCAACGATGGCTTTTTTGGCTTCGCCTATCGCGGCCGTGTCGGACAGGCGCGCTTTCGCCCGTCAAAGATGTTTATCGCGCCGCGGCGGGTGTCCCCTGAGCGCACCGACGATGCGTCACCCCGTCCCGAGAGGCGGGTGTTTCCCTCCCGCGATAACGCTGGCGCACAAGACGACAAACCCGCATCGGCCTCGCGCGGTCCGGCACCCATGGGGCCCAATGTGCGGCAACGCGCCAATGTCAGCGCCGATGACGATGCCCCCACGGGTCCGTTTCGCCGCATGAACCAGCCGCGGCCAGCGCCCGCACCCGTCGATGAACCTCCGGGGGCTCAAGGGCACAACCGCAATATGGCAGAGGTGGCCCAAGAGGCCGAAACCCCGCCCCCTGACGCCGCAGCCGAGGTCCCGACCGAGGTCCCGGCCGAGACCGCAGAAGAGGGAAGCGCCGAGGCGATGTAGGGAAGCGGCTGTTGGCGACAGCGCGTTCATTGTCGGCATCGCACCGGCTGCCTGGATGCGGCAACACATTCACCGCCCGCATGACGGATTCCATTGGAAGCCCCCGGGATTGTTGTTACAGTTTGCGATAATGGATTTGTGCATTGGCACACCGGTGCTGGGCCATTTTGTGGCCACGCAGCCAGGAGGACGAGCATGTCTAACTTTGTGGTGACCCCCCAGGTGTTGCGCCTCATCGCCCGTGCCTTTACCCGCGACATGATCGCCAGCGAGTTGCGCCAAGCCGGTGTCGACGTGCCTTCAAACGACGCCGAAATGATCAACGCCTGGGTGAAGCACCTGGCCACCATCTTCGATCCCGACGACAACCCCCTCAATCGCGACGCGCTGTTCATGGGGCTAACTGCGGGCGGCATCGGCTTCTTACAACAAAACGATCTGCTCTCCGACGCGCTAAAACGATCCTTGCTGCTCAACGTGCTGACCATCGACAGCGACGCCTTAATCCGCGCATTGCTCAATCGCGTGCTGCGCGAAACCCCAAGTGTCGCCAATGTGATCGAGCAGCGAAACCTGCACGAAGTCGAGGGGCTCATCGCCCGCGAAAACATCAAAATTGTGTTCGTCGATCCCTACCTCTTCGATGTCGATGAGCTCGCTGGTTTGGTCGAGTCTCTCTCTGCCGAGCGCGACTACTTGCAATTCGTGCTCTTCACCGATGTGAAGCGCTTTGTGGCGGCCCATCCCAAGTTGCCCAAGGCGCTGTCGGCGTGCATCACCCTCGACAAAAACATCGCCATCAAAGACTTTAAAAACGCCGTTACCCGCACCGTCGACATGGTGCGCAACCGCTTTCCCGCCTGGTTGCGCCGGGCCAGCCAGGGCACCCAACACTTGGTGGGGCGCATCGTGGGAGAGCGCCTGCGCATCATCGAAGAGTTGGGGCAGGGCGGACAGGCCACCATTTACCGCGCCGACCACTTGCTGATGAACCGCCAGTGCGCCGTCAAAGTCCCCCACGATGAAGTGATGGCCAACCAGGAGCAAGCGGCGCGTTTTTTGCGCGAGGCCAAGCTGGCGAGCGCGGTGCAGCACCTCAACGTCGTCTCGGTGTTCGACTTCGGCGTCGATACCCGCGACATCACCTTCATGGCCATGGAGCTGGTAGATGGCCAGCCGCTAGACGAAGTGCTGGAAGCGCGTGGCGGTACGCTGCCCCTCGAAGAGGTCATGTCGTACGCGCGTGGCATTGCGGCGGGTTTGGCGGCGGCCCACGCCATGGGGGTTATCCACCGCGATTTGAAGCCGGGCAACGTCCTGCTGCACCGCACCAGCGACGGGCTCGTCATTCCCAAGTTGTCCGACTTCGGTTTTGCCGTGGGGCCCGCAGCCATCGGTGGCCCCCGCATCACCATGGAGGGCATCGTCGTGGGCACCATCAAGTACATTTCCCCGGAGCAGGGGCAGGGGTTGCCGGTGGATCACCGCACCGACATTTTTAGCTTTGCCATGATGCTCTACCGCCTGCTCACCGGACAGGTGCCCTTCGACGACAGCAATGTGGCCCAGGCCCTGATCAAACGCATTCGCGACGCGGCGCCGCCCATCCGCCACTTTAAACCCGACCTGCCTTTCAACGAAGACGCCGAGCGGATTTTGTTGACCATGTTGGCCAAGAAGCCCGAAGACCGCCCGGACTCCGCTGTCAATGCCGTCCTCGCCATGGATCGCGCCTTGGGGCTCAGCAAAAAGTATTGATGCAACGGCGGTGTGCGGTTGCGCGGTCGTTGTCGGCGCCAAAAATGGCAAGTCTTTGTCATCGTTTGCCTGTATAAAAGGCGCCATGAAAGACGAAGCATCACCCACAATGAGCAATGATTCTCAAGACCCCGCGGGGTTGCGCCAGTTTGACGTGCCCGCGTTTGACGACTGGCAACGCGCGGCATTGGAGAGCCTCAAACGCCCTTCCTTGGCACACCTCTCCTCCGCAGCTTGCGGAAACATCCCCGTGGAACCCATTTATCCCTTCGATGCTGCGGCCCTGGCAGAGGCGGTTCACGATGCGCCGCCGGGGCATTTCCCCTTTCGCCGGGGCAGCGATGCGCAGCCTGGCTGGCGCGTGTCCGTGAGCCCCACCGCGACAACCCCGGAGGCCGCCAATCGCATGCTGCGCGATGATCTCGAAGGTGGCGCCGATGCGCTGGTGTTGCGGCTGGGTGTGGGGCCGGGACGCTTGCCGGTGCGCGGAGCCGCCGATGTGGCGCAGTTGCTGACCGACATTCCCTTAGATGAAGTCTTTTTGTGGATCGACATGGGAAGTGACGCGGCGCAAATTGTGCCCTGGCTGCGCGCGCACCTAGATGCCACGGGCACGTCGCCTGCGGCATTGCGCGGTTGTGCGGGGCCCTCTCTTTTCGATGTGGCGGCGCGCACCGGTGCCCTGCCCAACGACATGACGACGCATTACGACGATGCCGCCCGCTGGTTGCGCGATGGGTTTGTGGCGCCAGGGGCGCTGCGCACATTGATGGCCACGGCTTCGCCCTGGCACGACGCCGGTGCCCACGTCGTCGATGAACTAGCGGCGCTGTTGTCCCAAAGTGCCGAACTCATCCGCGCCATGCGGCTGCGCGACGTGACGGCGGATGCGGCGGTGTCGGCGGTGGGCTTGCAGTTTTCGGTGGGCACATCTTTCTTTATATCGATCGCGGCGTTGCGCGCGTTGCGCCAACTGTACGCTGCCGTGGGCCGGGCCTTTGGCGCGGCTGATGCGGCCTGTCGCCCGATGGTTCACGCCGTCGTATCTACGCGCCATTTCGCTCTGCTGGACGCCCACACGAATATTTTGCGCACCACCACTGCGGCCTTCAGCGCTGTCCTCGGCGGCGCACAAAGTATTGAAACCGTTCCCCACGACGCCCTGTCGCCTCAGTCCTCGGGCCACGCGCGCCGCATTGCGCGCAACATCCAGTTGGTGCTCAGCGCCGAAGCCAAGGTCACAGACACCGGCGATCCCACGGGTGGGGCACGGCTCATCGAATCATTGACCGACGAGATCGCCGATCGCGCCTGGCAGCGCTTTCAAGAACTGGAGGCGGCAGGGGGCTTTGCCCGCGCCCTGCAAAGCGGCGATCTAGCCCGTGATGTGGCCCGAACCGCTGCCGAGCGCCGCGATCGGGTGGCGACGCGCCAAGACGGCATCGTCGGGGTGAGCGTGTACGCCGCTGCGGAGACACTGCCTCCGTTAGATGATCCGGATGGTGACACCGCGGTCCCTGCGCCCTGCGCCGATTGCGATGCCATCGTCCCGGTGTACCCCATACGACTCTCCCATGACTTCGAAAACCTGCGCCGCGAAGTGCAGCAACGCCCGGTGCCGCCCGTGGTCTTCTTGGCCCTTTATGCCGCGCCCAAGGACGCTCACCGGTTGCGCGCCGAATTCGCCCAGGGCTTTTTTGCCACCGCGGGCATCAAGGCCATCAAGAGCCCAGTCTTCGATGACATCGCCTCTTTGCGCGATGCCTGCCAGCAGCGCCCCGCCGACCTGGTGGTGCTGTGCTCCGCCGACGACGCCTATCCCCAATTGGCGGCGAAAGTGGTGCCCGACATAAAACGCGAGCTGCCCCAGACCCGCGTTGTCATCGCCGGTCGCCCCGGTGCGCACGAATCCGCGTACCGCGATGCCGGCGTCGATGCCTTTGTTCACCTGGGCTGCGATGTGCCGCAAACCCTGCGCGCCCTGCTGAACCTCGATGCGGCCAAGGAGATGCCATGAGCGCGCTGCCCGATTTCACCCAACTCTCACACCGCGACCTGGCGTCCCCTGTCGATGCCACCGGCGCCACTGATGCCCCGCAAAACACCGCGCAACGTCCCTGGCGCGACGCTGCCGACATCCAGGACCTGCCCCACGTGCCCTTCACCGCTGGGCTGCCTCCTTATCTCGGCGGGCCCTATCCCAGCATGTACGTCACGCGCCCCTGGACCATCCGCCAGTACGCGGGGTTTTCCACCGCCGAAGAGAGCAACGCCTTTTACCGGCGCAACCTGGCCATGGGGCAGAAGGGCCTCTCCATCGCCTTCGACCTGGCCACCCACCGCGGCTACGACTCCGACCACGAGCGCGTGCTGAGCGACGTGGGCAAGGCCGGCGTGGCGGTGGACTCCATCCTCGACATGCGGGTGCTCTTTGGCGGCATCCCCTTGGGCGAGATGTCGGTCTCCATGACGATGAACGGCGCGGTGCTGCCCATCATGGCGTTCTACATCGTGGCGGCCGAGGAGCAGGGCGTGCCCCTGTCACAGCTCACTGGGACCATCCAAAACGACATCCTCAAAGAGTACATGGTGCGCAACACTTACATCTATCCGCCGTCGCCCTCCATGCGCATCATCGCCGACATTCTGCGGTTCACCCGGGAGCACATGCCGCGGTTCAACAGCATCTCGGTGTCGGGCTACCACATGCAAGAGGCCGGTGCCTCGGCCGACATCGAGCTGGCCTACACCCTGGCGGACGGTCTCGAATACCTGCGCTGCGGCATGGCGGCGGGCCTCGACGTCGACGCGTTCGCCCCGCGCATTTCGTTTTTCTTCGGCATGGGCATGGACTTCTGGACCGAGGTGGCCAAGCTGCGTGCGGCCCGCGTCATCTGGGCGTCGTTGGTCCGACAGCTCGGCGCGCAAAACCCGCGCTCGTTGATGCTGCGCACCCACACCCAAACCTCGGGTTGGAGCCTCACGGCCCAAGACCCGTACAACAACGTCGCGCGCACCTGCATCGAAGCCCTGGCCGCGGTCTTGGGACACACGCAGTCGCTGCACACCAACTCCCTCGACGAAGCCATCGCGCTGCCCACAGACTTTTCAGCGCGCATCGCCCGCAACACGCAGCTCTACCTGCAAAGCGAAACCGGCATCTGCGCCACGGTCGATCCGCTGGCGGGGTCCTATCATTTGGAGGCCCGCACCGACGCCCTCATCGCCGAAACGATGGTGCACCTGCGCGAAATCGAGTCCCTGGGCGGCATGGCCAAGGCCATTGAGTCGGGCATTCCCAAGCTGCGCATCGAAGCGGCGGCGGCGCGGAAGCAAGCGGCCATCGACTCCGGTGCCGAGGTCATCGTGGGCCTCAACCGCCATCGCTTGGCCCAAGAGGCGCCCATCGAGAGCCTGCTGGTGGACAATCACCAGGTGCGCGAAGCCCAATTGGCGCGGCTGGCCGAACTCAAGCAACACCGCGACGCCCAGGTCGTCGCCCAAGCCTTGGATGCGTTGACCTCCGCGGCCTCTTCGGGTACGGGCAACTTGCTCGCCCTAGCGGTGGATGCTGCCCGGGCTCACGCCACGCTGGGCGAAATATCTACGGCCTTAGAGCGGGTCTTCGGGCGTCACGAGGCCTCGGTGCAAACGGTGTCCGGGGTGTATCGCGAGGCCTTTCAACGCAAAGGAGAGTGGATGGACATTGCAGCACAAGTGGCGGCTTTCATCGAGCGGGAAGGGCGGCGACCGCGCATTCTCATCGCCAAGATGGGGCAGGATGGACACGACCGCGGCGCCCGTGTGGTGGCCACGGCCTACGCCGATCTGGGCTTCGATGTCGACGTGGGTCCGCTGTTTCAAACCCCGGCGGAGACCGCGCGACAGGCGGTCGAAAACGACGTGCACCTGGTGGGCATGAGCTCGCTGGCTGGCGGGCACCTCACCTTGCTGCGGGCCCTGCGCGCCGAACTCGATGCCCTGGGTCGCAGCGATATCGCCATCGTCGCCGGTGGCGTGATTCCCCCCGAAGACGTCGACGTCATGCTGCGAGACGGGGCGCGCTTTGTGTTCGGCCCCGGCACCGTCATCCCCGATGCGGCCCGGCAAATTATGGCGGCATTGCTCGGACAGACCGAGGCTTCCATTGACTGACAACGCCTTGCTGGCGGCCCTGAAGCGCGGCGAGCGCACGGCCATCGCCCGGGCCATCACCCTGGTGGAGAGCGCGTCCCCGGAACACCAGCGAACAGCCGATGCCCTTTTGTCGCAGCTCATGCCGGGACATCAACGCAGCCTGCGCGTGGCCATTACCGGCGTGCCCGGCGCGGGCAAGAGCACCTTCATCGAGGCCCTGGGGTTGGCGCTCATCGCCCAGGGAAAAAAAGTGGGCGTGCTGGCCATCGATCCCTCCAGTCCATTAACCGGCGGCGCCATCCTGGGCGACAAGACGCGCATGGTGGCCCTGTCGCGCAGCGAAAACGCTTTCATCCGACCCTCGCCATCGCGGGGTGCGTTGGGCGGCGTCACCGCTGGCACGCTGGAGGCCATCTGGATTCTCGAGGCCGCGGGCTATGACGTTATTTTGGTGGAGACCGTGGGGGTGGGGCAGAGCGAGATCGCGGCGCGCGCCTTGGTGGATTGTTTCGCGCTGCTGATGCTGCCCAATGCCGGCGATGATCTGCAGGGCATCAAGCGCGGCATCATGGAGCAAACCGACCTTGTCTTTGTCAACAAGGCCGAGGGTGAAAACCGCACCGCCGCCGAACGCGCTCGCTTAGAACTCCTCCAGGCCCTCGCTTGTCTGCGCCCGGCCACGGCCGAGTGGACCGCTCCGGTGCTATGCGGGGCCGCGAAGACCGGTGATGGCATCGACGACTTTGCAGCGGCCCTGTGGCGCTTCGATGCCCATATTCGCGCGCAAAATCTGCTGGCGCCGCGCCGCAGCGAACAAATGCGCCAGTGGTTGCGCGAACGCGTATCGCATGTCCTCTTGGAAAAGTTTTGGGCTCATCCCGGCGTGGCCACGCAATTCGCCGACTTGGCGACGCGCCTATCCGGTGCACCGGGAGGCATCGCGCAAGAGATCGCGGCGCTCCTGCGTCTGGCCGGCCTGTCGTGATGTCGACCCCGCCGCTGCGTTTCAACCGCGTCTACATCGAGATCACCGATCGCTGTCCTTTGGCCTGCTCGTTTTGTCCGGGTACGGGACCGCGCAACGCCCTGATGTCACCCGCGCTCTTTGCGCGCATCGCTGCCCAGTGCGCCGCCTTCACCGACCAGGTGTGCCTGCACGTCTTGGGTGAGCCCCTGGTACACCCGCAGTTCGCCGAGCTGCTCGACATCTGCGCCCATAACGGACTGCGCGTGGTGCTGACGACCAATGGCGCCCTGTTGGACGCGGCGGGCGATGCGTTGGGGCATCCGGCGTTGCGGCAGATCAACATCTCGATGCAGGCGGCGCTGGAGTTGCCCCAGGATCGCCAAGCGGCTTACTGGCCTGCGCTCTCGCGTTACCTGCTGCGCGCCGAGGCCGAGCGCCCCGACCTTTACATCAACCTGCGCCTCTGGACCCAGCGCACGCGTGGCGATGCCGCAAATGACGTCGAACAACGCGCTTTGACGGCCCTGCACACCCACGCGGACCTGGAGATTCCGCCCACCGCAGCGGCCCAGGGCTTTCGCAGTCGCCGCCTGCGCGGTCGCCTCTACTTTCACCGAGACACGCAGTTTACTTGGCCCGCCGATGCCTGCGGTCCGGCGCGCACCCGCGGGTTTTGCCACGCATTAAGTACGCACTTCGCCGTGTTGAGCGACGGCACTGTTGTTCCCTGCTGCCTCGATCACCTGGGCCTCTTGCCCTTGGGCAATGCCGCGCAAATGCCCTTGGCCGAGATACTGCAAGGCCCGCGCGCTGTGCAGATGCGCCAGGGGTTTTCCCGGGGAGCGCTGGTGGAATCCCTGTGTCAACGCTGCACCTACGCGCATCGATTTCGGCAAAGGGCGGTGGGAACATGAGGCGCATCGGGTATGTGGGGCTGTTGCTGGCGATGGCCCTGGGGCTGGGTTGCAACGGCCGTTGCGGTGCGGCGCGCCCGCTGGGGGGAGCGGCGCAAACTTCGGGCGCCCTGGGTGAGATGCCTCCCGCGGCGGCCCCCGCGACATCTGCGACATCCGAAGACACGTGGGCCCAGGTGCGCATCGCACAGGTGCATGCGGGTTATGTGCACACGCGCCGAACGGTGACGCGCGGACAGGTGCACACCCAAGCGCAGAGCCTCTTGCGGGTGAAGCGCGCCGAGGTCCGCATCGAGATGACATCGCTCTCGGTTGCCGTGGAAACCGAAGCTGGGCAGCCCTTGTCCTTTTCGGTGAACACCAGCGGTGCCGGGGCCGAAAAGCGCGTGACCGGACAGGTGGGTGACGGGGTGGCTCGCATCGAAGTCACCACCGCCGGGGCGGCGCACGTCCATCAAATTTCGTGGCCCGCCGGGTGTCTGCTGCCCGAGGGGTTGCGCCTGCGCGCCCTGCGCGAGGGACTGCAGGCAGGCACCCG
Organism: Myxococcales bacterium; assembly: GCA_012522445.1. Taxonomy (GTDB): domain Bacteria; phylum Myxococcota_A; class Polyangia; order JAAYKL01; family JAAYKL01; genus JAAYKL01. The sequence goes on along the minus strand of JAAYKL010000089.1, from coordinate 14,680 downwards.
GTACGCGGTGCACGTCTTCGATTTCGAAACCCTGTCTTGCCAAGAGACCGCATTTGTCGTCGTGGGCACCGAGAACGCGCCCATGCCCGAAGGTCCCTTGCGGGCCTACTTGATCCGCAGCGAACGGCAAACCCAGGGCGGCATCGTGCAAGTCGACAACTGGGTGGATGGCGACCAGCGCCCGCTCATGTTCCAGATGCAGCTCATGGGGGTGCGCTTCGAAACCATCGTCACCGACGCGGCCGCGGCCTTGCAAAACCACGAAGGCCCCGAGCTCTTCACGCGCTCGTTCATCCCGGCGCCTCGGGCCTTGCGCCCCGCCGAACGCCAAGAGACGCGCACCTATGGGTTGCAATCCATCCAGGCGGCGGCAGCGCCCCAATTGCCAACGACGCTGGAGCAGCAGGTGGACACCGACGCCGAAAACATGCGCGTTACCGTTTCGCTGCGCCCCGTGCCGCCGGGCGATCCGCTGGGGACACCGGTGACGGATCCCGATGTGCAGCCCTACCTGCAGGCCAACGCCTGGATACAAAGCGACGCCGCGGAGATGCGAGCGCTGTCGGTTCGAGCGGTGCAAGGGGCCCGCACCCAAGGGGTGGCGGCGCAGCGCATCGAGCGTTTTGTGGCGCAGTATATGTCGTCCGAAGACAGCCTGGCGGTGGGTTACGCCTCGGCCTTGGAGACCCTGCATTCGCGCCAGGGAGACTGCACGGAATACGCGCTCTTAACAGCGGCCCTGTGTCGCGCAGCGGGCATCCCGGCGCGCATCGCCTTGGGCATCGTGTACGCCGAAAATCCCGGCGCTCCCCTGCCGCACTTCTTTGGCGGCCACGCCTGGACCCAGGTGTTTGTGGCGGGACACTGGTACAGCCTGGACGCGGCGCAGCGCGGGTTTGGCAGCGGTCATATCGCCTTTGCCCACAGCGACGGCGATCCGGAGAGCCTCATGGCCCTGATTCATCGCATCGGCAATTTGCGTGTGCTGTCGGTGGAGTAAGCGGCGTCAATCGCACAGGGCGGCGATGGCCTCGGCGAGTTGTTCTGGAGAGCGGTCGTCGGTGGCCAGTACGTGGTCGGCGGCGGCGCGGTACAGGGGTTCGCGCGTGGTCAACACCTCGGCAATTTCGTCGACGAAACTTTGGGCTCCGGTGAGGGAGGGGCGCTGCGTGTCGCCCTGGATGCGCCGGGCGATGGTGTCCACGCGGGCGGTCAGCCAGAAGAGGCGTCCGTTTTGTTTGAGGGCTGCGACGTTTTGTGACCGCAAGATGGCGCCGCCTCCCGTGTCGAGGATCGTTGCAGTGTGGGTGGCGAATTGCGCGACGATGCGGCTCTCCAGGTCGCGGAAGTGTTCCCAGCCGTGTTGGGCCACGATGTCGGGGATGCTGGCGCCTGCCGCCGCGACGATTTCGTCGTCGAGTGAATAGCGGGGGCGCCCCGTGCGCCGGGAGAGGGCTTCGGCCACACGGGTTTTGCCGCAGCCGCGATAGCCGATGAGCACGATGTTCATGTGGCGCTGCCGAGTTGGTGCCGCGCCACGTCGCGCATGAGGTCGCGCGGTGCGGGCTGTTGGGTCCAGGCTTCGAATTGCAGGGCCGCCTGGTTGATGAACATCTCGAGGCCGCTGATGGCTTGCAGGCCCTTGGCGCGGGCCGCTTGCAGCAGCGCGGTGTCGAGGGGGTTGTACACGATGTCCATGACGCTCAGGCCGCCGTGGAGCCACGCGTCGGGAATGGGGCTGTCGGCTACGTGAGGGTGCATGCCCACCGGTGAGGCGTTGATGAGGAGCTGGGCCTCTGCGACTTGGGGTTGCAGCGCGTCGGCGTCCATGGCGGTGGCGTGTACCGCGGCACCGGTCTTGCTTTGGAGGTCGTGGGCCAGCGCGTTGCGTTCGGCGGCGTCGATGCCCGCAATGGTGAGGCGCCCAGGATGGGCGTGACGGGCCAGGTCGAAGGCGATGGCGCGCGCGGCTCCGCCCGAACCGATGAGCAAAATGTTGGCATTTTCGAGCGGGACGTCGGCATCGCGCAGGGCCAGTCGGGCGCCGGGGCCGTCGGTACCCAGGCCGCGGAGCACGCCGTTGTCGTTGACTACGGTGTTGATGGCGCCGATGTCGCGGTCGACGGGGGCGATGTCGTCGAGGTGGGGAAACACCGCCACCTTGTGGGGAATGGTGACGCTGAGGCCGCGAAAGTTACCCAGGGCCCGCATGCCCGCGATGGCGCCCGCCACGTCTTGGGTGGGAAAGGCCACGTAGACGAAGTTGAGGTGTAGGGCGGCAAAGGCGGCGTTGTGGATGGCCGGTGACATCGAGTGGGCCACCGGATGGCCGATGATGGCGCAGAGCTGTGTTTGGGGATTGAGGGTGGAGATGCACTTCATGGCGCTTCTTTTACTCTCTTTCGCAGAGCGGGGCAAACCACACAACACGCACAATCCTTCGATTCGCTATTGAGTGCGCGGGATGGGCACTTTATATTCGACGCATCGCGCACCTACGTCAGGAGTACTCATGCGGCTTCGCGGCTTCGGAAAAACGGACATCGGCAAAAAGCGCAAGGTCAACCAAGACGCCTTTCTCATCGACGCCACCATCGGTTTTTTTATCGTCGCCGACGGCATGGGGGGACACGCCGCTGGTGAGGTGGCCTCCGAGCTGGCGGTGGAAACCGTGCACGACATGGTGCTGCGCGGCCGCGATGTCATCGCCGATTTTGTCTCGCATCCCATCACCAACGATTCCTCCCGCGCCATCCGCCGTCTGCTCGAGAGCGCGGTGCAATCCGCCACGTACATGGTGTTTGGCATGGCGGAGCAAAACCCCGACAAGCAGGGCATGGGCACCACCATCTCGGCGCTCCTCATCGTCGGCGCTTATGCTGTCACGGCCCAAGTGGGCGATTCGCGCATCTACTGCATCCGCGACAACGAAACCCTGCAGCTCACCGAAGACCACACGTTGATCAATTGGCAAATCAAGGAAGGCTTGCTCACCCCGGAGCAGGCCACCTACGCCCCGCATAAAAATGTGATCACCCGCGCGGTGGGCAACAAAGACTACGTGCAGGTCGACACCCAGGTGCTGGCCATCCGCCTGGGCGATCGCTTCATGCTGTGCTCCGACGGCCTGCACGGCTATCTCGAACGCCACGAAATTGCCGAGATTTGTGGCGGCAATCCCCCGCAGTCCCTCGAGGACGCGTGCGATGCCCTCATCGACTTGGCCAACCTGCGCGGCGGCAAAGACAATATCACGGCGGTGATGGCCGAGCTGTTGCCCGAACAGTTGCCCGATATGGAATAGGATATGGCCCGGGCGGCTGCCCGAGCGGCGGTCGCATGTTTAGGTGGGGATGTTGCCGTGGCGCTTGAGGGGGCGCTCTTCTTCTTTGCTCAGATGGCTCTTGAGGTGGCGGTAGAGTTTGATGCGGGTCTCGGAAGGCGAGATCACGGCATCGACGTAGCCGCGTTCCATGGCCCGCGCCGGGTTGAGGAATTTGTTTTCGTACTCCTCGACTTTTTCAACCGTGGCCTGTTCCTGATCTTCGGCGGACATAATTTCTTTGCGAAAGAGAACTTCAACAGCGCCAGCCGCGCCCATGACCGCGACTTCGGCGGTGGGCCAGGCGAGGTTGACGTCGGCCCCCACGTGCTTGGAGCTCATGACGATGTAGGCGCCGCCGTAGGCCTTGCGCATGATGACCGCCAGTTTGGGCACCGTGGCCTCGCAGTAGGCGTACATCAGTTTGGCGCCGTGGGAGATGACGCCGTTGTGCTCTTGTCCGGTGCCGGGCAAGAAGCCGGGGACGTCGACCAGCGAGATGATGGGGATGTTGAAGGCATTGCAGGTGCGGATAAAGCGCGCGGCCTTGCGCGAGGCGTTCACGTCGAGGACGCCGGCCATCATGATGGGCTGGTTGGCTATGACACCCACCGGTATGCCGCCGAGGCGCGCGAAGCCCACGACGATGTTTTTGGCCCAGTTTTTTTGGATCTCGAAAAACGAGGTTTTGTCGAAGACCGCCATAATGATTTTTTTGACGTCGTAAATTTGGCGCGTGGACTCGGGTAAGAAAGTATCGAGTTCACTGATGTCGCGTTCGACGGGGTCATCGGTTTCGATGATCTGCGGTTTTTCGAGATAGCTTTGGGGCAGGTAGCCCAGGAGGTCGCGGACGCCTTCGATGGCGGCGGCGTCATCTTTGTAAACCATGTGTGCGATGCCCGTGGTGCGTCCGTGTACGTCGGCACCGCCCAGGGACTCGCCGCTGACTTCTTCGAAGGTGACGGTTTTGACGACCTTGGGACCGGTGAGAAACATGTAGCTCTGCTTGCGCACCATAATGATGAAGTCGGTGAGGGCGGGGGAGTAGACTGCGCCACCAGCGCAAGGGCCGAGCACCATGGAGATCTGCGGACAGACGCCGGACGTGGCCACGTTGCGCCGAAAAATTTCGCCGTAGCCGCCCAGGGAGTCGATGCCCTCTTGGATGCGGGCGCCGCCGGAGTCGTTGATGCCCACTAGGGGTGCCTTGGCGCGGAAAGCGAGGTCTTGGATGCGGGTGATTTTTTTGGCGTGGGCCTCGCCCAAGGAGCCGCCCATGACGTTGCGGTCTTGGGAGTAGGCGAAGACAACGCGGCCGTTGACCTCGCCGCTGCCAGTGATGACGCCGTCGCCGGGGACGCGCTTTTTGTCGAGGCCGAAGTCGGCGGCACGGGTGACGACGCCGGCGCCGATTTCCTCAAAGGTGCCGGGGTCAAAGAGTATCTCCAGGCGCTTGCGGGCGAGCTCGAGGTCGATGACCTTGGGTGCGCTTTGCGCCTCGGTGGCTTGGGGATTGGGGGTAGAAGTTGGTGCTGACATGCGATGGAACCTCCAGGTAATGAGCAATCGCGCCATTCTCTAGCAATATTCACACCACGGGGCAAGCCACTTTGCTTGGGGGCCCGGAAGTGCTTTTTTGGCTGCAAAAACAGCGGGTTGTGTTTTGAGCGCGCGCGGTGTCGGGAAGGGGTGAGCGCGTGCTCGCCTGCATCAATGGGCGCGCATGAGAAAGATTTTTCGCACCCACGGGGATGCATTCGCGGCGTTGTCAAGCGACGCGCTTTGGCGTAAAGCAGGCCCTATGTGGACCTCGATATCTCGTCTATGCACGTCGTTTTTTTCTCGGTGCCGCCCCTGGAGAATCGCTTTGGCGTGCGCCTTGCTGGTGGCAGGGTGTGCCCGGAGCCCGCACTCTGCCAACACCCCGTTGTCGATGACTGCGCTCGATTCGGACGCCGAGGGGGGCATTGATCGCGACGCAGATGGCGCGGCCGTTGCACCGGTGACACCGCCCCTTTGGCAACTGGCACCCGAGCCCTGGCATATGCGTTTTCATTTGCGCCTCGATGCCCTGCGCACATCGCCTGACTGGCCCGCCTTGCGCCGCGTGTTGCCCCTGCTGCAAAGCGGCATTTCCCCCGAGACCTTGTCCGCGCTGCTGGACCGCACTGATGAGATGGTTGTCGCCCAGATGGCGCTGGCTTCCCCAACGCCGGATTCGGTATTGCTGGTGCGGGGGAAGCCTCCCGTCGACTGTCAGGTGCTCTTGCCACAAGGCGTTGCCGTTGCGAGCGAGACGGGGCGGCCCACCGTGGCGGCAGGCGGTTTGCAGTGCGCACAGTTGCTGCCTGATACGGCGGTCATCGCGCCACCATCTGCGGTGGAGGCCACGGCGCAGTTGGTCCGCGAACATGGGACCGCAACCCCGGCTTCACCGAATGACTCTGATGGCCTTTCGAATGACGCGGAACGCCTCTGCGTGGCTGAAGGCGATGTGGCGGGTACATGGTGCTGGCGTTCGATGGACAACGGCGATGCGGCTGTGGCCCCGCTGCGCATCCCCTTTGTGCCGCGCTTGGATCTCTCCCGCATGACCGAGGCCCGCTTTGCGCTCAATGTTACCGCGGGCGTTCGCCTCAGCGGCGCCGCGACTTTCGCCGAACCACAGGCGGCTTCCCGTGCTCTACAAGTGTTGCACGATGAACTCGCGCGCTGGATGCGCCAGCCCGTAGTGGGGGTGTTCGGCCTCAAGTGGATGTTTGAACGCTGGCACCAGGCCCTCTCCGTTGCGGATGCGCAATTGCGCGTCGACTGGTACATCGCGCCCGAAGAAGTCCCCGATTGGATTCACGTGATCGAACCCCTGCTGCAAATTCAGCAGTTAATGATGATGGCAAAGTAAATGACACAACCGAAAAACCCCATGCGAAACAAACCCGTGGTGGCCATCGACGGTCCGGCGGGTGCCGGAAAGAGCACCGTGGCGCGCGGTTTGGCGAAGGCCTTGCAATACGCCTTCGTCGACACCGGAGCCCTGTACCGCGCCGTGGCCTTCATCGCCGATGCGTCCGGCATCTCTTGGGACGACGGTCCCGCCTTGGCCCAAGCGGTGCTGCGGCACGCCTTTCACTTTACCGCGGATGGCACCTTGCACATGGACGGCGTCCCCCTGGGCGGTGAGATTCGCACGAGTCGCATCAGCAGCGGGGCATCCGCCGTGGCCCGACATCCCGAAGTGCGCACCTGTTTGTTAGACGTGCAGCGCGGATTGGGTCGCGAGGGCGGGGTGGTGCTCGAGGGACGCGACATCGGCACCGTGGTATTTCCGGATGCGGAGGTGAAGTTTTTTTTGGTGGCGACCGTGGCCGAGCGCGCGCGCCGCCGTTGGTTGGAGCTGCGCGAAAAGGGCGAGTCCATCAGCTTGGCCGAAGTGGAGGCCGCCCAGGAAGCCCGTGACCGGGCAGACATGACGCGCGAAGTGGCACCGCTGCGCCAAGCCGAAGACGCCGTCGAAGTGCCGTGCGATCACCTGAGCGCCGCGGAGGTGGTGGCGCATATGCGCGATTACATTGCAGCGAAATTCCCCGCCGGGCCCGATTCTTTTTGACAGACAATCTTTTTCTCTATAAAGCGAATCCCTGCGTGTCGCAGTCCCACGCTTGCCGAACCGCATCCCGAAAGGCGGGAACGCCGTATCGCAGCAACCGACAGACACCTTGGAAGGAGTATGGCCCAGCGCCGAAAAAGTAAGGAATGACCGAGAACAAAAACACCACCCCCCAAGAGACCATCAACAACGACGATTTTGCCGCAATGCTCGATGAACACGAGAGTGCGACGCCCAAAAAAGAAGAAGGGCAAATCGTCAAAGGCACCATCGTCAGCATTAATAAAGACGTCGTAATCGTCGACATCGGATCCAAGTCCGAAGGCGAAATCGCCGCTTCAGAGTTCATCGCTTCCACCGGGGAGTTGGAGATCGAAGTGGGCCAGGAAGTTGATGTCTTTCTGGTGAGCGTCGAAAACGAATCCGGCCTCATCGAGCTCTCCAAAGAAAAAGCCGACAAAATGCGCGTCTGGGACGAGATCTCTGTCGCCTGTGAAAACGACGAGATCATCGAAGGCACCATTTGCCAACGCGTTAAGGGCGGGTTGTCCGTTTCGATTCGCGGCGGCGTCAAAGCCTTTTTGCCGGGTTCGCAGGTCGATCTGCGCCCCATCCGCAACCTCGAACGCCTCATCGGCGAAACCTATCGTTTCAAAGTCATTAAGTTCAACAAAAAGCGCGGCAACATCGTGTTGTCTCGTCGTGTCCTGCTCGAGCAAGAGCGCGACAGCATGAAAGAGAAAACCCTCGAAAATCTCGCCGAAGGCATGATGGTCGAGGGCGTGGTTAAAAACATCACCGAGTACGGCGCCTTTGTCGATCTCGGTGGCATCGACGGCCTGCTGCACATCACCGACATGAGCTGGGGACGCATCAACCACCCCAGTGAATTGCTCAAAATTGGCGACACCCTGGAAGTGCTCGTGCTCAAGTACAACGAAGAAACCGAGCGCGTATCCCTGGGCCTCAAGCAAACCCAGCCCGATCCCTGGGCCGACGTGGTGGCACGCTATCCCATCGGCCTCAAGGTCAGCGGCAAGGTGGTCTCCATCACCGATTACGGCGCCTTTGTCGAATTGGAGCAGGGCATTGAAGGCCTCATCCACGTTTCGGAGATGAGCTGGACCAAGCGCGTCAAGCATCCCTCTAAAATGATCGAAGTCGGCATGGAAGTAGAGTGCGCCGTACTAGATGTCGACACCAACGAGAAGCGCATCTCCCTGGGCATGAAGCAACTCGAACCCCGCCCTTGGGATCGCTTTATCGACACCTACAAACCCGGCAACACCATCAAGGGCAAAATCCGCTCCATCACCGACTACGGCGTCTTCATCGGCATCGACGACGGCATCGACGGCATGGCCCACAAGAGCGACCTCTCCTGGACCCAGCGCATCAACCATCCCTCCGAACTCTTCCGCAAAGGCGAAGAGGTGGAGGCGGTTATCCTCAGCATCAACCACGAGGAAGAAAAGGTCAGCCTGGGCATCAAGCAACTCTACGAAGATCCGTGGGAGCGCATTCCCATGGACTTTCCCCTGGGCCAAGTGCGCGACGTCAAGGTGATCAAACTCACCGACTTCGGCGCCTTTGTGGAATTGGAGCCCGGCATTGAGGGCCTCATTCACGTCTCCGAACTGAGCAACGAGCGCATCGACGATCCGCGCAAAGTGGTCAAGGAAGGCGACATGGCCAAGGCCGAGATCATCACGGTCGACACGACAGAGCGCAAGATCGGCCTCTCGATTAAGTCGCTCATCGGCCGCGAAGATGAGGTTGACGTCGAGGAATACAAGAAGTCCGAAGCCCGTGTGAAGACGAGCAACAAGGCCACCCTGGGCGACATCTTGATGCAGCAGATGGGTGACATCGCTGCCAAGGCCGTCGACGCAGCACCCGCCGAAGAAGAAGCACCCGCTGCTGAAGAGGCATCCGCTGAAGAGGCATCCGCTAAAGAGGCATCCGCTGAAGAAGCACCTGCTGCTGAAGAAGCGACTGCTGAAGAAGCGCCTGCCGCTGAAGAAGCGCCTGCCGAGTAATTCCCGCAGACGACGCATCCGTTCCCGCGTAGACGGGCTTGACCGCATCTGCATCCTCTCTCATTATCGTTCCCCACTATGGTACTTGATTGCGAAAGCGCCCTGCAGCGCCTCGAAGACTATGCCACGCGACGCGGGCTGGCCGAGCTGCGCATCGCACGCGACGAGTTTCACGCGCTCACCGGTGAGTTCTCCGAGGGCGAGTCTTGGTTTGAAACCCGCATGACCATGTTCCTGGACTGGTTCTTGCTCGATCGGGTTGATTCGTCGGGTGCCACCATTAATGAACGGTACTTGGCCGCACACAGCGCGCAGTTGCGTCGCGAAGAGCTGGCACAACACCGTTGGCTCAATGTGACGCTGCGCTCGGCTTTTCGCATTGCCAAGTTGGGCGGCAATCGCCTGTTGTTGCGCGACATCATCGGCGGCGGGTTGTGGTCAGCGCGTTGGACCTTGCCGACCTTGGGATTGTTGAAAAACGACATCATCGATCTGCGCCTGGTGCGCGATACCCAGGGGATTGTGGCGGGGCGCGGTGCCGTCCTGCATCCACGGGAGGCGCACGAAGCCATTGAAAAAATTGTCTCCCGCGCTGCGATGGCTCGGATGCCGCGGCAAAAAATCACCGATCACCTCGACAAAATGAAACTCAAACTCGACAGGTATGCCAATGTCAAAATACGCCATGTCTATCAATATCCCGATGATGCGTTCATGTAGGCCCCCGGTGCGGTGGTTGTCCGGGGCATGCGCCCTGTTGATGCTCTTCGGCCTTGGGGTTGCGCGCGCCCAAACCAACGACGACGCGGCGGCAGTGAACAGTCCTCCGGAGCAACGCGGTGCGGCCCTGGGGTTGTTCAGCGAGGACCCGGCGTGGTCCTATGTCGATATGATAGATGAGATGCGGGAGGCCGGTGTCTCCCACGTGGCGGTGGTGGTGCCTTACTACATGAAGAATATCCGCGCGGTCGAAATCTACGCGCACCCGCGCCATTCGATGCCCATGTCCACGGTGGAGCGCACCATCGCCGACATCCGCGACCGGGGCATGGAGGTGTTTTTGTTTCCCATTTTGCGCATGGAGGACGACGGTTTTCGCGGCGCCCTAAAACCCGCCAATCTCGACACTTTTTTTAAAAGCTATACCGATTTCATCCTCATGTGGGCGCGCCTCGCCGAAAAACTCGACATTCCACTGATGTCCGTGGGCTCCGAACTCTCCACCATGGAGGTGCACGCCGACAGGTGGCGCGCGCTCATCGCTCAGGTGCGCCAGGTGTACCGCGGCAAATTGACCTACTCGACCAACTGGGATCATTATTTCAACGTGACGTTTTTCGACGCCCTCGACTACGCCGGTCTCACGGGCTATTTCGAACTCCAGGACAAGCAGGGCGACATCTCGCAGCGACCAGAGGTGGCCGAATTGGTGCATAGCTGGCGCCAGGTCTACGTGCGCCTCATGCGTTGGCAACACCGGGTGCAAAAGCCCCTGCTCTTTACCGAGGTGGGCTACTTGAGCCAGGAGGGCGCCGCGGCCCGGCCCTGGGAAGAGGGGGCGCAGCGGCCCATTGACTTGGAACTGCAGCGCCGCTTGTACGAGGCTTTCGCCCGGGTGTGGGACGGCGAGCCTCGGCTGGTGGGCAACTATTTTTGGAACTGGTTTGGCTGGGGTGGCGCCGACAGCAACGAGTACACGCCGCGCAACAAGCCCGCGGCCCGAGAGGTGCAGCGCTGGTATGGCACCGCCGGTTCTCCTGCCCCACACTCCGCACCTGCCGCACCAACACCCTGAACACTCCGGTCTAACGATTTGATGCTCCATTCGGCCTGCCACCGCCTCTCGGCGCATGCCCGAAGCCCCTGAGTTGCACGAGATGCGTGCTTTTGCTTGTCATAACCCCGCCTGATTCGTAAAAGCCCTATCCATGAAGATGCAGTTTTTACACACCATCATTACGGAGAATCGCCACGAGGGACCGGGCTATGCCCAGCTCCGGTTTCGGGGCGACACACCCCTGGCGGGACTGCCGGGACAGTTTGTCATGATCCGGGGCGACTGGGGCTTTCACCCCACCTTGCCGCGGGCGTTCTCGTTGGTGCGTGCGGGCGCCGAAGGGGCGGTGCTGGTGCGCGATGTGGGCGAGGGCACCCATCGGCTCACCCAACTGCAGCCGGGCGATGCCCTCGATGTGCTCGGCCCCTTGGGCAATGCGTTTGCGCTGCCGCCAAAGGGTGTGCGCCCCGTGCTGGTGGCGGGCGGCGTGGGGGTGGCGCCCCTGGCGTTTTTGGCGCAGCAGTTGCACGCAGCGGGTCGCAGCTTCGCCTTTGTGTACGGCGCGCGCGCTGCCGCCGACTTGTCGCTAAAAGATGAACTGGCCGCCCTGGGCCCGCTCCATTGCGTCACCGAAGATGGCTCCTATGGCGAGACCGGCCTGGTGACGGCGCCCCTGCAACGCCTGCTCGACGACGGCACGCCCTCGGCGGTGATGGCCTGCGGGCCGCATCCCATGCTGCGGGCGGTGACCCATTTGGCGCTGGCGGCGAACGCCCCGGTGCAAGTCGCGCTGGAAGCCCCCATGGCCTGTGGCCTGGGCACTTGCAAGGGCTGTGTCGTCACGGCCCACGACGGCGTCTTTCACTATGTCTGTTCCGATGGCCCGGTCTTTGACGGTGAGGTCATCTTCGGGAGGGCGCCATGACCGCGAGCGCATTGACCACGAAACTGGGCCCGCTGACCCTCGCCAACCCCGTCATCATGGCCTCGGGTACCTTTGGCTACGGCATCGAGTACGCCGACATCGTCGACATCGCCAAAATCGGCGCCATCAGCGTTAAGGGCATCTCCTTGGCTCCCCGCATGGGCAATCCGCCGCCGCGCATCTGCGAAACCCCGGCGGGCATGCTCAACGCCATCGGCTTAGCCAATGTGGGCTACGACGTCTTCGTCAACGAGTACATGCCCCAAATTCGCGCCCGCGGCGTGACGGCGATCGTCAACACCTACGGCACGTCCACCGATGACTTCTCCGAGCTCGCCCGACGCTTCAGCGATGTGCCCGGGGTGGCGGCCTTGGAGGTAAATATCTCGTGCCCCAACGTCAAGGCGGGCGGCATGCACTTCGGCGTGGCACCGGGTCCCGCCGCCGAGGTAACCCAAGCCGTGCGCCGCGCCACCGATTTGCCGGTCATCATTAAGCTCTCTCCGGAAGCCACCGATTTGCCGGGCGTGGCACGGGCCGTCGAAGATGCCGGCGCGGACATGGTGTCGCTCATCAATACGATTCGCGGCATGTCCATCGACGTGGTGACACGCCGCCCGCGGCTCGGCGTGAACATGGGCGGACTCTCGGGCCCCGCCATCCGCCCGTTGGCCGTGCGCCTGGTCTACCAAGTGGCCCAGGCCGTGAAAATCCCCGTCATCGGCATGGGGGGCATTACTTGTCTGCGCGATGTATTGGAATTTTTGCTCGCCGGCGCCCATGCGGTGCAAATCGGGACCGCGTCCTATGCCAACCCCGGCATTGCGGTGGAAATAATCGACGAGCTGGCGCGTTATTGTGCTGAGACGGGCGTTGTCCCCGGCGACCTGGTGGGAAAAGTTGAGTTAAACCAATAGGTTGCGCGACTTTTTGCCCAATTGCAGAAAAAACAGAAAATTGCACTAAAATCGGGTACAATAAGTTGCTTTTCGGTCTTCCGGACCTACAATCGCAACGCGTCTCCGTAGCGCAACGACACAACCAACACAGTTAGTGAGGTGAATATATGAAAAGGCTTGATGAAACATTGGACATTCGCGAAATCTCTTTGCACCGTCGCGACGATTGCAAGCACTACGAACGCTGCTTGAACGAAGCTTCCACCAAGCGCTGGCGTTCCTTCTCCTGCTTGGATTGCCGCGACTTTGAACGAGAAATGCAAATTATGCCCCGCCTGCGAAAGGCCAGCAACCTCGCCTGGTAGCGGCATGCCCGCCCGCAAGTTTTTCTTTCTCGGTTTTCCGGTGGACACTGCCATGGCCCGTGCCATGGAGCAGTGCGATCCCAGCGATCGGGCGTTCTTCGAAGACCCGATGTACTTGGACGCCCACACCCTCTCCGGGGTGCGTTACTTGGGGCGCCGCCTGCCCGAAGTGGCCTCCTTGAACCAACTGATGGACACCGCGCGCAATGTGGTCAGCTTGATCCGGCGCGTGGTGCCCGATTGGCCGGGACGCGCCGACGATGCCGCCATTTGGTCTTTAGAGGGCGACATCCCCCAGGCATAACATTGCCCAGCGCCACCCCAGCGCGAGACGCGCCCGGACGCGAACACGCAACCGCATTTCCACACGACGCTTCGGTGGCGGTGTATGTGCACCTGCCGTTTTGCGCGACCCGCTGCGGTTACTGCGACTTTGCCACCACGGCCACGGCGCGCATCCCCTACGACGCTTACACCCAAGCCTTGGGCGCGGAATGGCAACACGTCCAGGCGCACATGGTGGGGCGAGTGGGTGGGTCACTGTATCTCGGCGGCGGCACCCCTTCGCTTTGGCCATCTGCGCATCTCGCTGCTCTCCTGTCGCTGCTGCCGCTGCACCGCGACGCTTTCTCCGAGGTGACCCTGGAGGCGAATCCCCGGGACGGCGACGCAGCTTGGTACCGGGACATTGCCCGCTTGGGCATCAACCGCATTTCCATTGGCGTGCAGGCCATGTCGGATGCGCGTCTGCGTTGGCTCGGGCGGACACACACCGCGGCCCAGGCGCGACAATCGGTGCACTGGGCGCGCCAGGCGGGCATCGAAAACATCAGCGTCGATTTCATTTACGCCACACCACAGCAGACGCTGGCGGAAATCGAAACAGAACTGCGTGCGCTCTTGGCGCTGCAACCGGCGCACATCTCGGCGTATGAGCTGAGCCTGTCCCCCCAGAGCCCTTTGGGACAACGGGCCCTGGCGTCGCTGCCCGACGATGCGGCGCGGGCCGATATGTGGTGGCGCGTTCGCCATTGCCTCGAAAGCGCGGGATATGCGGGATACGAGGTCTCCAATTACGCGCTGCCCGGTCGGCAGAGCCGTCACAACCAGCATTATTGGCGGGGCGGTCGTTACGTCGGTCTCGGTGCTGGTGCCCACGGACACCTGGTGACTGCCTCGGGGCGTTTTCGCTATGAAAACATTCCGACGCCGAGCGCGTACATCGCGCGCGCGGGGAAGGGGGCACCGGACGAGGACCAGGGCGGCGCCTGGCGTCACATCGACGTTCTGGAGGACGCGGCGTTGGCCCGTGAATTGGTGATGCTGGGGTTGCGCACGACCCAGGGCGTGGATTTGCGCGTTTTGGCGGCATTGGCCCACGCGTTGCTGCGCGACTGGCAACCGGTGTTCGCGCGCTGGTGCCAGCAAGGACTGGCCCAGATGACGCCCACGCATTTGTGTCCCACGCCACAGGGCATGCTGTGGGCCGATAGCCTGGCCTTGGCGTGTTTTTAGCAGAGCAGTGTTGACAGTCCTCGCCTCATTGGGGTGAGATGTCGGCGCCGTCGCAAAACACGCACGCAAAACAAATCTCCTTGGATTTGCCATGAGTACAGAGGATTTGCTCTCCATTGTCGCCCTGAGCCTGCTGCTGATGCTCAGCGCTGTTTTTCTTATTATGCAGCGCATCCCCGGTTGGGGGCGGACGCGTTTTCTGTCGCTCATCGTGTTTTCAGGTGCCCT
>JAAYKL010000088.1 GCA_012522445.1 Myxococcales bacterium | reverse complement strand
TTCCTCGGCGTCGTCGGCGTGGTCAACTTCTCGCTGAGCGCTGGCATCATCTCCGCCAACGGCAATGCCTCGCGCCTGAGCTTCTTGCCCGCGGCGCTGTGCCTCGTGCTCATGGCCTTTTCGCCGTCCCTCATCGCCCTGTTCTGGATGGTGCCCCCAGTGGTCATCGGCGCGGTCCTGCTCTACATCATGAGCCTGCAACTCGCCACGGGCTTCCTGGTGGCCCTGGGCGAGCGCACCTTCGGCTTTCCCGACGCCCTCGTGATCAGCATTCCCGTCATGCTCAGCGTGCTGGTGTCCTTTTTGCCCCAAGCGGTGGTGGCGGCCTTCCCGCCCCTGCTGGTGCCCATCGCCGGCAATGGTTTTGTCATCGGCACCTTAGCCGTCTTGTTGCTGGAGCACGTCTTGCTGCGCCCCAAACGCCCGGCGCGGCGCCATGGGGCAGACGTCAGTGTCGACTGACAGCAAATAAAATAGTGTGTGGGGAGGCTGGATTAGGCGGGGGATTTTTCTTCGGTGGTTTTTTCTTTTTCGCAGCCGATGAGGCGATAGGCCAAAGCGCCCAGGGCGGCGCCGACGATGGGGGCTACCCAGAAGAGCCAGAGCTGCGACATGGCCAGACCACCTTCGAAGATGGCCACGCCGGTGCTGCGCGCGGGGTTTACCGAGGTGTTGGTGACCGGGATGCTGATCAGGTGGATGAGGGTGAGGCACAATCCAATGGCGATGGGGGCCAGACCTTGTGGGGCGCGCTTGTCGGTGGCGCCCATGATGACCAATATAAACATCATGGTCATGACCACTTCGGTGAGCAGGGCCGCGGTCATCGCGTATTTGCCCGGGGAGTGATCGCCGTAGCCGTTGGTGGCAAAGCCCTGGGTGACGTCAAAGCCAGATTTTCCGCTGGCGATGAGAAACAGTACGCCGCCGGCGACAATGCCCCCCAGCACCTGGGCCACGATGTAGGGCAGCAATTCTTTGGCCGAGAAGCGCCCGCCGACCCACAGCCCCACGGACACCGCCGGGTTGAGATGGCAGCCGGAGATGTGTCCGATGGCATAGGCCATGGTGAGCACCGTCAGGCCGAAGGCCAGCGCCACCCCCAGAAGGCCGATGCCCAATTCGGGAAATGCCGCCGCGAGAACTGCACTGCCGCAGCCGCCCAACACCAACCAAAATGTTCCCAGAAACTCCGCGCCGTATTTTTTCATGTTTCGCTCCTTTGCGTTGCATGGGGGCCGTCCATCGGATCGGCTGTGCGCTTATCCCCATGGCATGACGGACATAATATATCGGGCAATGGCATGTTATGACAGAGAATTTTCCGCTGCGGGAATTTCATTCGGGCTGGCGGGTTCTGGTTATCGCGCTGCTTATTTGGTGTTTAAATTTAAATATTCTGATAGGGAGCCATGTCTAATGCGAGAACGATTCGACCGCCGCACCACCTATGCGCGCGCTCAAAAGGAGACGGTACATAATATGAGAACAATGCAAAAAACGATGCTGCTGGTGTTGACTTCTTTTTTGGTAATGTCTGTTGCGTACAAAGCCTCAGCCCAACAAGTCAAAATTGCCTACGTGGATTTGCGCCGCGCGTTAAACGAAACCAATCAGGGCAAAAAGGCCATGCAAAAGCTGCAAAAAGAGAAGGACAAGCTGCAAAAGCAAATCGAAGACAAAGAAAAGTCCATTTTGGCCATGCAGGAGAAGATCAAACAGCAGCAAAATATTCTCAGCCAAGAGGCCCTGGGCAAGCAGATGGAAGCCTACCAAAAGGCCGTGATGGAGCTGCAGCAAACCTATGGACAGTTTCAGCAAGAGCTGGCGCAAAAAGAGATGAAGGCCACCCAAGACATTCTGATCAAAATGGAAAAAATCCTCGCCCAGATCGGGAAGTCCGATGGCTACACGATGATTTACGACCGCTCTGTGGGCGCCGTGGTGTGGGCCCCGGCCCATCTCGATCTCACCGACAGGCTCATTCAGGCCTACAACAAAGCGCATCCCTAGCGCTCCGTGCATGGTGCTTAGGCGCGCCTTCTTTTGTTCTCTGCACGATTGCCCCTTGCCATTTCTTCGGTTCGCCCGGCGCTTTGTTTGACAGTGCCAGGGGTTGGATTTACGTTAGCGGCACGATGCCCCTTACGGGGTTCGGGCTCACTTGAAAGGTGTTTTTTATTATGATCATTCCCATTTTGCCGCTCCGCAATTCAGTGATGTTCCCCGCGTCGGTGGTGCCGATCAACGTCGGTCGCGCCAAGTCCATCGAGGCCGTGGAGCGCGTCCAAAAAACCGACGAGCAGCTCATCGCCGTGCTCAGCCAGCGCTCCGCCGATGTCGAAGACCCCTCCTGGGACGATTTGTACGCCATGGGCACCTTGGCCCGCGTGCTGAAGTTGGTGCGACTGGGCGAAAACAATTACTCGGTGGTCTTGCAGGGCATTGAGCGCTTTCGCATCCTCGAGCCCGTCGAAACCGAACCGGTGCTCTCGGCGCGCATTCAGCGCCTGCCCGACCAAACCGAAAACACCCTGGAGTTGGAGGCCCTGACCAACAACCTGCGGGAGGCAGCGCGCCAACTGCTCGGCCAGATGCCCAACCTGCCCAAGGAGGCTTCCAATGTCCTGGAGCACGTCTCCATTCCGGGGCAACTCGCCGACCTCGTGGCTTCGAATCTCAATGCGGAGGTGAGCGAAAAACAGGCGATCATCGAAGCGCTGGATGTGCACGCCCGCATTCGCCTCGGCCTGCGCATGCTCACCAAGCAACTGGAGGTGCTGAAGATCAAAAAGGACATCTCCACGGCGGTGCAGGAGGAGATGGGCCGTTCGCAGCGCGAGTATTTTTTGCGCCAGCAGATGAAGGCCATCCGCGAAGAGTTGGGGGAGGGCGAGGACATTGAGGATGAAATCGAGGAGTTGAAGACCCGGATCACCGAGAGCGGCATGTCTCCCGACGCCGAAAAGATGGCCCTCAAACAGTTGGGGCGTCTGCGGCATATGCAGAGCGCCTCATCGGAGTACACGGTGACGCGCACTTATCTCGACTGGTTGCTGGAGGTTCCTTGGCAGGAGGCCACCGAGGACAAGCTCGACATTGCGGCGGTGCGCGAAACTCTCGATGCCGATCACTTCGATTTGACCAAGGTGAAAAAGCGCATCCTCGAGCAAATCGCGGTGCTGAAGCTCAATCCCGACAAAAAAGGCAGCATCCTGTGCCTAGTGGGGCCGCCGGGGGTGGGCAAAACCTCTTTGGGCAAGTCCATCGCCCGCGCCATCGGCCGCGAATTTGTGCGCATGTCGCTGGGCGGGGTGCGGGACGAAGCCGAGATTCGGGGCCACCGCCGCACCTATGTCGGCGCCCTGCCGGGACGCGTGATCCAGGGCATGAAAAAGGCCGGCACCGTCAACCCGCTCTTCATGCTCGACGAGTTGGACAAGCTCAGCTCGGATTTCCGCGGCGATCCCGCCTCGGCGCTGCTCGAGGTGCTCGACCCCGAGCAAAACAACTCCTTCTCCGATCACTATCTCGAGGTTACCTACGATTTGTCGCGCGTGATGTTCATCGGCACGGCCAACACGCTCTCGACCATTCCGTCGCCCTTGCTCGATCGCATGGAGGTCATTCAAATCCCCGGTTATACCCGCGACGAAAAGCGGCAAATCGCGCTGCACTTCACCATCCCCAAGCAGATCGCCGAGCACGGGCTGAACAACGGCGAGCTCTCGTTTACCGATGAGGGCATCTTGCGCCTCATCGATTCCTACACGCGCGAGGCGGGGGTGCGCAATTTGGAGCGCGAGATCGCCGCGGTGTGCCGAGCGGTGGCGGTGCGCGTGGCGGGCGGCGAAACGACGAAGTTCGTCGCGGACGACGACTTTGTGCAGAGCGTGCTGGGGCCGGTGAAGTTTTTGCCGGAGATGGCGGATCGCTGCTCGGTGCCCGGTGTGGCCACGGGCCTGGCCTGGACCCCCATGGGCGGCGAAATCATTTTCATCGAAGCCACCAAAATGAAGGGTTCGGGCAAGCTCGCCATGACCGGCCAACTGGGCGACGTCATGAAAGAGTCCACGCAAACCGCGCTGTCCTATGCGCGGGCCAACGCCGAAGACTTTGGCCTGGCCGTGGGCTTTGAAGAGACCCAGGACATCCACCTACACGTGCCGGCGGGCAGCGTGCCCAAGGACGGCCCCAGCGCGGGCGTGGGGATGTTGACAGCGCTGGTGTCGCTGTTCTCGGGGCGCAATGTGCGCGCGGACATGGCCATGACCGGCGAAATTACATTGCGCGGTCTGGTGTTGCCGGTGGGGGGCATCAAGGAAAAAGTGCTGGCAGCCCACCGCGCTGGCATTCGCACCGTGATCTTGCCCGACCGCAACCGCAAGGATGAGCCGGACATCCCCGAAGAGATCTTGAGCGACATTCAATTGATTTATGTCTCGCGCATGGAGGAAGTGATCAGCCATGCCCTGGAGCCCTAGCGGCGCTGTTTTTCCCTTAGCAAAGGGCATTGCGGTTGTGGGCTTGGGGCGCGAACTCTGGCGCATCCGGGGCGCGACCTCTGGCGCATTCGGGGCGCGACCTCTGGCGCATTCGGGGCGCGACCTCTGGCGCATCCGGGGCGAAAAATCGCCTTGCGGTTGCCCAGTGCCTCGGTTACATCATCCCCCTCATCGAGCGACCGTAGCTCAGCCGGATAGAGCACCGGTTTCCTAAACCGGGGGTCACAGGTTCGAATCCTGTCGGTCGTGCCGGGAAAAATTTACATCAGCGAAAAAGAGGAGACGCGGGACATCATGGCGTGCAGGCCGCCGCCGTTGGTGACGTCGGTGTAGCCGAGTTGTTGCAGAACGCGCACGCCGTAGGCAGAGCGTGCCCCAGAGGCGCAGTAGAGGATGACTTCGCGGCCCAGGTCGTCGCCGATTACCTCTTTGGCGCGCAAGGGCAGCTCGTCGAGGGGCACGTTGAGCGCGTCGGGCACGGCGCCCATCTCAAACTCCATGGGCGTTCGCACATCGATGATGATGACGCCGGAGGGTTTGGTGCGTGCGCTGGGCTCTTCGCAGGGCTTCTCTTGCGCGCTCTCGCCCTCGGTGTCGACGGCCGATTTTTGCACGATGGGGCCGAGGCCCACCCGCAGGTGTGCAAAGGGATAGGCGCGGGCCTGCCGTTCTAAGGAGCGATAGCCACCGGCGAGGTTGAAGACGCGTTGAAAGCCCGCACCCACGAGCATGCGCAGCACCACGTGTCCCTTTTGGCCATCGTCGCTGATGAGGACGATGGTGGTGCCTTTGTCGAGGCGCGCCATGTTGTCGCGCAGGGCGGGTTGGCTGATGTTTTGGCTGCCCTCTAAGTGGCGGTTGCCGAAGGAGATGGGGTCGCGCAAATCGAAGAGGCGCAGGTTGTTTTGGCCGCGCACCAGGCGCTCCAGGTCGCGGGCGAGGACGGTGGGGCTGAAGCCCGTGCGGTGGTTTTCGGCGGCGAAGGCGGCCATGTGCACGGGGCCGTTGGGGCTGTTGAAGGGCGGCGCGTAGGCGAAGTCGAGCTCGCCCAGTTCGTCCAGGGTCATGCCGGCGGCGATGGCGGTGGCGATGACGTCGAGCTGCTTGTCGATGCCCACCCGACCGGCGGATTGGGCGCCCAAGATTCGTCCGCTTTCTTTTTCGTAGACCAGTTGCAAGGTGACGGGTTCGGCACCGGGGAAGTAGGCGGTGTGGCTGGCCTTGTGGATGACCACGGCGTCGGCGTCGAAGCCGCTGGCCTTGGCCTGGGAGAGGTTGAGCCCGGTGGAGCCCGCGACGGCGCTGAAGATTTTCACGATGGAGGAGAGGGCGCTGCCGCGGTACACCACCTGGCCGCCCAAGGCATTTTCGGCGGCGATGCGGCCCTGACGATTGGCCGGACCCGCCAGTGGCACCCGCATTTTTTTGCCGCAGATGCGGCTGGTGATTTCGGCCATGTCTCCGGCGGCGTAGATGTCGGGGTCGCTGGTGCGCAGGTGTTCGTCGACGGCCAGTCCACCGGTTTCGCCCACGGTGAGGCCAGCGGCTTGGGCCAGTTGCAGTGTGGGTTTGACGCCCACGGAGAGCAGCACGAAGTCGGCGGGCAAGAGCGTGCCATCGTCGAGCACGGCCCCTTCGTCTTGGATGGCCAGCAGGGAGCGCCCCAGTTTTAGTTCGACGCCGTAGGACATGAGCTCCTCGATGAGAAAGCCCGCGATTTCGCCTTCGAGGGTGGGCATGACCTGCATGGCCTGCTCGACAATGCTCACCTGGAGACCGCGGCGGAGCAGGGCTTCCACCATTTCGAGGCCGATGAAACCGGCGCCCACCACCACGGCGGACTTGGGCTGTTTGTCGGCCAAGAAGCGATCGATGCGGTCCATGTCGGCCAGGGTCCAGAGTTGAAAGACATTATCGCGATCCACGCCGGGCAGCGGCGGGACGATGGGCTTGCCTCCCTGGGCCAGGATGAGCTTGTCGTAGGCGAATGTTTTTTCGCCGCCCGTGGCGCGGTTGACGGCGGTCACAATTTTGTTTGCGCGGTCGATGGCGATGGCCTCGGTTTGCGTGTGCACGGTGACGCGGTATTGCTCTTGAAATATCTCGGGGCTCGACAGGATGAGGGACGAGCGGTGGGCGACTTCCCCACCCAAGTAATAGGGGAGCCCGCAGTTGGCGAAGGAGACGTCTTCACCGGATTCCAACAGATCGATTTCGACCTCTGCGTTGAGGCGACGCGCACGGGCAGCGGCTGTCGCGCCAGCGGCCACGCCACCGATAATCAACAATTTCTTCATCTGGAACTCCTTTGCTCTGGGGCGCCGCGGGCTTTGGGGCGGGCGCTGCCGGGTTTCGCCGCCAAACAGACGGTAACGGCGTTTTCACATTCATAAGTATCAAATGCGCAGATTGCGACCTGCAAGGTGATTTTGGGCAACTTTTGTCGTTAGCGGGGGGCTTTGGGGTGCAGGCGGATGCCGGCCAAGAAGCGCTGGTCGAGCGTGTCGGTGTCGGTGTCGATGTCGAGGCGGTACGAAAAAATGACGTCGAGGTGTGCGGTGAGGCGCGCCGCCAAAATGGGCAGCTCCTCGAAAGAGGTGGCCCGCACCGAGAAGAGAGAGACCCGTGCGTTGCCCGCCAGTCCCGAGCGATGAAGGGCTTCGGGGAGATCGCCCTCGGTGACCATGCGCTGGTAGGCCACGCCAAAGGTCCAGGTGAGATAGGGGCCCATCTCCACCATCAGCGACACGGCGCCGCGCAGATAGGTGGGGCTTTGATGGAGCTGCCAATCGGTGGGGAGCCACATCCAGTCGACGGCGGCAAAGAGCGCAGCGGTGTGTGCGGCGCGGTACTTGGCGGCTACGGCGAAGCCCGGGGTCCAGAGCACCTGGTGCCGGCGGTTGACCCACATGTCGCTGACACCCGCCGCCAGGCTCATGCCGCTACCCTTTGGGGTTTGCAAAATCGAGACCGCCATCGCCAAGGGGGCGGCGATTTCCATGCGGCGCGACACGCCGATGCGCAGGCTGGCGTCCATGGTGGAGGTGCGGTCGCCGTCGATGCGCACGGTGCCCATGAGCACGCTGCCGTGCACCTGTCCGGGGGCTGCGGTGATGGGCTGCGCCACTTGTGCCATCGCCACGGGAGCGGCGAGGAGGCACGCCAGGAGCGCGAGCACAGGTGGGCATAACGCAGACATGGCGCGGGGTGTGTGGCGCACGGTGCGCCCTGGGATGGCGAGTCGCATGAGATGGGAAAGGCTAGCAGCGTTTTGCGGTCGTGTGAAATTTTGCGTACGGGGGCTGGTGTGATACTGCGTGTGAGATGAAAACGCATGTGGAGGTTGCGCGATGTACGTTGCTAGATATTTGGACCCCAAAGACGGCCGCTTTGTGCTGAAGACATGCCCATGACCGACACGCCTTTCTCGTTGTCCGACCGCATTGCGGCCTTGCGCCAGGAGGCGGCGACGCCCTCACCCGACGACATCGTTTTGTTGTTTTTGGCCTACGCGGAGAGCCTCGACCTCGCGCTGTATCCCGCCCAGGAAGAGGCGATTTTGGAATTGGCCCAGTGGAAGCACGTGGTCTTGAACACGCCGACGGGATCGGGCAAGTCCATGGTGGCCTTGTTTCTCCAGGTGCAGGCGCTCTGCGAGGGGCGGACCGCGTGGTACACCGCGCCCACCAAGGCCCTGGTAAACGAAAAGTTCTTTTGGCTCTGCGACGTGCTCGGCGCCGAGCATGTGGGCCTCCTGACCGGCGATGGCAGCGTCAACCGCGATGCGCCCATCATCTGCTGCACGGCGGAGGTGTTGTCCAATTTGTCGCTGCGCAGCGAGGACCCCGCCGTCGATTACGTCATCATGGACGAGTTTCACTTTTACGGCGATCGCGAGCGCGGCATCGCGTGGCAAATTCCGCTGATCACCATGCGCGACGCGGTGTTCTTGCTCATGTCGGCCACCCTGGGCAACACCGACAGCCTGGTGGCGGATTTGGCGGGCTTCACCGATCGCGACGTGTCCGTGGTCAAGGGCGCCCAGCGGCCGGTGCCCCTGACCTTCGAATACCGCGAGGCCCACCTGCACGAAATCGTGGAGGGATTGGTGCAACAGGGTGGTGCGCCGCTCTATGTCGTCAACTTCACGCAGCGCGAAGCCTCGGAGCAGGCGCGCAATTTGATGAGCATCAACGTGACCTCCCGCGAGGAGAAGCAGGCCATCGCCCAGGAGTTGGAGGGGGTGCGCTTCGACACGCCTTATGGCCGCGAGATACAGCGCCTGGTGCGCCACGGCATCGGCGTGCATCACGCGGGGTTGTTGCCCAAATATCGGCGCATTGTCGAGCGCTTGGCGCAGCAGGGGTTGATCAAGGTGGTCAGCGGCACCGATACCCTGGGGGTCGGGGTGAACATCCCCATTCGCACCGTTGTCTTTTCGCGGCTGTACAAATACGACGGCGTCAAGCAGGCCATTGTCACGGCGCGCGAATTTCACCAAATCGCCGGACGCGCGGGGCGCAAGGGCTTTGACGATGAGGGGTTGGTGGTGGTGCAGGCCCCCGAGTGGGTGGTGGAAAACCGCCGCATGGAAAAGAAGCTCGCCGTCAATCCCCACTTAAAAAAGAAGCTCGTGCGCAAGAAGCCCCCCACGGGCGCCATTGCCTGGGACCAGCAGACCATGGAGCGCTTGATCGCCGCCGAGCCCGAAGCCCTGACCCCGCAATTTGAGGTGACCTGCGGGATGTTGGTGTTGCTGTTGCAGAGCGCTCCGCAGCGCCGTGGCGGTGGCTATCGCCGGCTCGTCGAGTTGATTGGGCGCTCCCATGGCACGGACCCGGCGCGCTCGGCGCGGTTGCGCCATGCGGCGGTGTTGATGCGCTCGTTGCGCCACGCGGGCATTATCTCTGCAGTGGACACGCCGGAGGGGCGCCAGTTCCGCGTCTCCGAAGATCTGCAAGACGACTTCTCGTTGCACCACGCGCTGTCGTTGTACCTGGCGGAAACCATCGCGCTCGTCGAGGACGGAGAGCAGCGCCACCTCAACATGCTGAGCTTGGTCGAGGCCGTGGTGGAAAACCCCAACGCCATTTTGTACCGGCAAATCGACCGCCTCAAAGGCGAACTGGTGGGGCGCCTAAAGGCCGAGGGCGTCGCCTACGAAGAGCGGATGGAGGAGCTGGAAAAGGTCACCTATCCCAAGCCCTGCGAAGCGTTTGTGCAAGAGACTTTCTCGGCCTTTTCCTCGCTGCATCCGTGGGTGGCGCGGGAGCGGGCGCAGCCCAAATCCATTGCCCGGGAGATGTTCGAGGGCGTCGACGATTTCAACGCGTACATTTTGCGCTACGGCCTCGCGCGCAGCGAGGGGACCCTGCTGCGCTACTTGTCGCAGGTGTACAAAACGGCCCTGCAAAATGTACCGGAGCACCTGTGGGACGCGGGCTTCGAAGACGCGTTGGCCTACTTGCACGGCCTGGTGCGCCGCGTGGACGCCACGCTGCTCGAAGAGTGGTCGCGCCTGATGCAGCAGCCGCTGCCTGTCGAAGCCGCGCCGGACGAGGGCCCGCCCGCCAAGGAGCGCCTCATCGACAATCCCCGGGCATTGCGCGCCAGGTTGCGCAGCGACATGCACGTGTTGCTCGCGGCCTTGGCCCACAAGCAATGGGAAGAGGCCAGCGCCTTGCTGGTGTCCGATGGGGAGAACGCGTGGACTGCAGAGATGCTGGAGGCGGCCATGGCGCTCTATTTTGCTGCCTACGATGCGGTGGATGTAACGCCCCGGGCACGCATGGCGCACAACACGCTGTTTCGCGAACAGGACCGCGGCGAGTGGCTGGTGGTGCAGCGCATCGAGGACCCGGAGGGCGAGACCGACGCCAGCCTCGAATGCCGCGTGGACGTGCACCGAGACGCGGATGTCGCGGGGCCCATTTTGTCGCTGGTGCAGATTCATACATAATGTTTTTTGAGCTTTTGTTGGGGGGATGGAGCGGAACAGCCGGTTTGCCGCAGCGCGCTGAGGCGTTTGGCAATGGCACGGCAATGGCAAGGCAGTGGATGACCCCAAGGGGACTCGAACCCCTGTTGCCGGCGTGAGAGGCCGGAGTCCTAGGCCGCTAGACGATGGGGCCAGCATTCGGGAACTAGGATTCGAACCTAGACTAACGGGGCCAGAACCCGACGTCCTGCCATTAGACCATTCCCGAACAACCGGACGGACATCTATCGCCGGGGTATCCGTCTGTCAAGAACTCAACGCACGCTGTAGATTATTTTGTGTATTTTTTGCCGCGGGGACCCATGACCCAGTTTTTTAGGTCGCCGGGAATGCCGAGGAGCGCGTGGATGGCGCGGTTGGCCAGATCTTCGCCGGCCAAGGCCACGATGCCCATGGGGGCGCGGACCGAGGCGGCATAGGCGACCAGGGTGGTGCCATTTTTTTGCGGGAAGAGGCGCCAGTAACCTTGGATGGCGTCGAGATCATGTGGGTGGGTTTCGACGAGGCGAAACGAGAGCGTGTAGCGCGCGGCGTCCTCTGTGGTTTCGGCGTGGTATTGCAGGCTCACCACCGGGTGGCCGATCTTCATGCGGACCAGGGTGCGGTTGCCCTTGCGCGAGACCACTTTGCAGTACTCGGTGTTGGGGAACATATGGGGATAGGCCGCCCAATCGCGAATGGCCTGCCACACCACTTCGGGCGCCGCCGGAATGATGGCGTAGCCCGTGCCGCCGTAAAACCCCATCTTGCGCGAGGTGGGCAGCTCTTGGATGACGGTGCCGCCATCTTTTAGGGTGTTTTTTTCGTTGTCGGTGAACTCGATGGCAGCGGCTGGCGCGCTCAACAAGGCGATGGGGAGCGCGAAGAGAAAGGCCACTGCGGCGAGTCGGGCGAATGGGATATGGATATTTGTATTGTGGTGTTTCATCTTAAGCCTTTGGACAAGTGCGGTGTGCATTTATTCTAATCGGATTTTGTGCGGCATGCAGCGCTTTGTGCATGGGCGGCCAGCCCCTCCAGTTTGGCGAGGGCAACGGCGTCGGTGGCGATGGCGCGCGCCGCGCTTGGATTGTCGATGCGCATCCAGGTGCGTATGCGGATGAAGTGAAATACCGAGAGGCCGCCGGTGTAACGCGCGGTGCCCCCGGTGGGGAGCGTGTGGTTGGGGCCTGCGCCGTAGTCGCCCAGGACTTCGGCTGCGCCTGCGCCGATGAAGAGGCCGCCGTAATGCCGGCAGCGGGCCGCGACGGCTTCGGCGTGGCGGGTTTGTACCTCCAGGTGTTCGGGGGCCAGGATGTCGCAAGCGCGGATGGCGTCCTCGAGGGTGTCGGCGATTACCGCAAAGCCGTTTTGCAGGGCTCGGCGCGCGGTGGCGGCGGTGGGCAGCGTTGCGAGGTGACGCGCCAACGCGTCGTTGACACGCGCCGGCAGGGTGGCGTCCGTGGTGACCAGCACGGGGATGGCGTCGTCGTCGTGCTCGGCTTGGGCGAGCAAATCCCAGGCGACCACGTCGGGATCGGCGGTGTCGTCGGCGAGGACCGTTAGCTCGGAGGGACCCGCCAGCATGTCGATGGTCACTTGCCCCGAGACGAGTTTTTTGGCCGCCGTTACGTATTTGTTGCCGGGGCCGACGATGACGTCGACCTTGGGGACCTCGCCCGCTCCTAGGGCCAACGCAGCGATGGCCTGGGCGCCGCCCACCGCGAGAAAACCGTCGACACCCGCGACGTGGGCTGCGGCCATGGTGAGCGTGTCGGGCTTGGGAGACGCCAGCCACACCTCGGAGACGCCGGCACAGCGCGCGGTAACGGCTGTCATCAAGACGCTGGAGGGCAGGGGGAAGCGGCCGGACGGGGCGTAGCAACCCGCGCGTTCCACCGGTGCGAGGTTGTGCCCCACTTGGCCGCCGGGGATGTCGAGGGTCAATTCGGCCAGGGCGTTGCGCTGGGCGTTGGCAAAGGCTTTGATGCGCTCAGCGGTGCGGTGCAGCAGGGCGCGCGTCTCTTCGGGCAGGGCGTCGTGGGCCGCCTTGAGGGCCGCTGGCGAGAGGACCGGCGCCGCGCCTTGGGCGATGTCGCCAAAGCGAACGGCGTACTCGAGGACCGCGTCGATGCCCCGCGCGCCAACATCATTAATGATGTCGCGGGCGATGGCTTCGGCCTGGGCGTCCACCGGAACGGCGGGGTGCGCGCTGAGTTCGTGCAGGGTGATGGTTTTTAGCGGTGTCATGTGCGTTCTCTCGGCGGTGATGCATCAAGGTAATCATCGCCGGTGCGCTTGGGAAGCAAGCGGCGGCTAGAGGAGCCCCTTGGTGCTGGGGACCTCGTCGTTGTCGGTGCGGCGGATGGCGGCCTTGAGGGCCAACGCCAGGGCTTTGTAGGCCGCTTCGGCGCGGTGGTGATCGTTGGCGCCGCGGAGTACGTCCACGTGCACCGTGATGCGCGCGGTGGCGGCCAGAGACTCAATGGCGTGTACCAGGTTTTCGGAGGCGGTGCTCCCGATGCGCGGGGCTTGCAGGTCGAGGTTCACCACCGCCGTCGGGCGCCCGGAGAGATCGACCACGGCGCGGGCCAGGGCTTCATCCAGTGGGGCGTAGGCGTAGCCGAAGCGCACGATGCCGCGCTTGTCGCCCAGGGCCTCTGTTAGGGCTTGTCCCAGGCAGATGGCGCTATCCTCCACGGTGTGGTGATCATCGATGTGCAGGTCGCCCTGGCATTTCAGGGTGAGGTCCATGCCCGAGTGGCGGGCCAGGGCCGTGAGCATGTGGTCGAAGAAGCCCAGCCCGGTCTGGACATCGGCGCGGCCGCTGCCATCGAGGTTGAGCGACAGGACAATGTCGGTTTCGAGGGTTTTGCGTTGAATGGTGGCGGTTCTTTGGGTTGTTGCAGACATGGGTACCTCGTTTGTGAGAATCGCGCTGCATTATAGGCGAAAAATGGCGTTATGTCAGGTTTTGAAAGGCGTCGTACAGGCGCGCAAAGTCGTTGTCGTCTCCGGGCAGGGTGACGCGCAGGCTGTCGCGCAGCAGCGGGTTGTGGGGAAAACCGCGCACGCCGATGCCCCGCAAAGCCAGTCCGTTGCGGATGTCGGCGGCTTGGGGGTGCGTGACGCAGATGAAGTTTCCCTCGGAGTCGGTGACCGAGATGCCGCGGTCGCGGAGCAGGGCGATGAGGTCGGCGCGTTCGCTGCGCACCTTGGATATCCAGCGCTGCATGGGGGCGTCGTCGGCTTGGAGGCGGTGTGTGGCCAGGGCCAAGGAGAGGGAGGAGACGGCGTAGGGATGCCCCGCAGCGCGCAAGAGGGCGATGGCCTCGGGGGAGCCCAGGGCGTATCCCACCCGTGCGCCGGCGATGCCATAGGCCTTGGAGAGGGTGCGGGTCACGACGGCGTTGGGCAGTTGCAACACCTCGTGGGTGATGTCGCGGTCGGCGAACTCGATGTAGGCCAGGTCGACCAGCAGCATGCGGTCCGGGGCGGCCTCTGCGATGGCGGTGATGGCGTCCATGGAGGCGGTGAGTCCCGTGGGGCTGTTGGGGGTGACCACAACGATGAGGCCCGTGGCGTCGTTGATGTTGCGCGTCAAATCATTTAGGGGCAGGGGCCCGTCGAGCCAGGGCACCGAAACGACGCGCCCTCCGGCCAGCAGGACGTAGCGCTCGATCATCTCGAAGGTGGGCACCGGCATCAGGACCTCGTCGCCGGGGCGCACCGCGGTGCGGATGGCGCGTTCCAGGGCGTCGTCGGCGCCGGCCGTGACGAGCACTTGCGCGGGGGAGAGGCCGAGCCGCGCGGCCAGTTGCTGTTCGAGGGGTTGGTTCTTCGGGTAGCGCCGGACGGCTTCGACGTCGAGGTTGCCGAGTTCTTGCAGCAGCGTTTGGGAGATGGCGATGCCCTCATTGCCGTCGAGGTGCAGGTCGATGGGGGCGGGGTAGGGCGGCGTCGCGTAGGCGTTTTCGGCGCGCACAAAGGGCGAGTGGCGAAACGGCGCTGCCGCTGCGTTGGGGGGGCTGTTTTTGGGGGGTGTTTGGCTCATGAAGACCTCGGTTGTTGGCGGAAAGCTTGTCAATGATTTTGCGGCATTAGCGCATTTCGGAGAGAGTTTCAACCATGCGCGTTGCGTAGCGGTGTGCGGTGAGCAGGTTGACGAGGGTGTTTTCGTCCTCGTGCAGGGCAAAGGGGATGGCCCACAGGGCGGGGGCAGAAGTGTCGACCTCGATGGTTTGTCCGGTGATGTCCCGGCGGCGGTCGAGCAGGAGCGAGATGAAGAGCTGCGGGTAGCGCGCGGCTTCTTCGAGGCTTCGCGCGATGCCGAGCAGGCGAAATTGCGGCGGCGGCGTGTCGAGGGCCAGGGGCGTGCACTGGGCGGTGGTCATGTCGACGCCGGGGTTGCCGAAGTAGGCGGGGCGGAACTCCTGAAAGCCGCACACCCAGGCGTGTTCGGGCAGTGGGGTTTCCGACGTGATGTCGGTGCCCTGGGCGTCGAGGATGCGGCTCTGCAGGGCGAAGTGGTACATGGGCAAGTAGATGACGGGCGCGTCGGTGGTCTCGGAGGGCTCGGCGATGCGCAGGGGGATTTGGGCGGTGCTGTGTGCGTTGACAGAGAGCACGGACTCGCAGGGTATGCAGGTGAAGGCGGTGTCGTTGGGCAAGCCCAGCAGGGGTTTTTGGCACGTGGCGCAGTCGAGCGGGATAACGCGGATTGGGTTTGTCATGGTGTTTTGTCGCCTTTGAGGCTTTGCCAGTTGTGCCGGGGGTCCACCAAAAAAGCCAGCCAGCGCCAGATGCGTCCCGGGGGATGGTAGGGGCGCTCCAGGGTGCGCGCGGGGCCGCGTTGTACGATTTCGGAGGGGTAGCGGAGGGCGGCCCATCCCGCGGAGATGACCATCAGGGCGGCGAGGGTGATGATGGTGAAGTGCACGAACCAGAGGGGATTTGGCGGTATGGCGGCAGCGTCGACATGGGCGGCGAGGGCGGCGGCCCGGTCGGCGAAGTAGTCGTGCAGTCCGCGTCCGATGAAGAGCCCGAACAGCGCCAGCAGGGACAGGAGGACCAAGGAGCGTCGGTGATCGCTCTCGGGGGCGCGGGCGTGGAGCAGGTCGCCGGTCATGGCGTCCACGGTGGCGGTGTACAGGCGGTTGTCGAAGGCGTACTGCAGGTGCCAGATGGGATAGTACACGCGGCGCGCCCGGTACTCGGTGTATTCGGTGTCGCTGTTTTGCACGGCGATGGGGCCGGCGGTCTCCAGTTGGGCGAGGAGCGCTTGGGTGGGGTGCGTGGGATACAGGATGTGGCCGGTGCGGGCGGCGTCGACGCGGTCAAAGCGCACCAGGGGGGTGTCGGTTTCCTGGAGAAAGCGCTGGGCCGCGGTGTGTTCGAGGCCCAGATCTGCGTGGTCTACCGCGGGCGCGATGCGGTGGATGTCGCCGATGACCACGGAGGTGTCGCGGACGGTTTCGCGCTCTGATGACAAGGACGAGAAGAGCGAGCCGCGTTCGGAGGATTGTGCCGGTCCCAGCAGGGAGAGCCGTTGGGGGGCCAGCGGGGCGCGCCATTCGCCGTCGCGGGCGGTGGGTTTGTCGGTGGTGCTGAGGACGGTGCCCAACCGGCGGACGCGGACGTCGTTGTAGGGGACCCAGTAGCGCGTGGCGGTTTGAAAGCGGGCGTGGCGCAGCATGCCCTTGGGCATGGCGGGGTCGGAGAGGAAGCGCTGCAAGACGCGGCGTGCGTCCAGGGCTTCTAGGGATGGCGTCAGTCGGTATTCGGCGACCCAGTCGGGGTTGTCGATAAACATGCGCGCCTGGCAAAAGCGGCAAGAGACGACGCGGTCGATGGCGGTGTAACCGATTTCGCCGGCACAGCGAAAGCATTGAATGTGTCGAATGTTGCGCATCAGGTGTGCCTCTGTTGTGTGCGCATGATGCGGCGGAAGAAGTAATACAGGGCGATGCCGGAGAGGGGGTAGGTTAGCAGCAGCCAGGAGAAGGGCAGGTGCCACGCCTGCAGGGTGAAGGCCCCGAAGGTCAACAGGGCGGCGGCGATGAAGCGGGTGCTGTTTTTTTGTCGCGTAGACGGGGGCCAGCGATCGGCGAAGACCTCGGCGGCGCAGGCGTCGACCCAGGCGTCGTGTTGGGTTTCGTCATTTAAGGAATATTGTATGTGAAAAAAGGGCACGTGCAGCAGGGTGGCCGCGGCGCGTTCATGTTCACTGGCGCCTGTATCTGTATTTGTATCAGCATCAGTATCTGTATCTGCGTCTGCCGTATCTGCGTTTGCCTTTGGGGCGTCGTTGGGCACCGCGTTTGTATTGCCGATGCCCAGGCGTTGGGCGCTGGCGTGGGCTTCTTCTACCGGGATGTCGGGGGCGCAGACCGTGCCGGGCACCGGGAGGGTGTCGGGATAAAACGGGGCGTTGCCGCTGGGTTGGCGGATGTGTGCGATGCAGCCCGGTACCTCGGCAGCAGCGGCGACGAGGGTGGGGGGCGTGGCGGTTTGGACAAAGCGCCAGAAGGGGTAGTAGACCAAGGTGGCGCGGTGGATTTCCGGGTTGCCCGCGGCTTCGATGTCGCGCAATTGGCGGCGCAGGGCGGGGGCGAGATCGGGCGGGGTGCGGGTGGGGGTCACGAGGCGGTGCACCAGGGCCGTTTCGATTTGCACCACCAGGGCCGCGCGGCAGTACGGGCACTGCACAAAGGCCGCGTATTCGTCGATGGGTGCTAGGGCGCCACAGTTGGTGCATTTTATTTTCATGGCGCGGGACCTTTCGGGTGGCAGCAGGCGTTTGGGGCCTGTTTTTTTTGTTTTATCGATTGGGCGTTTGTTTGTCGAGTTGTCTGCGCGCCAGAATCCCTGGGAACGGCGTGACATAAGGGTGACAAAAGACAGATTGATTTACCGTTGCAGGGGCGTTACACAGCCCGGCGACGGCATCGACAACTGCACATTGGGGTGATAGAGCAGTTAAACAGGTACTGGTATTCCAGATTTTCGCTGCAACCACTGCTGGGCCGTTTTGCAGCAAAGGAGAATGGGAATGAGCGGTAACGCGAAAACATTTCTTGGCATCGATATCGGTTCAACCAATGTCAAACTCTGCGCCTTGACCCCGGAGGACGGACACGCGGTTTCGCGCATTTTGGCGCACGAAGGCGACGTCCCGGGCACTTTGAAAACGCTGCTGGACGAGCTGTTTCCCGCCGGCACCCCTGGGGAGCGTCCCCGGGCGTTGGTGACGGGCACCGAGGCGCGCCACCGCCTCAAGCTGCCCGAGCTAATCGCTCCGGTGGCCCTGGAGCGGGGGTTGCGCGAGCTCGATTTGCGGCCCCGGGCGATTGTTTCCATGGGCGGCGAAGATCTGGTGGTCTACGCGCTCAACGAAGAAGGGCGCATCGTCTCGACCCAGGCGGGCAACAAGTGCGCCTCGGGCACCGGCGAGTTCTTTCGCCAGCAATTGGGCCGCATGGACGTGTCCCTCGACGACATCGACACCGTGGTGCAAGGGGCCAGCGTGCACAAGCTCTCGTCGCGCTGCTCGGTATTTATGAAGTCCGACTGCACCCACCGCCTGAACAAGGGCGAGTCCACCATCGGCGACATCACGCTGTCCCTCAGCAAGGTCATGGCCGACAAGGTGGGCGAGTTTTTGACGCGCACCCGCATCACCAAGGGACAAGTGGTGCTGGTGGGGGGCACCACGCGCAACCGCCACATTGTGAATTTCATCGCCGAATCCTGGCCCGAAATCGACGTGGTGGTGCCTTCGCAAGCCGCCTGGTTTGAGGCTTTTGGCGCGGCGTTGCTGGCCGCCGATCACGGGGCGCCGCTGCCCGAGCTGTCCGGTTTGTTCAAAACCGAGTTCGCCCTGTCGTACGAGACGTATCCGCCCATGGACGACAAGGCCGAGCAGGTGAAGTACGTGCCTTCGTTGCGCGGCGACTACGATCCGGCGGGGACATACATTTTGGGCGTGGACGGCGGATCCACCACGACCAAGGTGGCCCTGCTCAACACCGAGACCGGCGAGATCGTCGCCGAACACTACGGCCGCACCCACGGCAATCCCGTCGGCGCCCTAAAAGAGTGCATCCGCCAGGTCAAGGAGCAGATCGGCCCCGAAGCCCGCCCGCGCATTGTCATGGCGGCCACCACGGGTTCTTCGCGCGAATTGCTCGGCGTGTTTTTGCAAACCCCGGCGGTCTACAACGAGATCATCGCCCACACCGAGGGCACCACTTGGTTCGAGCCCAATGTCGACACCATCTTCGAGATCGGCGGCCAGGACGCCAAGTACGTCTACATCAACAACGGCGTGCCCATCGACTACGCCATGAACGAGGCCTGCTCTGCGGGCACCGGCTCATTCCTCGAAGAGTCCGCCCACGGCGACCTCAACATCGCGCACGCCCGCGACATCGGTCCGCTGGCGGTCAAGGCCCGGGCGCCGCTGAAGTTCGGCGAGCACTGTTCGGCGTTCATCAACTCCGACATCCGCAAGGCCATCCAGCAGGGGGCCACCACCGAAAACATTTTGGCCGGGCTCGTGTTTTCCATCGTGGCCAACTACCTCAACCGCGTGGTGGGCAACCGACACATCGGCGATCACGTCGTGCTGCAGGGGGGCGTGGCCAAGAATCCCGCCATCCCGCTGGCCTTCGCGCAGTTGACGGGGCGCCACATCACGGTGCCGCCCGACCCCGAGCTCATGGGCAGTTTCGGCGTGGCCATGCTCGCGAAAAAGAAGATGGCCGAGGGGTTGTTGGCGCCGGCCAGCTTCGATCTCGACGCCATCTTGGCCGAGCACATCGAGACCCTGGGCAGCTTTGTCTGCCGGTCCTGCGACAACCTGTGCGAGATCCGCTGGCTGGGCGTGGGCGGCAAAAAGTATCCCTTCGGCGGCCGCTGCTCCAAGTACACCAATGCGCGCAAGAAGAAGCGCGAGGTCCAGCGCGAGGTCATCGACTACACCCAGGAGCGCACCCGCATGCTCTTCGAGGAGTTCGCGCCCGACCCGGCGGCCTGCGACGACGCCGCCATCTCCGTTGGCATCCCCATGGCCTTCTCGGTGCACACGCTGTGGCCCCTGTACTCGTGGTTCTTTCACAGCCTCGGCGTCAAGCTGGTGCCCTCCACGCGCATCTCCCCCGAGGGCATCGCGCGCCTGGAGAGCGACTACTGCTTCCCGGCCGAGATCGCCCACGGCGCGGTGCAGGACATCCTCGACAAGGACACCGACTTCATCTTTTTGCCCTTCTTTAAGATGATGCCCTCCCACGAATCGGGCCCGGTGCACGCGACGCTCTGCCCCCTCACCCAGGGGCTGCCTTTCTTTACGCGCAGCGCCTTCAACCTCGACGAACGCAAAATCCTGCGCCCCTTAATCGCCTTTGGCAAAGACTGGGAAGAGAGCCTGCCCGCCTTCGAAGACATGGCGGTGCAGCTCGGACGCACCCGGGAGCAAGGGGCCGAGGCCTACCGAAAAGGCATCGCCGAGTACACGCGCTTTCTGGATGCCTACCGCGCCTACGGCGACCAAGTGCTCGAGGCGATCAAAAACGATCCCGACAACATCTACGTGTGCTTGCTCGGGCGGCCCTACAACGCCTTCACCCGCGACGCGAACATGGGCATCCCGCGCAAGTTCATCTCCAACAATGTCAGCGTGGTGCCCTTCGACATGATTTACCACGGCGACGACGAGATCTTCCCCAACATGTACTGGTACTACGGCCAGCAGGACATGAAGGCCGTGCGCCAGACCGCGCGCATCCCCAATCTCTATCCCACGTGGGTCTCCAACTTCTCGTGTGCGCCCGACTCTTTCATGCTGCACTACCTGCGTTGGATGATGGGACAGAAGCCCTACCTCGTGCTCGAGATCGACTCGCACTCCGCCGACGCCGGCATCGACACCCGCATCGAGGCCTTCCTGGACATCGTAGAGAGCTACCGCCGGGCGGGGTTCGACGGCAAGCCCAAGCCCCATTCGCCGCGCTACAGCATCGAGTTCAAGAGCGAGTTCGCCGACGTGCTCGACCAGGTCACCGGGGAGCGCATCGACATCCGCGACCCGCGGGTCACCTTGGTGTGGTCCTCGATGGGTGAGTACTCCACGGCGGCCATTGCCGCGGCCTCGAAGAAGTCGGGCACCAACGCCGTCGGGTTGCCGGTGCCGGACATTCAAACCCTGCAGCTCGCCCGCAATGTCGCCTCGGGCAAAGAGTGTGTCCCCGCGCTCCTGGTGCTGGGCACCTTGCTGCAGTTTTTTCAAAAGCACCCGCCCAACCAAAAAGATGAAATCCTCGTCGTCTTCATGCCCTCCACGCTGGGCCCCTGTCGCACCGGGCAGTACTTTGTTTTTTACGAGCGCCTCTTCAGCGACCTCGGCTACGAAAACGTCGTGCTGTTGGTGGGCGACTCGTCAAACTCTTACAACGAACTCGGCCCCACCTTCACCCGCGACGTTTGGTGGGGGCTCATCCTGGCCGACTACTTCACCGACATCAAAAACGGTCTGCGCTTGCTCGCCGAAGATGTGCCGTCGGCGCTGGCCATCCTCGACTCGCTCTGGGACGAAGTGTTGGCGGCGCTGGCCACGGGACACGAGCTCGAAGCGGTCATCGCCCGGACGGGCAAAATCCTCTCGGCCATCCCCCGGCGGCGGCGCCTCGAAGACCTGAAGCGCGTCTTGATTGTCGGAGAGATTTTCGTGCGGCGCGATACCTTCTCGGTGTCGGAGATCACCGACTTCCTCATCAGCAAGGACATCTTCCCCAAGGTCACCGACGTCACCGAGTGGATTTACTACACCGACCACTGTCGCTGGCGGCAAATCAAGAAAGACCGGAGCCAACTGGGGCTCGCGGGCATCGCGCTGCGGGGCAAGTGGAAAGAGCACGCCATGTACTACGTGGAGGCCTTTTACAAAAAGATGGTGCACCACAAAGTGTCGCGACACCTCGTGCCCACGGGGCTCATCCCGGACGCGCCCCACGACATGCACAAAATCATCGGCGTGGCCGAAGAGTTCTTCATCGATCCGGAGCTGGAGAGCGAGGCCACGGTTTCGTCGGGCGCGGCGGCCAGCGGCATGCTCGACGGTTACGCCGGCGCCGTGGTCATCTCTCCCTTTGCCTGCCTGCCCGGGCGCCTGGTCGAAGGGGTTTACGCCCCCTGGGCGCGGGAGCGGGGCTATCCGTACATCGCCCTCGAGAACGACGGCCAACCCTATCCCCCCAACGTCACGGCGCGCATGGAGATCTTCGCGCACAACGTCTCTCGCTACGAAAAGAAGTAGCGCCTCCATCGGCGGCTTGCTGGTTTCGGGTGGATGCGTTTCGCTTTCGCGCGGTGCTGGCTTAGCGTTGGCTTAGCGCTGGGCGAAGTTGCGGGAGACGAAGTCCCAGTTGATCAGCTTGTCGAAGAACACCTCGACATAGGCGGCGCGGGCGTTTTTGTAAGACGGGTAGTAGGCGTGTTCCCAGACATCGCAGGTGAGCAGGGCGGTGGCGCCGTGCTTCATGGGCAGGTCGGCGTTGCCGGTTTGCTGTAGCGCCAGGCGGTCGTCTTGGGCCACGAGCCAGCCCCATCCCGAGCCGAACTGCGACACCGAGATGTCGATGAACTTTTCGCGCAGCGTCGCCATGGAGCCGAAGTCGCGTTCGATGGCCGCGGCGAGCTCGGCGGAGGGCTGGGTGCCGGGGGTCGGCGTCATGCAGTGCCAGTAGAAGGTGTGGTTCCAGATTTGGGCGGCGTTGTTGAAGACGGCGCCAGCGGGGGCGGCCATGATGAGCTCCTCGAGGGACTGCTGGCCGTCGGCCTTGCCATCGGCGATGAGCTTGTTGAGGTTGGTGACATACGCGTTGTGGTGCTTGCTGTGGTGCAGCTCGAGGTTTTCGGCGGAGAGATGGGGTTCGAGGGCGGAAAACGCGTAGGGCAGGGCGGGCAGGGAAATGGTCATGGCAAGGGCCTCCTTGGGTTGGGTTGGGGTTGTGGATTCGGTTTGCGCCGGGACCGTCGGGGGTTGGTTTTTGTTGCAGGACGCAAAGGTGGCGAGTCCCAGCGCCCCCACGCCCGACGTGATGAGAAAGTTCCGGCGGTTCATAAAGTCATCCATAAAGCCTCCTTGTCTGCGGAATTTGCGATGCATATTGGCCCACTATGCCATCAAAACGGCAAATTCTAAAACACAACAATGCGGTGTTTTTTTTTGCTTTTTTTATTTGACACGACCGCAAAGTGCTTCTATGCGTAGAAGCATGAAACGCGCCATCAAAAGAACGAAAGAAGATGAACGGGCCTTTGCGAATCTGTGCGCCACGCTGGTGGAAATTCAGGACGCAAAGGTGATGGCATCTTTCATGGAGGGCATGCTGACCCCGGCCGAGATGACGGAAGTTTCTCGGCGGTGGCGCTTGCTACACCTCTTGCACGACGGCATGCCGCAGCGGCAAATCGCCGCCTTGCTGCGCACGTCGTTTTGCAAAATCACACGGGGGTCACGCGAGTTAAAGCGACCGGATTCGGCCGTTCGAATGCTGATTGACAGCAACAAAACCAAAGGAGTCTCTCATGAGTGAAAAACGCAAAGTTTGTCTCGAAGACCACGAAATGCCGAAATTCTGGTACAACATCGTGGCCGACATGCCCAACCCCCCGCACCCGGTGTTGCATCCGGGCACGGGCAAACCCGTCACCCCCGACGACCTCACGCCGCTCTTTCCCATGGGCGTGATCGAGCAGGAGGTGTCCGCCGAGCGCCACATCGAAATCCCGCGGGAAGTGCGCGACATTTTGAAACTGTGGCGCCCCAGCCCGCTCTTTCGGGCGCGGGGCCTCGAGAAGCTGCTGGACACCCCGGCACACATCTACTTTAAAAACGAGGGCGTCTCTCCGGCGGGGTCGCACAAGCCCAACACGGCGGTACCCCAAGCGTTTTACAACAAGATCGCGGGCGTGAAGCGCATCGCCACCGAGACCGGCGCCGGGCAGTGGGGTTCCTCCATGTGCTTCGCCGGCACGCTCTTCGGCCTGGAGGTGAAGGTGTACATGGTGCGGGTGAGCTACGATCAGAAGCCCTACCGCCGCATGATGATGGAGACCTGGGGCGGCGCCGTGGTGCCGAGCCCGAGCCCGGATACCGAGGCGGGCCGTGCGGTGTTGGCGCGCGATCCCGAGTCCATGGGTTCGCTGGGCTTGGCCATCTCCGAGGCAGTAGAAGACGCCGTGTCCCGCGAGGATACGCGTTATGCGCTGGGTTCGGTGCTCAACCACGTGTGCCTGCACCAAACTGTCATCGGCCAGGAGGCCATGTTGCAGATGGAGAGGTTCGACGAGTTTCCCGATGTGGTGATTGGTTGCCACGGCGGCGGCTCGAACTTTTCGGGCATCGCCTTTCCGTTCTTGGGCGACAAAATCCGCAACAAGACCAACGTGCGCCTGGTGGCGGTCGAGCCCTTCTCGTGTCCGACCCTCACCCGCGGCTCCTTTGCCTTCGACTACGGCGACACCGCGCACCTCTCTCCCATCGTCAAAATGTACACGTTGGGAGCGAGCTTCATGCCGCCGGGCATCCACGCGGGCGGTCTGCGCTACCACGGCGCGGCGCCCCTGGTGTCGCAATTGCTCAACGAGGGCTTCATCGAAGCGCGCTCCGTGCACCAGCTCGAGAGCTTCGAAGCCGCCGTGCAGTTTGCGCGCACCGAGGGCATCATCCCCGCGCCCGAGTCGAGCCACGCCATCCGCGCCGCCATCGACGAAGCCTTGGAAGCCAAAAAAGAGGGCAAGAAGCGCGTGATCCTCTTCAACCTGTCGGGGCACGGCCATTTCGACATGACGAGCTACGAGAAGTACTTCGCCGGTCAACTCGCCAATTACGTGCTGCCCGAAGCAGAGATTGAAAAGGCCCTGCAGGAGCTGCCCAAGGTCGACCTGTAGGTGACGCCGGCGCCCCGCTGCGCCCTCCCCATCCCCTGTCGCCCGTTGACGGCGCATCCCAACCCTTTTTTTTCATGCCTTTCGCGCCCCGTTCCGCTACAACTCGGCTTGCGCCATTTTGTGCGGAGAATGCGCGCAGAACGAGACACCGCAGACATGTTTTGGGGGTACGGGGAATCACATGAACCACACATCACACTTCGAAACGGACGCGCCGCTGACCGCCCAATCCGACGCGGACACCGCGTTGTTGTTTGCCGCCTCTGCCGATGCCGCCGCCCTGGCACAGACACCGGGGCCCTTGGCCGTGGTCGACGCCCTGCGCTTCACCGAGCTGTTCGAGATGCAGGTGGGCGACGCGCCGACCGCCTTGGACTTCGCCGTGGAGATGACCAGCGGCCCCGATCCCATCGCGGCGGTGCAGGCGCGCATGCAGGAGCTGTTGTCGCAGGGGCGCACCGCGTTGTTGTGCGGAGAAGACCGGCGCCTGACAGCGCGCGCGCGCACGGGGAATTTGCTGGCCCTGTGGGGCAAGGTCGGGCGCGCCGAGATCGATGAGCGAGCCCTCTTTTCGCAGCCACGCACCATCCTCGCCGGGGTGCGGGCCGCCACCGCCGAGCTGGCGCAATCCGTGCCGCCCACCGCGTCCATTTTGACGGCCAACGCCATGAACCTCAGGCCCGAAGCCCTGCTAGACTTGCTCTCCCGTGAAGCAGTGCCGGTTTACTTGAGCATCGACATCGACGTGCTCTCTCCGGGGGCCGCGCAGTGGGGACGCTCCCTGGAGCCCGGCGGACTCTCTTGGTACCAGCTCATCCAGACCATCGACGCGGTGTTTGCGGGGCCCGGCGTGTTGGCCGCCGAAATCGTCGGCGTCGCGGGCGTGCCACCGAGGAGCGCTGCGGCCCTGTACTGCGCTCAGTTGCTGTTGCGCATGGTGGGCTTGCAGGCGCGCAGAAAGCGCCACGCGTCATGAGTGCCCTGCAAGGATGCGCCCTGATCTCGTTGCCCTTTGAGCGGGACTTCTCCTTTCGCGCCGGCGCGTCGCAGGCCCCCGAGTTGATTTTGAATGAGCTGGCGTGGCTCGACACCTGGGAGTGGGAGTTGGGGCGCGATCCCTTTGCCACCGTGCCGCGCACCAGCGTTGTCGCACACGACGCAGCGCTCACCGACGTGCGCATCCAATCGCGCATCGCCGAGCTGGCGGTGGTCAATTGCCTGGACGCGTCATTCTTCCCCCTGTCGCTGGGCGGCGACCGCATCGCCTCTCTGGGACCGGTGCGCGCCGCCGCGTCCCTGGGCCCCATCGGGCTTGTGTCATTGAGCGCTCGCGCAGATGTCAGCGATGCAAAGGACGGCGACTCCTGGCACGCCGCGTGTGCGCTGCGGCACTTAAATGATTGCGCTGCGCAGACCATGCTGGTGGGGGTGCAGGCGCTGAACACCGCGACACAGCAGCGGTTGGCGCGCGCGGCCATCCAAACGATCGCCATGGCAGAAACCGTGGCCTCCGACGCGTGGCATGCGGCGGTGGCGTCATTGCCTGAGCGCGTCTACCTCACCGTCGACATGAATGTCTTCGATCCGGCCGAGGTACCCGCCAGTGCGCGGCCCACCAGCGCTGGCCTGCCCTGGGATGTGGTGGTGCGGTTTTTGCGCGCCCTGTTTCGCCAGCGTCAAGTGGTGGGGGCCGACGTCATGGGATTGGCCGCGGGGGCAGGGGACGCCGTATCGGTGCGTGCGGCAGCGCGCCTGGTGTCGCTGATGGTGGGGCTGCGTTTCCCCCAAGCGCCCGCCCCGAGAACCGAGACATAAAAACGCTGCAAAAATCGGCGCATCGCGTTAGATTGCGCGGCAGTGACAAATACCCATATTGCAAGCGAAGGAGTAGACACGATGATGACAAAAGCAATGGAGCAAACCCTGGTGCTGATGAAACCAGACTGCCTCAAAAACTCTCTGACCGGCTATGTACTCACCAAGCTTTCGGAGTATCACGCGGGCTTGATCTACGCGGGGGCCAAGGTCGTCTCCATCACCGACATGCTGGCCTCGGAACACTACGCCGAACACCGCGAAAAACACTTCTTTCCGTGGCTGCTCAAGTATGTGTCGGGGCAGGTGCACTTTGCGCAAGAGCCGCAAAAACAACGCCTGCTGGCCTTTGTCTTCCAAGGACCGGGCGCGGTGGCAGCGGTGCGCGAAATTGCGGGCCCCACCAATCCCACCAAGGCCCGCCTCGAAAAACCCGGTAGCGTGCGCTCCCTGGGCACGGTCATTGTGGTCACCGACGACAACGGCAAGGTCATCGACGAGCAGAGCGAAAACCTCATCCACGCCTCCGCCAACACCGAAGAGGCCGAGCGCGAGATCAAACTCTGGTTCACCCCCCAAGAGATCCCCGCCCGCTTGCGCGCGTATGAAACCGCGCAGGCCGATGCCCTGTGCTACTACAAGTCGGGACGCGCCCTCGCGGCCTACGAAGATGGCGCGGTGTGCCTCTTTGCGCCGGGCGACTTGGTGTGGGCGTCGGATCTGAAAATCGCCAAGCAGTATCTGGCGGGCGAAGATGCCGAAGACACGCTGGAGCTCGTGGCCGCCAAGTATCTCCTCAACACCGCCGAGTAGTTTTATTTCCCGCAAAATTGTCGTGTCGCGTTCGCCGAGGCACGCGCTGGGCAAGGGTTTGTGTCGCCGTGCTGTGGCGGCGGCGCAGTGTACCGGGGTTAAATGTCGTGGGAGGGGCGCCGCGGGGGGATGCGGTAAATCGTGGCGAGCAGCGTCGCGGGCCGCACCGGTGCCTGCAGGTGCAGGTGTTTGTGTTCGTCGGTGGTGGCGGGGGGGCTCTCGGCGGAGGCGTAGATAAACACAAAGCGGTCTTTGAGCTCGGCGAGGTGTTTGACCGTGTCGGCGTAGAGCGCTGGGATGGTGTCGCGCTGGTCCATCATGTGGCAGACCACCACGTCGATAATGTCGGCCTGCTCGCCGATGATTTCGGTGGCTTCGTCGGCGGAGTGCGCCGTCAGCACCGTGTGCATTTGACCGAAGGACTTTTTGTAGTCGTTGAGGTTCTCGGTGTCGCCGTCGACGAACAGAATGGTGCGGCGCGTGCGAACGTACTGGATGTCCTCGGTGGGGGCCACTGCGGAGAGCGGGGGATGGGATTTGCGCATGGGGAGCACGGGGAAGCGCAGGTAAAACGCGGTGCCGTTGCCGGGTTCGCTGACGACGTTGATCTGCCCGTCGTGTTCGCTCACCACTTCTTTGACGATGGAGAGCCCGATGCCAGAGCCCTCGTATTCGCCCGACGTCGACCAGGTAAAGAAGCGGGAGAAGATGTTGTCGAGGTTCTCTTTGGGGATGCCCACGCCGGAGTCCTGGACCTCGATGACCACGGCCGTGTCATCGAGATAGCCGCTGACGCTGATGCGGTTGTCGTCGGGGTTGCCCTTGGGGATGGCCCGGCCCGCGTTGGTGAAGAGATTGATGAACACCTGCACCAGGCGGTTGGGTTGCCCGTTGATGCTCAGGTCGTCGGGGATTTGAATGTCGATGCGGGCCTTGTGTTTGATTTGGTGGCGAACGATGCGCAGGGCAGAGTTGACCACGTCGAGGATGCGTGTGGGTTGCGGCGTGGGGGGATCCTTGCGCCCCAGGGAGTGCAAATCCGAGGAGAGCACGAGGAGCAACTCCAGGGCCTCTTGGGTGGGCTGCAGGAGCTTGTGTACTTTGGCTAGGCTCTGCGCCGCTTTTTGCGGTTCCGCGTTGATGGCGTCGTCGCGGAAAATAGTGCCGATCTCCGTAGTGGCAAAGGGGATGGTCATGGCCAGCAGGGAGAGCGGGTTGTTAATTTCGTGGGCGACGCCCGCGGCCAGGGAGCCAATGGTGGCCAGGCGTTCGGATTGGGCGCGACGCACCTCGGACTCTTGGATCTTGGTGAGGGCATTGCGCAAATCCTCGTTGGTTTTTTCGAGCTCATTGGTGCGGTTGTCCAGCTCGCGTCGCAAGCGGCCGGTCTCCAATGCGCGCCGCACGTCGACCTTGAGGGCGTCTAGATCGAAGGGTTTGCGGATGTAGCGAAACACCCCGAGGTTCACCGCTTGGATGGCAGATTCGGTGTCGGAGTAGCCCGTGATCAAAATGACCTCGCCGTCAAACCCCATGGTGCGCGAGGCGTCGATGACGTCGAGGCCCGAGCCGTCCGGCAGGTTTTTGTCGACGATGAGCAGATCGGGGATGGATGTTTTGAGGGCGGCCAGCGCGTCTTTGTAGTTGGAGGCACACGTGGCAGCGATGTTGTCGACCTGCAGCGCACGGGTGAGCAGGACGCGGATCATTTCCTCATCGTCGACAATGAGGACTTGTGGGGTATCTGTGGCGAGCGAATTCATTTCACCAAGTATATTGTAATATTATAGTCGCAACAAGGCGAAAATGCGCTTTGTACGCGCCCTGCAACGGGATGTTGGGCGGCGTGCGGCGCGGCGGGAAACGTAGGATCGGTAGGACCAGTGGGACCAGTGGGACCGGTGGGATGCTGCGTGGAGACGCAGGGCGGTTTGTTGAGCGCGGGGGTTTGAATGTGCTACAATGGCATCTTCCTTGCCGCGAAATGGGGTGCGCGGCGGTCTTTGACAAGGGGCGTTTTCTCTGGCCAGGAACGGGGACGTGGGTACCCGCAAGGGGCACCACGGCAACGCGGGATATTGCACGGCATTGGGATGCATAAAAAACCCGCAAGGGGCACCCCTACACCGGGATGTTTCACGGCATGCAAAAAAACCACCTGGGGCGCAGTTCGATGCGCGGGAGAAAATGTCAGTGCACATATGTGCACTGCATAAACCCTTGAAATTATTGAACATTATTTTGCATTTTTTTGAAATTCGGCCAAATGCTGTCCCGTAGCGAGACAGATGTTGTCCCGTTTTGGACGGCGAAAAATGGGGCGAAAATGGGGCGTTCAGAGTGATTATGGAGCAAAAACCGCCCGTACAGGAACCGCCCGTACATATGAACGGTGATGATGCGACGGGGGTGGTGATTATGAAGGCGTCCCGTGCAGCAAGAAGTGTTGTGCGGCGTCGAGGCGCG
>JAAYKL010000087.1 GCA_012522445.1 Myxococcales bacterium | reverse complement strand
ATTCACAACGCGGTGGCCCGGCGCCCCATCAACTCTCGCCACAACGGCCGCGGGCCCATCCCCGAGCTCATCGTCACCAACTACTGATCCCCATGTCGACGCCCCCGCCCGCATCACCGCCCCCGCCTGCCGATGTCCTCGCGCGCTGCGCCGCCCTCCTCGACGCGCGCCGCGCCCTGGCCCGGGTCGAAAACACCGACGCCTTCCGGGTCATTCACAGCGCCGCCGACGGCTTTGCGGGCCTGACGGTGGACAGCCTGGGACCCGCCCTGCTGGTGGAGCAACACCGCGCCGACGCCGATCCCAGCGCGTTGATCGCCGCCCTGGTGGCCCTGGTGGGCGCAGAGGTGCCAATATTTTTAAAGATGCGCTTTGGCCGCGACCCCGCCCAATACGGTGGGCACCAGGTGTCGGGACCGCCCCACGGCGGCGTGCTCGACGTGTGCGAAAACGGCCTGCGCTTTCGCGTGCACCTGTTGGGCGAAACCCACATCGGGCTCTTCCTCGACGGGCGCAACGCCCGGGCGCTGGTGGCGGCGAAGACCGCGGACAAGCGCGTGCTGAACCTGTTCTCGTACACCGGTGGCTTTGGCGTGGCAGCGGCAATGGGCGGGGCGCGCTCTACGGTGAACATCGACAACAAGGCCTCGGCGCTGCGACTGGCCGAGCGCAACTACGCGGCCAACGGCCTCGCCTTCGACGCGCGCACGTTCTTCAGATGCGACGCCCTCGACTACCTGCGCCGCGCCGCCCGA
Source organism: Myxococcales bacterium (assembly GCA_012522445.1). GTDB lineage: Bacteria > Myxococcota_A > Polyangia > JAAYKL01 > JAAYKL01 > JAAYKL01. Next base: position 4,676 of record JAAYKL010000087.1, on the reverse strand, counting down.
CAACAGGCGCGCTTCGACTGGATCATCCTCGACCCGCCGCCGCGCTTTTACAGTCACCGCCGCCTCTGGGAGATGCACCGGGATTACGGGAAGCTGCTGGCGCGCTGCCTGGCCGTCGCCGCCCCGGAGGCCACTTTAATGGCGGGCCTCAACGCGCTGCGGGCTTCGGACGACGCCTTTGTCGACATGGTGGCCGAGGCCTTTGGCGCGCACCCCAACATCGCGTGGGAGGCAACGCAGTTCGCAGGGCCTGGCGACGACTTCCCCTTTAGCGCCGACCGCCCCGTGGCGCGTTTTGCGCTCATCGCCGTACGCCCGCGCGCGTAACCGCACTCACAATCCGCAGGCATCCAAGGCGCGTCTCCAGGCAGCGAAATTGCCGCCGCCCTCCAGGGCGTGGCAGGCAGCGCAGGCCGAAGCAGTGCCTCCATGGGCGAGCTTCCAATCGACCCAGGCCCACTTGGGAGAGACCGGAGACAACGGCACGCGGCCCTTGAGGAGGCGCCGGAGCAGGGCGAAGCGCCGGTCGAGCTCGGTCACCGGCACCATGGGGACATCGGCCAGCGGGGTGCGGGGCTTGGGCACAAAGGGCTGCACCCCCAGCGTCAGGCGCAACACGGCGTGCAGGTGCAAGGCCAGGGCGGCGAACTCGGCGATGTCGTCGTCGGTCTCGCCCGGGAGCCCCAGCATTGAGTAGAGCTTCATGCCCGCCAGGCCCTGGTGGCGTGCCAAGGTGGCGGCCTCGACGAGGTGCTCGCGGGTAATCCCCTTGTGGATCTCGCGGCGCAAGCGCTCGGAGGCGCCGTCGGCGGCCACGGTGAGGGTGCGCAGCCCCGAGCGAACCAAGGCCTGGAGCAGGGGTTCGCCGATGCGGTCGGCGCGCATGCTCGACAAGGAGACCCGCTGGCCGCGGTTGACCAGGGGCACGGCGATGTCGAGGAGGTGCGGGTGGTCGGTGACAGCGGCCCCCACGAGCCCCACGCCCGGTGCGGTATCGGGGATGGCGGCCAAGACGGTGTCGGGGTTTACGGAGCGAAAGGGACCGGTGCCCTGGGCGGTGCGCGACATGACGCAAAAGGCGCAGCCGCGCGGACAACCCCGGGCGATCTCCACTAAGAAGAGATCGCGCAGCTCCGCGTGCGGCGACCATGTGGCGGCAACAGCGGGCAGGGCGGTGGCGGGGACGATGTGCGGCGGCGGTGGATCATCGGTGCGGGCGGGCACCCAAATGCCAAACGCTTGGGGCAGTGCGTCGAGAAAGGCGGCCTTGTCGGTGCGGCCCAGGTGGCTCGGGTGGCGCGCCAGGGCATCGGCAATGGGGCCGGCAGCCTCTTCGGCCTCGCCGTGGACCACCGCGTCGGCGATGGGGGCCACCAAGTGGGGCGACAGGTAGGTGAGGGGTCCGCCGATGATGACGGGGATGGCGTCGTCGGGGCGGTCGCGGCGCAAGGGCGCGAGGCCCAGGTGGGACAACATGGCCACCACGGGCAGCAGCTCGGTTTCGCAGGACACCGAAAAGGCCAGGGCGTCCAGGGCGTTGGGCGGGGTGCGGGTCTCCAGGGTGACGCTGGTGGGCTGGCGCAGGTCGCCGAAGAAGAAGCGCTCGCAGGACACCAGGGGGTGGTGGTTCCACAGGCGGTACAGGGTTTGAAAGCCCAAGGAGGCGCTGCCGACTTTGTAGGGCGCGGGGTAGCCCAGGGCGATGCGGACGCGGTGGCGCGGCATCAGGGTGCCGGATTCGTCGCGGCGGAGCTCATCGTCGGTGGGGTTTCGGTGTTTGGCGCACATGGGGTTCTCGCGGGGTTTCTCCGGCCCACACTCTACAGGCGAAGGGGGATTCGCCGAAATGGTTTTTCGCCGCCTTGCGAGTTGCCAAGGGTCTTGCGCTCTGATAGAGCAGCCATGAAAAAGACCGGACGCGCTGCGCGAAACCGGCATGAGGAAAATACCGTAACTGTTGCGTATTTCATTATTGGAGGTCCCAAATGGCAGTACCAAAGATCAACAAAGACGAATGTACGGGATGCGGCGATTGCGTAGAGGCCTGCCCGGCCGAATGCATCACCCTGGTCGATGAAGTCGCGGTCATCGACGAAGACGAATGCACGGAGTGCGGTGCCTGCATCGACGAGTGCCCCGAAGAGTGCATCTCTGAATAACCCCCTGTCCGCCTTGCCCGGCACAGCGACACCCTCCGCGCGTGCGTTTTACCACGTGGCGGTGCCCTTGCCGCTGCGCTCCCCCTTCATTTACAGTGCCCCAAAGGACGGTACCCCCGTCCTGCCGGGCATGCGCGTGCTCGTTCCCTTTGGCGCCCGCCGCATCACCGGCTATGTCATCGGGCTGGCCCAGGCCGCCGACGCCGAGGGCTTTCGCGTGCGTCCCATCGCCCGCGTGCTCGACGCCGTGCCCTCCCTGGACGCATCTCTGCTCGAGTTCCTGCGCCGCGCCGCCGAGTACTACATGCACCCCTTGGGCGAGGTGCTGCGCGCCGCCTTGCCCCCGGGCATCAACCCCTTTGAGAAGGCGGGGCAGTTCCACGAAGCGCGCATCCGGCAAAAATTCGAGACCGTCTTCACGGCGCGTCCCATGCCCGAAGACGCCGCCCAGGAGATGCAGCGCCGCGCCAAGACCCGCTGGGCCGTGTACACGCACATCGCCGCGCACCCCGGCATTTCGTCGGCCGCGCTCCGCTCCCGCTGGTCCACCTGCGCCGCCCACCTGCGCCGCTTAACCGACGACGGCTGGCTCGACGCCCAGCAGCAACCCGTGGTGGGCGATCTCTTTGCCGGCCTCGACATCGCCCCGGACACCCCGCCCACATTAACGGACGAGCAGGCCGCGGCCACCGACGCCATTGTCGCGCAAATTCGCACCGGGCAGTACGGGGGCTTCTTGCTGCACGGCGTCACGGGCTCGGGCAAGACCGAGGTCTACCTGCAGGCCATTGCAGCGGCGCGCGAGATGGGCCGGGGCGCGTTGGTGCTGGTGCCGGAGATCACGCTGACGCCACAACTCGTCCGCCGTTACATGGCGCGCTTTGGCACGGAGCTGGCGGTGTGGCACTCGGGGCTCTCGGACCGCGCCCGGTACGACGCGTGGCAGCGGCTCCGCAGCGGCGAGGTGAAAATGGTCATCGGCGTGCGCTCGGCGGTGTTCGCCCCCCTCGACAATCCCGGCGTCATCATCGTCGACGAGGAGCACGACACCTCGTTCAAGCAGGAGACCGGCTTTGCCTACCACGCCCGCGACCTGGCCGTGCTGCGCGCCAGCATGTCCCAGTCCGCCGTCATCCTCGGTTCGGCCACGCCTTCTTTGGAGTCTCGCCACAACGCCGACGCGGGCAAGCTGCGCCGCCTCGCCTTGGTGACTCGCGCCACCCAGCGCCCGCTGCCCCACATCGAAATCATCGACCTGACGCAGCACCGCAGCGGTCCCGGCGGACAGACTCTGCTGAGCGCGCCCCTGCACCGCGCCATTTCCGAAACCCTGTCGCGCCAAGAGCAGGTGATTCTCTTTCTCAATCGCCGCGGCTTTGCTCCCACCTTGCTGTGCCGCGACTGCGGCGAGGCGATCCGCTGCGCCCACTGCGCGGTCTCCCTCACCTACCACACGCATCCGCGGGGGCTGGTCTGTCACTACTGCGACCATCGGCAGTCCGTCCCCGAGCGCTGTCCGGCCTGCGCGGGCACCGCGTTGCACCCCGTGGGCATCGGCACCCAAAAGGCCGAAGAAATTCTGCGCGAGCTCTTCCCGGCGGCGCGCATCGCCCGCCTAGACCGCGACGTGGGTTCCGGGGCCCGGGCCGAGGCGGTCCTCGACGCGCTGCGACGCGAAGAGGTCGACATTTTGGTGGGCACGCAGATGGTGACCAAGGGCCACGACTTTCCCAAGGTAACGCTGGTGGGCGTGCTGCAAGGCGACGTGGGGCTGCACATGCCGGACTTCCGCGCGGGGGAGAAAACCTTTCAGCTCCTCACCCAGGTGGCCGGACGCGCCGGGCGCAGCACCCATCCGGGGCGGGCCATTATCCAAACCTTCAACCCCCAGCACCCCGCCATTGCCGCGGCCCAGCACCACGACTACGCCCGCTTTGCCGCCCAGGAGCTGGTCGACCGCGCCGAGCTCGGCTACCCGCCCTTTGGCAAAATGGTGGCCATCCGGTTCAACAGCACCGATGCCGACGCCGTTGAGGCCGCCGCCAAGGGTTTGGCGCAGCACCTGCGGAACGCCGCCAAGGCCACTGGCACCGACGTGACGCTGCTGGGGCCTACCCCGTCGCCGCTCTCCTTGCTGCAGGGGCGCCACCGCTGGCACCTGCTGCTCAAATCCCCGCGCCAGGACTGGAACCGCCGCCTGCTGCTGGCGGTGGTGGAGGCCATTGAAGCCCCGCCCAAGGGCGTCCGCATCCACGTCGACATCGACCCCTTCTCCATGCTCTGAGTCATTATTTTCATACCCGCCCAAGGGGTCCGCATCTACGCCTACCCCACTCCACCCACTCCATCCCGTTCAGAGTGACGCCTACCCGTTTCAGAGTGATTTCCCACCTATTTCGCCTCGTTCAGAGATGGAATGAGAAGGCTGGCCTCCTGAAACGGGTGCTCATTTAGGCAAAACCTATTTAGATGAACCCAATTGGGGAATGTTCCCAACTAACGCACTCGCGAAGCGGT
>JAAYKL010000086.1 GCA_012522445.1 Myxococcales bacterium | reverse complement strand
ATAGCACCAAATTCATCAAAACACGCAGCACAATCATTGTTGCACCATGAAACTCTTCCGTTAGAATTGCGATATGCGACATCATCACCGATTGCAGATCGGCGACACGCTGGAAAACAAATACCAAATTCTGGCGCTGCTCGGCGAAGGGGGCATGGGCGTTGTCTATCAATGCCTGCACGTCGACTTGAACAAAGTCGTGGCGGTGAAGGTGTTGCTGCCCTTCGATCCCGGCGACACCACCATCCTCGATCGCTTCAAAACCGAAGCCCGCTCCTCGGCCAGCATCAAGCACGCCAACGTCGTCGACGTCTTCGATTACGGCATCACCCCCGACGGCCGCCCCTTCTTCGTCATGGAGTACCTGGAGGGCGAATCCCTGGCCGCGGTGCTGGACCGCGAGGGCCGCATGCGCGAGCGCGACATCGTCGACATCATCGACCAAGTGCTCACGGGCCTGAGCGCCGCCCACAAGCGCAACATTATTCACCGCGACCTCAAGCCCGAAAACGTCTTCTTGACCCGCAACGACGACGGGCAGCGCGAGGTGAAAATCCTCGACTTCGGCATCGCAAAGATTAGCGGCGTCGTGGGGGCGAGCCGCATGGTCAGCGCCGCCAATCGCCCCAACCACCGGGAGGCACCGCCGCGCCGACTGCAAACCGAAGAGGGCGTCGTCATGGGCACGCCGGGCTACATGGCCCCAGAGACCCTAGACGGCCGGGGCAAAATCGACACCCGCGCCGACCTCTACGCCGTGGGCGTCATCCTGTACGAGATGCTCACCGGGCGCTTTCCCTTCAGCGGCCAAGACCCCATACAAATCATGCGGGAGACCGCCCATCGCCCGGTGCCGATGCTGCGGGCCATCAACCCGAAAATTAGCGAGCCCATGGAGCAGCTCTGCCTCATCGCGCTGGCGAAAGACCCCCTGGACCGCTTTCAAAACACCCAGGAGTTCATCGCCTATCTCTCGGCAGCGGCCGTGGGGCGCTTTCCCCGCAATGCGCGCGAATGCCGCACCGAAGTGGGCATGCCCTCGGTCATCCCCCTGTCGCCCGTCGCCAAAAAGAAATACAAAAAGGCGCCAAAAAAACGCGACGAATTCGAGCTCGACTTTGGCGAGACACCGCCGCATCGCCGGGGCACCTTGCTGCGCGACCGCCACGCCCTCGACGTCTCTGACACCGATTACGTCATCGGCCCCGAAGGCCAACGCGCCCGCCGCAAAGCCCAAGCCGTCAAGCCCTACATCGGCCGCGCGCGCACCCGCTTTCCCCTGCTGGTGGTCCCCTGGGGCAAGGTGCTCTTCATCCTCGCCCTGGGCGGCGCCTGCTACTACTACTTCGTCTACCAAAGCCCCTTTCGCGACACCCACAGCGTCACCGGGCGCAACATCCCCGGCGCCCTGCGCACCACCGCCACGCTGCACAACACCGCCAACGCCCAAGGCGACGCCGAAGACGAGCGCTTCAGCATCTGGCTCAAACTCTCTCCCTCGGACGCCACCGTGCTGGTGGACGGCGACATTCACACCTCGCGCCCCTTGCGCCTCTCCAAGAGCAATAGGCCCGTGCGCATTGAGATCGTCCGCGCCGGTTACAGCCGACACGTAACAACGGTCATCCCCAACCGCGAGCAAACCCTCACCGTGCAGTTGCAGCGCACCACCGCACCCAACCTCCACGAGAACCCGTAAACGCCCATGATTGCACTTCCCCCGAACACCCCCGATACGATCGCCCAACTGGCCCAGCGCGCCGCCGCGCACATCCAACAGCGCTTCGGCCTGACCCCCGACATCACCGACGACACCCTGCCCCTGCTCGACGCCTTCACCGAAGCGGTGGTCTGCGAGGAGAACCGCGGCGAGGTACCGGAGCCCGGCCACGTGGTGCGCCACAACATGGTCGAGCTCTTCGCGCCCTCCTTTGGGGCCCTGTTCGGCATCACCCTGGCGAGCACCTTCGGCGCCGACTGGCGCGGTCCCTCTGCCGAGCCCGCCAAGTGGCGTCTGGAGTTTCGCGATTTCTTCTTGCGGATCAACCCGGCGGGACTGGCGGCCCACGCCATTGTGCGCGCGCCCCTGCCCGAGTGGCCCGGCACCTTGCAAACCGCCCCGTCGCTCACCGAGCATCTCGAAGAGCGCCTGCGCCTGGCCCCCGGCGTCCCCGAAGACCAGTTCTTCTCCCTGGAGACCGCCTGGGAGAGCATCCAAATCGCCGCGGACTACCTGCGCGAACGCGCGAAGAAAGACGGCGCCATCGAGTGCTCAGAGGCGGCCTACGCCACCATCTTGGGCCAATAAACGCGCCACAAAACGCGATCGACGAGTGGTGAGAATGGGCGGGCGCGTTAGCGTGTGACGGGGGTCAGCAGCGTCCAGGGGAAGCCGCCACAACCGCTGTCGGCGAGATCGCTGCGGTTGGCGGTGTCGTTGGCTTGGGCGTCGTCAAGGCTGGCGGCGGCGTATTCGATTTGGCAGTAGTACAGCGCGCTCTCCTGCACGGTCCAGTCGTAGCGGGAGAAGGTGCCGTCGCCGTTGTCGGCGAGAAAGAATTCGTCGTCGATGTGCCAGGCAACGATTTCGCTCGACGCCTCAAAGGGATCGTCGCCCTCGTCGAAAGGCGGGTACACCACCGCGACCGCGTCTTCGGTGAAGGCGTAGGTGCTGTCCCACTCGTCGCTGTAGGTGCCGAGAATGGCCGCCGCGCCGTCGTCGTTGACGTTGTTGTCTTTGTCGTCGTCGCTGTCGTCGCACGCCGTTGTCGCAAAGCCCAGCAGCGCCGATGCCAACACGACCATCCACCACTTGTTTGTCTTCATCTCGAACTCCTTGAACGAAGGTCCCCGACTCCATTTGCGCCCAGGGCGCGGGGTGCACGGCGAATTGTGCGCGCACAACGGGGAAACCTTCGTCGTATGCCATGCCACCCGCAGGCCCAAGGTGTGCCGGACCGGTCTCCTGGCTTCCGGATCTCCCTAGTGGCGCTGCCTTCCCAAAACAGTGTGTTTCAGTGGCTGTGATAGCGCTTTCGTTCCCGGTTACAGTGGCGGGGGCCGCGTCGGAATTTCACCGACTTCCCAACGGGCGCACCATTGCGCCCTTCGTCTGGCATCCATGCATTGAAAAAGAACATTGCGAAACGCAATGGCCGTGTCTGCCACGAAAGCGCGCGGCGCGTCAATGGGAATTGCCAACGGTGGATGGCGGGGAAGCCTGCGGGGAAGAGGCTCAGATCAGGGTTAACTGCGCGGCGCTCTTGCGGGACTTTATCTCGGCGTTGATGCGGGTCACGGCGTCTGCGGGCACGTCGGCCAAGAAGGGGGACGGACCGCCGGGCAGGGCCTCGCCAAAGAGAATGCGCTTGGTGGCCCAGCTCAAGATGCACAGCGTGCGCGCCCGGGTAACCGCCACGTACAACAGGCGCCGCTCCTCGTCGGTGTCGCTCTGCAGCCCCCCGGCGGACAAGGGCACGATGCCCGGCTCCACACCGGCGACAAAGACCGCGCCGAACTCGCGTCCTTTGGCGGCGTGCATCGTCATGAGGGCCACCTTTTGCGCCCGCGGATCAAATGGCTCGCCCTCCCCCACCGGCAACACGGGGATGCCGCCGTTGTGCAGCGCCTCGGCGATCTCAACGCGCTGGGCCCGGGTGCGCACCAGGATGGCGATGTCGCCGAAGCCGAAGTTGCCCGCCTCTTCGCCGCGCCCCAGTGACTCAGATTGCAGGGACGTGCCGCCCACGAGCTGCTCGATGCGCCGCGAGATTTGCACGGCCTCGCTGGCCGCCGAGGGGCAGGACATGAGCTCGACCTTTACGCCGTGGCGCTGCGTGCGGTAGGCCCCCGCCGGTGCGAGAATGCCCTGGGCCGCGCGCACCATGCGATCGGTGAGGCGGTAGGTGGTGCCCAAGGAAATGGTGCGGGCGTAGGGATAGGCTGCGGCGAAGCGCGTGAAGTGACCGGGGCGGGCGCCGCGAAACCCGTAGATGGCTTGGTCCGGATCGCCGATGGCCATGAGGGTGCGGCCGTTGTCGGTGATGCGCTGTACCAGCGCGGCCTGCACGTCGTTGACGTCTTGGTACTCGTCGACGCTGATCGATTGATAGCGCTGGGCGATGAACGCGGCGAGGCCGGGGGTGTCCGTCACCAACTGGTGGGCGCGCCACACCAGGTCGTCGATGTCCATGCGGTGCTGCGCGTGCAGGGCCTGCTCGTACCGCACAAATAGCGCCTGCCCCGCCGGGTCGTCGGCGAAGAAAGCCGCCGGGTCGACGGTTTGCTTGGCCAGGCTGATGCGCGCCAGGGCGTCCTTGGGGACATCGCCGGACGGGAACAGCGCCGCGAAAAGCGCCGTGCGCTCGACATCATCTAAAAGGGTGGGCAGGGGCGCCGGGGCAAACTCTTTGAGGATCATCGCGCCAAAGCCGTGAAACGTGGTGACCTGGGGAAAGGCGGGCAGGTTGGCGGGCAGCAGCGTTTGCAAGCGCGCGTCGAGCTCGAGCACCGCCTGGCGCGTGAAGGCGATGGCCAACATGCGGTCGGGCTGCGCGGTGCCGGTTTGGATTTGGTGGGCCATGCGCGCGGTCAGGGTGCGCGTCTTTCCGGTGCCGGGACCGGCCACCACCAGCAGGGGTCCGCGCAGGTGCGTGGCGGCGCGGTGTTGGTCTGGGTCGAGGCCAAAGAGCGGCTCGTGCACCACGGCGCTCAACACGCCCTGTCGCTCTTCGCGGGCCAAGGCGGCGGCGCTGGCAAAGGCAAAGAGATCGCCCTGGGGCGCCGGTTGCTTTCGCCCGGAAGGCGCAGGGGTGTTCGTTGTCGCGGAGGCCGTTGTCGCGGAGGCTGCGGATTGCGTCCGGGCGCGCACCGGGGATGTGCGGGGCGGCGACATGGCGAAAAAAGCCATCTGCCCCAAGAGGTCGTCGCGCTCTGCGGGATCGAAGATGCGCACCGTGCCATAGGTGCCGTCAAAGCCCCCGTCCAGGTGAATCTCGCCGGTGCGAACGCGGCGGACGGCTTCGGCCAGGGCGCTCCCCCCTTCGGCGGCGATGTCCTCCAGCGGGGCGTGGCGCAAGATAAAGAGCTCGGCGCCGAGCTGGGTGCGCAGCCGGTGTTCGCAGGTCGCGGCCTTTTGCGCCCCCGGGGTGACCCCCAGCACCTCCGCCACCACCTCGCGCAGCGGGACGAGATTTTCGAAGGGCGCGGCGTGGGCGGGGCGAAAGCCCACCGGTCGATCCGCCAGGGCGTCGATGCGACCCGCCACTCCCATGGTGACGGGCTTCCCACAAACCGGACACAGGCCGCCGCAGGCGCGGGTCTCCTCTGGCGACAAACGGACGTCGCAGGCGCGGTGCCCATCCAGGTGGTACTTGCCCTCCTCGGGGTAGAACTCCAGGGTGCCCCGGTAGCCCTCGCGGGTCTTGAGGGCGCGGCGCAGGGCCCCAAACGACGGATCGATGTCGAGCAGGGTGGCCTCCCGGGCGAGGCGCGCGGCGGAGTGGGCGTCGGAGTTGGACACCAGGGTCAGGCCGTCCAAGGCGCTCAGCCGCCAGTTCATGGACGGGTCCGACGAGAGGCCGGTCTCCACGGCGAAGATGTGGTCCGACAGATCCAAGAAGCAGTCCTGCCAGCGGTCGAAGCCCGACTTGGCGCCGAGCATGGAGAACCAGGGCGTCCAGATGTGCGCGGGGATCAGGAAGGCGTCGTCGTGGGTCTCGAGGGTGATCTCCAGCAGGTCGCGGGCGGACAACCCGAGGATGGGGCGGCCGTCGGAGGCGATGTTGCCGATGGTGGCGAGGCGCTTCGCGAGGGCCTCGGCGGCGTCGATGGATGGCACGTAGACGAGGTTGTGGTTTTTGCGCACCGCGTCGTCCTGCTTGTAGATGTTGCTGATTTCAACTTGCAGCACAAAGCGCACGTCCGCGTGTAGGCACTTGGGCAGCCCGGCTTCGGCGGCCTCTCGCAGCGCGGGTTTGAGGCGAAACAGGCCGTCTTCGGCGGGCGCGAGCTGCGCGGTGATTTCGGCCAGCCACTGCGGGTGGGTGAAGTCGCCGGTGCCCAGCAGGTCGATCCCCTTCTCGAGGGCAGAGCGGTGCAGGGCGACAAAGTCCAAGGAGCGGCTCGTCGCGCGGGAAAAACGGGAGTGTACATGGAGGTCAGCCACGAGCTTCATGGGGCCATGTTAAAAGAACCGGGCCGGGTTGCAACGCCAAACCGCGGGCGCAAAACCGGTGGCGCAGAGAGGGCGCGAGGGGGCGTCAGGGGATGGGCTTGCCCTCGTCGTCGACCAGGTCGCCGTCTTCGAGCACGAGTTCGATGTCGCCGCGCATCAGGCGAAAATCGACGCGGCGGTTGCGGGCCAGGGCGTGCTCGCTGCTGCCGGGCTCCAGCGGCAACTCCTCGCCAAAAGAGACGACGTTGAGGCGCGACGCCGACACCCCCAGGTCGGTGAGGTACTTGACCACCGTGCGGGAGCGCCGCTCGCCCAGGGACATGTTGTACTCGCCGGTGCCGCGGTTGTCGGTGTGGCCGTCGACGTACAGGCTCACCTCGGGATAATCCTGGAGCTGTGCCGCCGCATCGGTGAGGGCGGTCTTGGCGTCGTCGGTGAGGGTGGCGCCGTCCAAGGCGAAGTGCACGCGCTTCAACGTGAGCAACAGATCGCGCATGTCGCCGGTGGCGTACTCCTTGCCGTCCCCGGCGCTGCGCCCTCCCAAGGACGCGTCGTCGCCGCCGCTGCCCGCGCCATCGCCAGCCCCCTGACCGTCGTATCCGTCGGTTTGGGCCAGCGCGGTGGCCGAGCCCTGGGCATTTTTGTTACAGCCAGCCGCCAGCAACAGCGCGCCGACCATCCCGATTGTCCATACCGTTCTCATCATGATGAACACCCTTCCGTTGTTTGGTTGCGTGGTTTCCATAGAAACACCCCGGTTTTACTGCAGCAACGCGCGCGGACCAAAAAAAGTTCCTATCCGCCCCGATTGCCATCCATCCGGTGTGTTTTTACGTGCCCTGATCTTCGCGTGGTGTCCGCGTTTTCACGTGATATTGCGCCGCCACCGCGCGGGGACACCGGCCACCACCTGGCGCGGCGTTACGTCGCGCGTGACCACGCTGCCCGCCCCCACCAGGCTTTGGGCGCCCACGGACAAATCGCCCAGCACCGTGGCGTTGGCCCCGATGTACGCAGTTGTTCCCACGGCGACGCGGCCGGTGAGCTGCGCCCCGGCGGCGACGATGCAGTGGTCTCCCACGCGGCAGTCGTGTCCAATAAGGGCGCGCGACAAGACGAGGGCGTGGTCGCCGATGACCGCGCGGGCGTGCACCACCGCCTGGGGAAAAATGACGACACCGCGCCCCAGCACAGCCCGTGACGACACGTAGGCCGACGGGTGAACCAAGGTGACGAAGCGCTTGGCGGACAGCGCCAACCGGGCGGGGATGTCGCCGCGCTGGGCGTAGGTATTGGGGCTGCCGGTGCCGTTGACGAACAGCGCGTCGGCGTCGAGGGACCCAACATCGGCCTCGCGCCACACCGGCAGGGACTCCAAGCTTTTCGGGGCGTCGTCGTGCACCGCCACAAAGCCGATGCAGGGCGGTCCCAAACCCGCGCGGTGCCGGTCTTCAGCGATCTCGAGGATGTCGATACAGGTGCCGCCGGTGCCGATGATGAGGATGCCCGCTGTCATGTGCGACCGCCGCCCTTACGGCAACGGGATGCAGCCCTGCCAACGCGCGAGGCGCAGGTGGTGTTGTCCGTCGTCGGCGGCGTGCACCAAGGCCACGAGCAGGTGTCGCTCTCCCAGGGCGCGCGCGGCGATGTGCTGCAGTTCGGGGCCCGCGTCTTTGGGATCGCGGCGCGTCTCGGCCATGCGCGTGGCGGCCACCGGGGCTGAGGCCGGGGCGAGAGGCGCGCGGAACTGCCAAAACTCCAGCGTCATTAGGACCGCCGCCAACGAGGAGGCGTCCTTGATGTGCAGCAGGTAGTGCATGTCGGAAGATGAGGCGACGGCCAACCCTCGCGGCGCCCGGATGGAGGCCGGCACCACGTCTTCAAGAGCGCCGTCCAGGTGGCGGACAATCGCCGTGCTCGCGGTGTTGAGATTGATGGTGCGCTGTTCGCGCCAGATGATGGTGGGCGCATCCGCACCGCTGATTTCGCCGTTCCAGATGAGCTGCGGCCACGCGGCGTCGCGCACCAGGCCCGGCACCTCCTGCGTGTCGGAGATGTCGGCGGGGTATCCCGGCAGCGCGGTCCAGCCCGCGGCGTCTTCGAGGTGCGTCGCGCGGATGCGTTTGTTCGCTGCAGGACCAGCGGTCCAGGCCACGTGCACCTGGGGACTGACTGCATCGGGAACCACCGCCAACGCCACGGCATCGGTGATTCCGGTGCCCGCATCGAGGAGCACCGGGGCCGCGGCCAGGGCGTCGGTCAGCGCGATCTCATAAGCGTTCGCAGCGTGCAACACGCCAAAGGCCAGCACCCAGCGCGGCGTGGCTTCGGTGTGCAACGCGACAAGGGCGGGCGACACCACGGCGGTGGCATCGGCGCGCACATCGACGGTGTGGGCGTCGGCCAAGGACAGCGCGGTACCGCTCGGCACCAAGGCCGCCACATTGAGCGCGGGCGGGGACTGGTTCGGGCGCGTGCCCCAGGCCGCCACAAAGACGCCGTCCACGTTGGCGAGGGCCACCCCGGTTTCGGCCACCCCCTTGGCGGTGCCCGCGGCGGTGTTGAGCTGCAAGGGCGATCCCACCGGCGCGAACTCGGCGGTGAAGACGCGCGCCCAGGTTTTTCGCTCGGCCCCGGCACCGCTCTGCCAAGCCACCGCGACGTGCGTGTCGCTGTGGGCCACCACGACGCCGTGCAGTTGCGCCGCCTCGGCCACATCGACGAACACCTCGTCGAAGACCACATCGATGAAGCCGTCGCAATTGTTGTCTTTGCCGCTGCACACCTCTTGGGCACCGGGGAAGACCGCCGCGTCCTCGTCGTCGCAGTCATCGCCGCCGCAGCTCGCGTCGAGAAAGCCGTCGTCGTCGTCGTCGGCACCGGCCATCCAGTGCTCGTAACACTTCCCGTCTTCGGGGTCGCAGGTGGCGTCGCGGCAGATCCCCTCGGGCTTGTCGCACAGGCGCTCGTGGCCCTCGTAACAACCGGTCTTCACATCGCAGTAGGCGCCGGTGATGCAAAGCAGCTCGGGCCGCTCGCACGCGCTGTGATTTGGCGTGTGGTGGCACAGGCCCTGCACGCAGGCGTCGATGGTGCAGTCGATGCCGTCGTCGCAGGCGCTGTCGGAGGCACACTGGGCGCCGCTGTCCACGCAACCGCGCAGGCGGTCGCAGCGCTCCAGGGGCGCGCATACATTGTTGTCCGGCAGGTGGCGGCACCGGCCCTTTTCGTCGCAGGTGTCCTCGGTGCAGGCGATGCCGTCATCGCAGTCGGCGTGGGTCTCGCACTCCGGCCCCGTGTCCACCGGGGGAGATTTTTTGTCGAGCTCATCGGGGTTGAGGATGAGCGAGCAGGCCCCCAGCCCAAGGGCCAGCAGGGACGCGATGAACAACCCAGAGCGCAGCGCATTGGCAATGTTGGTGACGCGCCGCATCAGAAGCTCCCCTGCAGGGCAGTGCCCGTTACGCGGAGGGCCACGGGCGCGTCTTGGGGCTTGTGCTCGCGGCGCAGATCGACGAGCCACCAAATGAGCCCGCCTACCGCCACCGCGGCGCCGGTGAAGACGAGCACATCCGTGGCCAGGGCCAAGTTACGCACTTTGTCGGCCTTGCGCGCCGAGCAGTCCGGGGCGCAGATTTGCTCGTAGGTGTGCTGGCGTTTGAGGGCGGCAGAGCCGGTGACAGTGCCCGACAGCGCCAACAGGGCACCGCTGCCCATGAGGACACCCTGGGCCACGCGGCGTTTTTGGCGGCGTTGGTATTCGGAGGGCGACGCGGCGACTGGGGTCGCCTGGGAGCGCGGTTCTTCGACGATGGGACCGGGAGAGGGCTCCGGGGCAGCAGCGTTCGCACCGGCACCGGCATCGGCATTCGCATTCGCATCGGCATTCGCATTCGCATTCGCATCGGCATCTGCGTCCGCATCGGCATCGATGTCGGCGTCGGGGTTTTGCAGGCGTGTGACAGTGGCGCGCACGGCGTCGGCATCCGCAGCGTCGGGATTTTCGTCGAGGTAGAGTTCGTAGAACGCGATGGCCTTGTTGCTGTCGCCGAGCTTTTCGCTGCACAGGGCGAGGTTGTACAAAATGTCGTGTTTGCCCGAGAGGTTGTAGGCCTCGGTGAAGAGCTCCAGGGCCACGGCGTAGTCACCGGCTTGGTAGGCGATGCGCCCCTGGGCAAAGGACTCGGCGGCGGCGGCCATCACATCGCTGTCGTCGCTGTGCGCGGTGGGCACAAACAGCGTCGCGGCGAAGCAAAACAGTACGGGGACAAACATTCGGCGCATGACACTCCTTAAGACTGGCCGAAGATTCAGCGGACGGGCTGAAGGTTCAGCACAATGCGGTATGCATTCATCGTAGGCACAGAATCCCCGGCTTTCAACCAGCGGTTGCATTTCCCGTAGGGGATTTTCGCCGACCGCAGACCCGCTGCAACGCTCACGGATAGGGCTGCAAAGAACCCTTGTACTGCGTGCAGAGCTGCGACGCGGCCTCGTCGTCCATCAGGGGCGGATAAAACACCACCATGACCTCTTTGCCCTGGGTGTTGGCCACCACCCCGCTCAGAGGATCCGCATTGTAACAGGCTTTCAAGGCGCCCGCCGCGGGGCACTCCAGCGTGCTGTACACACCGTTCGACCCCACGCAGGCATCGCGGGCTCCCTGGGCCGTGTGCTGGACGCCGCTGTAATTGACGCAAATGCCCTGGGCGGAAATGGTGTCGCAGGAGCCAGCGAACGACCCCGTCGTCGGCGGCGGCAGGTCATCTCCATCGCTGACTTGATCCCAAATGGTGGGCACGCGGTGCACCGTTCCGCGGGCATCGACCCAGGCGGGGTTGTCTTGTGCGCGGCGCGCCAATTCGCCGATGCATTGCTGTGCGCTGTCCCCGACATCCGCCGTGGTT
>JAAYKL010000085.1 GCA_012522445.1 Myxococcales bacterium | reverse complement strand
CTCGTGGCCTTGACCGAGAAGACGCCGTCGTCCATTTCGAGGATGGAGATGTCGAAGGTGCCCCCGCCCAAGTCGTATACGGCGATGCGGCGCCGGCTGGTGTCTTCTAGCTCCATGCCGTAAGCCAGCGCGGCGGCGGTGGGCTCGTTGATGATGCGCTCGATGGTGAGGCCGGCGATGGTCCCGGCGTCCTTGGTGGCCTGGCGTTGGGCGTCGTTGAAATAGGCCGGCACCGTGACCACCGCGCGGGACACCGTGGTGCCGAGATAGGATTCGGCCACAGCGCGCATGTCGGACAGCACCATGGACGAGAGCTCGGGGGGGCTCATCTTGCGGCCCCGCACGTTGACCCAGGCGTCGCCGTTGTCGGCGGAGACAATTTCGTAAGGGCACATTTGCATCTGCCGCTGGGACTCGGGCGAGTCGAAGGTGCGGCCCATCAGGCGCTTCATCGAGTAGATGGTGTTTTCGGCGTTGGTGACGGCCTGGCGCTTGGCGACGTTGCCCACCAGGCGCTCGCCGCTCTCCATGAAGCCGATGATGGAGGGCGTGGTGCGGCTGCCCTCGGCGTTGGGGATAACCACGGCGTCTTTGTCGATCACCACCGCTACGCACGAGTTGGTGGTGCCGAGGTCGATTCCGATAATGGGTCCTTCTGACATGGCGTACCTCTACTCCGTCTCGGCGGCGGTGTCCGGCGCATCGGGTAGCGCGTCGGAGGCCGTGTCAGCCGGTGTGTCGTTGGGCGCGGCATCGTTGGGGGGGGGTTCCGTCGCCTCTTCCGCCACCTCCGGGGACGACGCGTCGTCAGCGCTGGCCTCGGGTGGCCCCGACGAGACGATGACCTTGGTGGCCCGCAGCAGGCGGTCGCCCAGCGTGTAGCCCGTAAAGGATTCGGCGATGATGCTGCCGGTGGGGACGTCGGTTGAGGACACATAGCCCACCGCTTCGTGCACCGTGGGATCGAAGACCAACCCCTTGGCGGGGATCTCCTTGAGCGAGAAGCGATCCATGGCGGTGAGGAACTGCCGTTTGATCATAATCAGTCCCTCGTAGACGGCTTTGTTTTCGTCGGTGACCGTGATGGCGCGCATCGCCATGTCGATGCTGTCGAAGGCGGGCAATAGCTCCTCGATGACCTCGACGCGGCTGCGGTGGCGCGCGTCTTCGATGTCGCGGCGGGTGCGCTTGCGGAAGTTGTCGAGCTCGGCCACGGCGCGCAGGTATCGGTCGCGTTCTTCGGCGCACTTTTGCTCGAGTTCGGCCACTTGTGCAGCGGGATCAGCGATGATTTCTTCGTCGGGGCTGGTCGCCTCATCGCCATTCATTACGGCGATTTCATCGGAGTTGTTTTGCGATGCGGTGTCGTCGGTTGTCGTTTCGGGCTTGTCGTTGTGCTCCAAGGTGTTTTCTCCCATTTCTTTTGTCACGCGCCTTTTTGGTTTCGCCATGGCACGGTGTCCATGGGCGGGTATTTCCCTGGCAAAAGAGGGATGATGCGCCAATACGCACGCAAATCGAACGTATCGTTTCGAATCCGTATTTATAGAGTAAAAAAGCGTGAAAGCAAAACAAGAAACGGGAATAAGCCTGTGTGCGGGTGGTTGTACCCAACAGCGAGGACGAACGCCAACTATGCGAAAACTGTTTCAAAAATCATCGGCGCAATTGCAATTCGAAGCGGACTGCACCGCGCATCTCGATGCCCTGTACGCCTCGGCGCTGAAGCTCACCCGAAACCGCGAAGACGCCGAAGAGCTGGTGCAAGACGTCTACGTCCGCGCCTTTCGCTTTGCCAAGGGCTTCGCGCCCGGCACCAACCTCAAGGCGTGGCTCTTCCGCATCCTCATCAACACCTTCATCAACGCCTATCGCCGCAAGGGCCACGAGCGCCGCTACATCGAACGCGCCGCCGTGGAGCCCATCTACGACGACGTGTTGAACGCCCAGGCCCGCGCCTATGCCAGCGATCCGGAGAACCACTTGCTGCGCACCTTTTTTGCGCGCGACCTCGAAGACGCGCTGGCCGAGTTGCCCGAGGAGTACCGCATGCCGGTGATCCTGTGCGACATGCAGGAGTTCTCCTATCGCGAGATCGCCGACATGCTCGGGTGCCCCATCGGCACGGTCATGTCGCGCCTGCACCGGGGGCGAAAAATGCTGCAGCGCGAGCTAGCGGATCACGCGGTGGCAGCGGGGTTGTCGGTGGGCGATGACAAGAGCGACGGCAAAGACCGGGGCGACGGCAAAGACCGGGGCGACGACAAAGACCGGGGCGACGACAAAGACCGGGGCGACGACAAAGACCGGGGCGATGTCTTGACGGACATGCGGTCGTGGAGACAGCGACAGAAAGGAGCATCATGACCTGTGCCATCACGCGAAAATTCGTGGACGCCTATATGGACGAAGAGCTCGACGCCGCCACCGTGCTGCAGCTCGATGCGCACCTCGCCGCGTGTGATTCGTGCCGCGACCTGCTGAACCTCAAACAAGCGATGAAGCGCGAGATCCGCGACATCGGCCTGCGCACCGCCGCGCCCGACGCCTTGCGCCAACGCATCCAACGCGCCGCGCGTCCCCGACCGCATCCCTGGGTGACCGCCGCTGCCCTCACCGCCGCGGCCGCCGCCGTCATCATTGTCGCCGCCACCGCCACGCCCTGGCGCCGCGCCGCCGAAGACGACACCGCCGTGGCCCAGGTGCTCGACGCCGTGGTGCTGCGCCACAACCGCCCGCTGCCCATGGAGGTCACCGGCTCCGACCCCGGGCAGGCACAGCACTGGTTTCGCGGGAAGCTGGACTTCCCCGTGCAAGCGCCGGCCCCCGGATTGCGCCGGGCGAACTTTGAAGGGGCGCGCGTCTCCAACGTGCAGGCGCAACAGGCCGCGCACATGACCTACGCCCTGGATGGCCACCGCGTCTCCCTGATGGTCTTCCCCGCCGAGAACCTCCACATTCGCGGCGGCAACGTGCGCGTCGTCCACGGGCAAAAGATACTGGTGGGCACGCGGCGCGGTTACAACGTGGCCATGACCGAGCGCAACGGCGTCATCTACGCCCTGTCATCCGACCTGCCCGCCGAAGCCCTGGCCGAGATGCTCGCCGAGAAGACCCCCTAGCCCGCACCTGGGCGCCGCTCCCGCTTGGGCTTGCGCGTTTGCCCGTTGTTCTGCCCGCCACTTCGCGCTAGATTGGGCCATTGGAAACCGGCACCGACAAGCGACAGGAAACCCCCGCATGACCATTCCCATGCTCGTTGTTTTTAACATGATGTTTGGCGCGTCCACCGCCTACGGGGCCCGGGTGCAGATCAAAAATCTGCAGCGCCCCATCTTTTACAACCGCTACTTCGCGGTCATCGCCCTGTTTCAAGTGCTGCTCACCTTGCCCGCCGGCGCCTACTTCACCGCCTTCTATCCCGACTGGGCCTGGATGTACCTCATCGACACCAGCCGCACCGCCCTGGGCATCCACGTTATGGCCCTTTTGGCCTCGCCCCTGGCGGCCACCGCTGGCTACGTCATCGGCTACTTCTCGGCCCGCAGCAACAGCGACTGGGTCACGCTGCTCTTCCTCGCCTTTTTGGGCCTCGCCTTTGCGGGGCTCTTCGCCGTGGCCTGGGACAAAATCGGCTACCTGGGCACATACCAACAGTTTCACCACCGGCTCAATCTCGTGCCCTTCACCCAAACCTCGCTGTTCCCCTCCATGATCATCGCGGTGCTGGGTCTCTTTGCGGCGGCGGGCTACACCGGCTACCGCTTCTGGCACGAGGGTGCCCTGTCAAGCGCCTACCCCAAACATTGAAACGCGATCCCATGATACCCGACCCGACTTTCATCACCGCTGTGGAGGCGCGCCTGGCGCGCTGCTTCGACGATGTCCGCCAACCCGCGACCACCGCATCGCTCCCGGCCCTCTTCGAAGCCACCCCGCAAGAGGACATGCTCCTCGAGGCCGTGCGCGACCTGACCTTTCGGGGCGGGAAACGCCTGCGTGCCCAACTGGTGCACATCGGCGCCGCGCTCTTCGATCCGGTGGCGGCCTCCCACGGGGCCACCGTCGATGTCGCCGCGGCTGTCGAGCTCCTGCAAACCTACTTCCTCATCCACGACGACATCATGGACGGCGACGAGACGCGCCGGGGCGGTCCATCGGTGCACGTGGCCTTGGGAGCGCGCTGCCAGAGCGACGCCATGGGCATGCAGCAGGCCATCTTGGCGGGGGATCTCGCCTGCGCCCTGCAGGAGTCCCTCATGGCGGGCCTCGACATTGCAGATGCACAGCGGCGCACCCGCGTCACCGCCCTGTTTGCCCACATGCACCGCACCGTCATCCGCGGCCAGTCCCTCGACCTGCTGGGAACGGCGCCGCCCGAGACCATCGTGCGCCTCAAGACCGCGAGCTACACCACCGAGGGTCCTTTGCTGCTCGGCGCGCTCCTGGCCGACGCCCCCGCCAGCGCCCTGGTGCCCGTGCGCGACATCGCCAGCGCCCTGGGCATCGCCTTTCAGTACCGCGACGATCTCCTCAGCTTGTTTGGCGCCCCCGAAAAGACGGGCAAGCCCACGGGCTCCGATCTGCGCGCCGGGAAGAAGACCCACCTCGTCGCCATGGCCTGGGAACGCGCCGACACCGCCACCCGCGCCTTCATCGACGCGCACCTGGGCGCCGCGCACCTCAGCGACAACGACATCGCCACCTTCTTCGATATCTTTCGGCACACCGGGGCCATCGCCGCGGTTGAGTCGGCCATCGCGCACCACACCGACCGCGCCCTGCAAGTGCTCAGCCGCATGTCGGTGTCACCGGTGGGCAAGTCCGCGCTGCGCGCCCTCGCGATACAGATGGCCCAGCGAGACGCCTGAACATGACGTCCCACACGAAGCAGATCGGCACCGGCGTCGCGGGCAGCAAGGCCATCATCACGGGCGAGCACGCGGTGGTTCACGGTGGACGGGCCATCGTGCTGGGTATGACACCGGGCATCGCAGCGCGCGTTTCGTTCGCCCCGGATGCCACCGGGCGCCTCACGGTTCCGCAATGGCAATGGGACATACCGCTTAAGACATTGGCCCTGGAGACATCGGCCCTGGGGACATCGGCGAATGATGATGACAATGCGACGACGCCGATGATGCGCGCCCTCGAGGCCATCTGGCGGGCCCTGGATATCCCCCGCGACGTGCCGGTGGACATCGCCGTTGACGCTGCCATTCCCAGCCGCGCAGGTCTCGGGGCTTCGGCCTCCATGGCCACGGCGGTGTCCCGGGCCCTGGCGGATTTTTGGCGCCTGCCAGGCGATGGTCGCCGCATCGACGCTGCGGTGGCGGCCGCCGAGACCGTGTTTCACCAAACCCCTTCGGGCATCGACGCCGCTGCGGTGCGCCGACCCGGTCTCTTTGCGTTTCGGCGCGGACAGCCCATCGCGCCCATCGACGCCAAGGCCCCGCCCCTGGCGATTTTTCACACCCACACGCCGGGCAACACCGCCCACACCGTCGCCCGCTTCGCCGCGGTTTGCGAGCAGCGCCCGGCCGAGGCCCGCGAACGACTGCGCCGCATCGATGCGTTGACCGATGCCGCGGAGCGCGCGCTCACCGGCGCCGACTGGTCCGCCCTCGGGGATTGCCTCGACGAGAACCACGCCATCTTGCGGTGGTTTGGGGTCTCCACGCCGCGCCTCGACGAGCTCTGCCGCGTCGCCAAGGAACACGGGGCGTGGGGGGCCAAGCTCACCGGTGGCGGCGGTGGTGGCTGCGCCTTGGTGCTGGCCGACCCCGCTGACGACGACCTGTTTGCCGCGCTGCGCCGGGCGGGCTTCTCCGAGGTGCTGCGCCATGCCTGAGCTTTGTGTGGCCGCGCCGGGCAAACTGTTTTTGAGCGGGGAGTACGCGGTGTTGCGCGGCGCTCCGGCCATCGTGTCCGCCGTCGACCGCTGGATGTACGCGCGCTGTACCGCCGAGAACCACCCGCGCAACGGATTGATCGCCCATGTCAACCGCGCGGTCACCGATTTCTTGCACGCGCGCTACGAGCGCAACCCGGGGCAGTTGCCCAACCTGCACGTCCACAACGAGGGCTTCGCCATTGGGCAACAAAAGATCGGCATCGGCTCGTCGGCGGCTGTCGCTGCGGCGGCCACCGGTGCGCTCTTTGCCTGGGCCGGGCTCGACATCGACGCGTACCGCGCGCAGATCGGGCAGACCGCCAAGCGCGCCCACTACGAAGCCCAGGGGAAGAAGGGCTCCGGTGCCGATGTGATCACGTCGGTCATGGGCGGCACCATTTTGTTTCGCCGCGGTGCGGTGCCCGTGGCCATCGCCGCGCCCCAGGTGCACCACCGCTTTGTGTGGACCGGCGCCCCGGCCTCCACCGTGGCCCTCATGCGCGATGTACAGCGGCTGGAGCGCCAACAGCCCGCGCAGCACCGGCACTGCTTCGACGCCCTTGCCGGGTTGGCCCTATCGCTGGCGGAGGCGTATCAGCGGGGAGACGCGCCGGACATCGTCGCCCTCACCGAGGCCTATGGCGCGCAGATGCAGCGTCTCGGTGAGGCCAGCGGCGCCCCCATCGTCACCCCAGCCCACGCGCAGATTCGCACGCTCGCTGCGGAGCTGGGTGGGGCGGCCAAGCCCTCGGGTGCCGGTGGTGGCGATGTGGCCATGGCCGTGTTTGTCCGCGACGCCGACGCCGTCGCCTTTTCCGAACAAGCCGCCCAGGCGGGATTTGCGCCGCTCGATTTCCGCATCCACGCCCAGGGCCTGCACCGCGTCACATCCCCGCCGCCATAGGCGCGACCAACAACGCCCCTGAACGATAAGAGCAAGATTGGAAGAAATGCACAGCTACGCTGTTTACCGCTTTAAATGGCAAACAGATTGCCCGATGGCGCAAAACGAGGGAACCTTTTTCGTTTTGGCGTGGGTTTGCGAATGATAGCGTTTGATGAAAAATTTAATGAAGAATGAAGCGAAGAGTTAATGCTTTAGTGAATTAGCCTCCTCGCACACAACGGACTTTGTATTTAAATTTTTCTGAGATATGACGCGTGTTAAGATGAGCGTGGGCGAAAGAAATATAATAGTTTAAATACCCTGAGCTAGATTTTGGTGAATCGGACCAATAAAAACGACATGGGCCACTGAGTTCACTGGGCCAATAACACTCCTCCTCCCGAAAAGAACATCCCCTGGTGCAACTATATGTCTCTGAATAATCCTCATAACATGAGGCGGGACCGCCAACATCTACACACTCAGATGTAAGCGGGCACTCGCCGCCGGTTTCGGTGACCGGGCATCCCCTGATGAGGCTGCGCAGCTCGGAGAGATTGGGAAGCCGCCAATCTTGGTGGCCGTCGAGGTCTAAGTCGTCACAGTACTTAATGCCATCCCCTGCTTCCATTTCGTCTTCGGGTGGTGTGCGTTGCCACTCCAGATCGGTGGTTTCGTCCACCCAAGTCAAGGGGCCCGAAGGCTCCGAAGTGTCTGGTCTGCTCGTATCTGCACCCGGCCCGTTGTCACTGTCGCTTTCACCTTGTTTGTCGGTATCACTGTCGTTTTGTTTGTCACTGTCATTTTGTTTGCCAGTGTCGTTACCGTTTTGCTTACCGGTATCGCTGTCGACATTGTCATTGTTGGTTTCGTAAGCGGCATCATCAGAGCAGCCCAGGATGCAAAGCAAGGGACAACAAAACACCAATGCCCCCATGAGGACTGTTTTGATCATGTGATTCATGAATACCTCCATTCATTTGGTCTTCACCCGTTTTAGTGGACAGATCGGTTATGCTGCTTTCGCAGCGTTGTTGTAAAGCCTTTCGTACGCAGCCGGGCTGATGTTGCCGTTGGTCGAGTGTCTTCTGATTTGGTTGTAAAACACTTCAATGTATTCGTGGATCGCTGCTCGCGCATGGTTCAGGTTCATCCAGATGGAGCGGTTCAGG
>JAAYKL010000084.1 GCA_012522445.1 Myxococcales bacterium | reverse complement strand
GCTAGAGCCCACCAACGACGCCTACGCCATCGCCAAAATCGCGGGCATCCTCATGTGCCAGAGCTACAACCGGCAACACGGCACCGACTTCATCGCCGCCATGCCGACCAATCTCTATGGGCCCGGCGACAACTTCGACTTAGAGACCAGCCACGTGCTGCCCGCCCTCATCGCCAAATTCCACGACGCCAAAATGCGCGACCTGCCCCGCGTCACCCTCTGGGGCACGGGCACTCCGCGGCGCGAGTTCCTGTACGTCGACGACCTGGCCGACGCCCTGGTCTTCCTCATGCAGCGCTTTACGCCAAAGCCGCGCGACGTCTTCCTCAACGTCGGCGTGGGCGAAGACGTCTCCATCCGCGAGCTGGCCGCCCTCGTGCAAAGCGTTGTGGGCTACCGGGGCGACATCCTCTGGGACGACGACATGCCCGACGGCACGCCGCGAAAGCTCCTTGACGTCTCTCGACTCGCGCAGTTGGGCTGGCGCGCCACCACCTCGCTGCGAGACGGCATCGACAACACCTACCGCTGGTACTTGCAGCACAAGGCCAACCCCCCCGCATGACCCACACCGCCGACACAAAACACACCGCCGATACAAAAAACTTCGCCCTCATCGGCGCCGCGGGCTTCATCGCGCCCCGCCACATGAAGGCCATCTTCGAGACCGGACACCGCCTCTGCGCCGCCGTCGATCCGCACGACGCCGTGGGGGTGCTCGACCGCTGGTTCCCCGACGCGCAGTTCTTCACCGAGACAGAGCGCTTCGACCGCCACCTCGAGAAGCGCCGCTGCGGCCCTAAGGGGGCGCGCATTCACTACGTCTCCATCTGCTCGCCCAACTACCTGCACGACGCCCACGTCCGCCTCGCCCTGCGCTCCGGCGCCGACGCCATCTGCGAGAAGCCGCTGGTGATCAACCCGTGGAACCTCGACCAGCTCTCCCGCATCGAAGCGGACACCGGGCGGCGCGTCTTCACCGTGCTGCAGCTCCGGCTGCACCCTGCGCTCTTGGCCCTGCGCGCACAAGGGCCAACCCAAGGCCCGCGCAAGCGCGTGACCCTCGACTACATCACCGGCCGCGGACCCTGGTACCACGCCTCGTGGAAGGGCCGCGAGACGCAGTCCGGCGGGCTGGCCGCCAACATCGGCATTCACTTCTTCGACGCGCTGCTGTGGCTCTTCGGTCCGGCCGACCGCGTCGCCGTCGCGCGCAAAACCCCCGCCACCATGACCGGGGAGCTCTCGCTGGCCCACGCCGATGTCTCGTGGCGCCTCTCGGTGGACATGAACGAGCTGCCCGACCACGCGCGCCAGGCCGGGCAGAGCACCTTCCGCCGCATGTGCGTCGACGGTGACGAGGTGCTCTTCTCCGACGGCTTCACCGACCTGCACACCCGCGTGTACGAAGAAATCCTCGCCGGTCGCGGGCTGGGCATCGACGACGCGCGCCCCGCCATCGAGCTGGTGCGGCGCATCCGCGATCTCAACCCGTGAGCCCGGTGGCGCCATGTGTTTTTTGATTAGACAAATCCGCCGACACGACCCAACAATATCCCACAGCAGAAAGGGACCATGGGCATGACCGGATGGGCCGCCACCTACCACTTCAACACAACGGCACCTGTCGACCGCGACGCGCTCTGCCGCATGCGCGACGCCATGAAATCGCGCGCGCCCAAAGAAGCGGGCGACTGGGTGAGCGAGGACGGCCGCGTGGGTCTGGCAGCCCGCCGGTGGCCCCTGTTCAGCGACAACACCGCCGCAGCACAACCGATGCACAGCTACGACCACCGCTACCGCGTGGTCTTTGACGGCGCCATCACCAACTACCTCACGCTCAAGCAACACCTCTACGACATCGGCTACCGCTTCTTCTCCTCCTCCGACACCGAGGTGGTGATGTGCGCGTACCACCGCTGGGGCCACCGGATGCTCCACAAGCTGCGCGGGGCCTTCTCCCTGGCCATCTGGGACGCCCACGAGCGCCGCTTCTTCGCCGCCCGCGACCCCTTTGGCCAGCGCCCCCTGTACTACAGCGCCACCGACCAAGCCCTGCGCGCCGCCTCCACGATCAACGCGCTGTTGGCCGACGGCAGCATCCCGCGCACCCCCAGTCTCGCGGGCACCGCCGGGTTCTTCCTCTGGGGCACCATCCCCGAACCCCTGACGCACTGCGACGCCATCTCCTCGTTGCGGCCGGGCACCTACCTCGTCGCCGACGACAACGGCGTCCAGGCGCCCACAACCTACTGGTCCGGCGCCGCGCTCTACAACGACACCTGCGCCCAAAACACCGACGAAGCCGAGGCCGCCTATGCGCTGCGCACCGCCTTGCTGCGCGCCACGTCGCGGGCGTTAACAGCCTTTGACACGCGCGCCACCGGGGTGCTCCTCTCCGCCGACCCCGCGTCCAGCGCCATCTTGGCCATGGCCAGCGAGGCGCAACCCGACCCCGTCCGCACCGTCACGCTGTGCCTGGAGGGCTGCGACAGAGGCCCCAACTCCCTGGCCCAGCGGGCCGAGCGCATCGCCGCGTTTTACGGGGCGCAGCACACCACCGTCACGCTCTCGCGCACCGAGTTTCGCAACGGCCTCGAAGACATGGTCGACGCCATGGATCAGCCCATGGCCGGGCACGTCAGCAGTTGGTTTGTCGCGCGCGCCGCCGCCCAAGCCGGGTTGCAAACCGTGTTGACCGGAGCGGGCTCCGACGCCTTCTTGGGGGCCAGCCCCGCCTTTGCGCGCACCGCCTTCGCGTCGTTCGTCTCGGTGCCCACCCGCATCCCCGGGCTCGCGCCGGCCATGGGCGCCCTGCTCGACGGCCTCTCCACCACCGACCGCTTCACGCGCATCCGCCGCCTCAACCACCCGGGCAGCCGCATGGTGAGCGCCTACTTCGCGGGCAAGGGCCTGTTCATGCCCTGGGAGCTGGCCGACGTCATGGGCAGCGAAAATGTCCAGGCAGCGCTCCAGGCCTACCGCCCCCTCGACGACGCGCAAGCCCACATCGGCCGGGGCCATCCCTTCTGCCACCTCTCGGCCCTGTGGATCGCCTTCGACCTCATCCAAAACAAAATCCGCCACTTCGAGTCCGCCGCCGCCGCCCACCGCATCGACATCCGGCTGCCCTTCGCCGACGTAGACCTCGCCACCGCCATGGCCGCTGTCATCCCGGGGCTGTGGTCGCCCTTCAACACCCGCCGCCTGCTCAACGCCATGCGGCCGCTGCTGCCCAGCGATTGGCTCAAGCCCCGCGACGACCTCTTCGCCCGCCCCTTGCGCGACTGGCTCGCCGCCCAGCACACATCGCTGCGCGCCGATTCTCCGCGCCGGGCCTGGGCCAAAATCGTGCACCTGCGCGCTGGCGCCCCCCAATGAAACACGCCCTGCACCAAAACATTGCCGCGCGGCAGGCCACAGTGGGCGTGGTGGGGCTGGGCTACGTCGGTCTGCCCCTGGCCCTGGCCGCCGAGACCGCGGGCTTTCGCGTGGTGGGCCTCGACACCGACCCCGATGCCGCACAGAACGCGCGGCAATCCCACGGGCTGCGCGTCACCGACGATTACGCCGACTTGGCCGACGCCGACTGCATCTGCATCGCCGTGCCCACGCCCCTGCGCCGCAACCAGGAGCCCGACCCCTCGTTCATCACCGCGGCCATCGACGCCCTGCTGCCCCACTTAAAACGCGGGGCGCTCTTGGTGCTCGAGTCCACCACCTGGCCCGGCACCACCCGCGAGCTCGTGGCGGCCCCGCTGCAGCGCGCGCACAACTGGCGCATCGGCCACGACGTCTTCGTCGCCTTCGCCCCGGAGCGCATCGACCCGGGCAACCCCCACTGGCGCATCGACAACACGCCGCGGATCGTGGGCGGCATCACACCGGCCTGCACCGCCCTCGCCGCCGACTTTTACCGCGCGCTCACCACCGACGTCATCGAGATGCATTCGCCCGAAGAGGCCGAGGCCACCAAGCTCCTCGAAAACACCTTCCGCGCGGTGAACATCGCCCTGGTCAACGAGTTTGCCCTCATGGCCCACCGCCTCGACCTCGACATCTGGAACATCGTGGACGCCGCCGCCACCAAGCCCTTTGGCTTCATGCCCTTTTATCCGGGGCCGGGCATCGGCGGACACTGCATCCCCCTCGATCCCATCTACATGGCCTGGAAGGCCCGCAGCGTCGGGTACCACAGCCGCTTCATCGCCCTGGCCACCGACTTAAACAACAACATGCCGCGCATCGTGGTCGAGCGGCTCGCCGCGCTCCTCAACGATCACCAGCGCCCCCTCAAGGGCACGCGCGTCCTCATCGCCGGGCTGGCCTACAAAAAAAACGTGGGCGACCTGCGCGAATCCCCGGCCCTGCGCATCCTGCAGTTGCTGCAGCAAAAGGGCGCGGTGGTGCACGGCGTCGATCCGCATGTGCCGCCGTCCACGGGCGAGCTGCCCTGCGACATGGCGGCGGTCACGCCCCAAAGCCTGTCCACGTACCACGCCGCAGTGCTCGTCACGGACCACGACGCCTTCGATTACGCGCTGTTGGCCGAGGCCCTGCCCCTCATCCTCGATTGCCGCGGCGCCTTTCGAAAGCGCGGCATCCAGGGCCCGCATATTTCGGCGTTATAAATGAAAGCGCGCTAGCGCAAGAACAACGCGGTGATGCCGTCTCCGCCCTCGTCGCGGGTGCCGGGCCGTGCATCGCTCACATAGGGCGAATTGGCCACGTGCGCGCGGACGGCGTTTCGCAACACACCGGTGCCGTGACCGTGTAGCACAAAGGCCACGTCCCAGGCGCTGCGCAGGGCGCTGTCGAGAAAGGCGTCCAGGCGATCGACGGCCTCGTCGGCGGTGAGGCCGCGTACGTCCAACGTGTTGCTGTCGGTGCGGACGGCCACCGGTACCGAGACTGGCGCGGCGGCAAAGTCGGCGGCGACGGGCGGGGCTTGGCGGGGCTTGGCGGGGCCGCGTTTTTTTTGTGCGGCGGGTTTGAGCACGCGCAGGTCCGACAATGGCACCCGCAACTGCATCCGCCCCACCGCGACGAACACGGTGTTGCCCTGCAGATCGGCGGCCACCGTGCCCTCCTTGGCCATGGAGACGACGTACACCGCGACGCCGCTGCGCACTTGATCGGCCTGCGCCGGAACCCCCGGCAGCGCGTCCATGTCGGTGGTGCTCAAGGCGGCCCCCGGCGCGAGCTGTTCGGCGACGGCGTTCACCTCGTCGCGCACCGTGCGGATTTGCGCCGCAGAGGCCTGGCGTCGCCGCAGGGTGTTTTCGGCGGTGCGTACCTTGTCGCGGGCGGCGCGGATGTCGGCCCAGAGCTGCTCGGATTCGCGGCTGAGCAGCTTGTCGTCGCGCGCCTTCAAACGCGCCAGTTCGGCCTGCAGCGCCTGGTTGTGGGCCGCGCTCTCTTGGCGCTCTTGGGCGGCGGCCCGCTGCTCGCGCAACAGGTCTTCGCGGGCCAGCTCCAGCGCGGACACCGCATCGGACAACCGCCGCACGCCCTCGGGGATGGCTTTGCGGGCGCTGTTGATAACCGACGCGGGGATGCCGTAGCGCAGGGCCGTCTCCAGGGCGCTGGAGGCGCCGGGCACGCCGCTGTGGATGCGGTATGTCGGCTGGCCGGTGGCGGCGTCGAAGCCCGTGGCGCAGTTGGTGAAGCGCGGCGATTCGTGGGCGTGGGTCTTCAGGGCGTCGAAGTGCGTCGTGGCCAAGGTCATGGCGCCAAAGGCGTTGAGCTTGTCGAGGATGGCCGCGGCCAGGGCAGCGCCCTCGATGGGATCGGTGCCCGCGCAGAGCTCGTCGAGCAACACCACCGCACCTTGGGTGGCACGCTCGAGGATCGCCGCGATGTTTTGCATGTGCGCCGAGAAGGTGGACAGCGCCAGGTCGATGCTTTGATCGTCGCCGATGTCGGAGAGCACGGCGTCGGGGATGTCCACGGTGGAGTCGGGGTCGGCGCTGATGGGCAGGCCCGCTTGCAGCATGAGGGACAGCAGCCCGGCGGTCTTGAGCAGCACGGTTTTGCCGCCGGCGTTGGGGCCCGAGATCAGCAGCGTGTGCCCGGGCTTCAGCGCGATGTCGTTGGGCACGACGCGCTCTTTTTGCAGTTGCAACAGCGGGTGACGCGCGCGCAACAGGCGCACCTCTCCGTCGCGGCCCCGCTGCGGCACCGCGGCGTCTAAATCCCAGGCCAGGCGCGCCGCCGCAATGCGCACCTCCACCGCGGCCACCTGCTGGCAGGCGTAGGACACCTCGTCGAGCATGTCGCGCACACCGCCGCGCAGGGCGTTCAAAATGCGCTGCTCTTCGCGCACCACGGCTTCGCGGGCCAGGGTCAAATCGTTGCCCATTCCCACCGCGCGCTCGGGCTCGACAAACATCGTGGCGCCGCTGCCCGAGGTGCCGTGCACAATGCCGCTTAACGGGCGGTGCGCGTCGGCGCGAACCGGCAGCACAAACCGGTCGTTGCGCAGCGTAATGGTGCGGTCCTGCAACACGTCGGCGTGCTGCTCCGCGATGCGCTCCAGGGCCACGAGCAGGTTTTGGCGCAGGGATTGCGTCCGGGCGCGCAGGCGCTGCAGCTCCGAGCTGGCGGTGTCCGCAATGCTGCCGTCGGGCTCAAAGGTCGACTCGATTTCGGCGGCCAGGCGCGCCAGCGAGATCAGCGACGGCACCACCTCGGGCGGCAACACCAGCGCCGCATTTTTCGGGCACACATCGGTGCGGTTTTGCAGGTAGCGGGCCAGGGCACCGAAGCGCTTGAGGTTGGCCGCCACGTCGATGAGGCAGGTCGCGGGCACGGCGCTGTCCGAGCGGATGTGCGCCAGGGCCTCGCCCACATCCGGCGCGTCCAACACGGGCGGCGCGTCGTCGGCGTCGATGCAGCGCAGAAACTCCCCCACCAATGCCAGGTGCGCCCAGGCCTCGTCCTTGTCGCGCAGCGGCAACGCCAGACACAAGCGCTTGGCCACCTCGTTGTGGGCGCGCGAAGCCAAGTGCGCCAGCAGGTGCGCCCATTCGAGATCGTGCTGTACTTTTTGGTTCAACCGTTCCACTGCCATCCATCCATGCGTCAAAACCGACCGAAGACAAACCCCTGCGGGCCATCTCTATCTACGCCGGGCACACAGGCCGCCGCATCCACAGCAGGCCGCTGCGACCAGTCCTCGTAACGCGACTCCAGCACCTGCGCGACGTCGGGCGCCTTGTCGTAGCGGTTGTATCGCTGCGCGGGGTCCTCGCCCAGGTGAAACAACATGCGGCCCCCGTGGATGACGTCCACCGCCAACTGGTAGTCGCCGTACACAAAGCTGCGCAGCCAACGGTGCCCGCGCGAGCGGCGGTGAAAAATTTCGGACACCACCGGGCGCAGGGGTTCCGCGTGCAACCGCAGCGTCGGC